>JAKFXQ010000001.1 GCA_021731295.1 Patescibacteria group bacterium
AGTGGAAGCCAGCCGCAGGAGGGTGGAATGCGGAATACCAGTACCGTTTCGTCGAAGTCTATCGAGTCTGAACCCCTGATGGGTCGCCGTCATGAGCCTGCCCCAACACCTTGGACAGACTCTGCGCGGACGAGCGTTCCGCAGGAAATGCTCCAACGACTCGCCACGTGGCGGGAAATTTGGGCACAGGCCGAACAGGGTCGGCACGAGAAAGTACGTCTACTCATCGGCAGGTTGCCAAGCCATGTCGAGCAGGAGGAGGCGCGAGGAGTTCTCACACTCTTCGCAAAAAAGCCGCGTCCTGCTCTTCGGAACAGCGTGGTGTGCACAACGGGCAAGGCTGTTCCGCAGGGCAACTTTCAGGTTACACCTCCTTCGTCGTCCCGTGCTCTGGAAGGAATGATGATTGATGTCCTGAATCAAGCGGTGTATGTGGGACTGGAAGCGGCATGTGAGCTCTTTCGCACCATCGGCTTCACTGACCAGGGTGTCATACTCGTGTCGCTCATCACGCCACGCAGCGTGACGCACCTGCAAGACCAGCTTGAAGCTGTCGGTGCCAAGCCATCGCCCTCACGCACGCTTTCGCAATCGTACTGCTGCGACTTGGCGCGAGTGCTCTATCGACACCGCATGAAGCAGTACAACTTCAGCTGCGTGTACAAGAAGTAGCACGCGGAGTTCGTTCGGAGACGAAAGCAAAAGGGCCGCACGTGAAGCGCGGCCCTTTCTTGTTGATGTTCGAGACGGTCGTCAGACGCGGTCGGTTACATAGTTGACGACGTCTTTGTGTGCTGCCAGGAACTGCTCCAGTGCGTACTCAAGGCCGCTGATGCGGCCCTTGAGCACAGAATTCTCACCAGCAGCGCTATCACGTTCGCGTGTCAGTCGGGCGACGTCGTTCTCCAGCTGGTGCCGCTTATCCCTCTCGTCGCTCCACTTCGTCTGCGTATGTCTGAGCTCCTGATTGAGCACGTTGGTCTCGCGCGCCGTTCTTTCCTTAAAGGTCGCGAGATCTGCCTCGAGCGAAGCTATTGTCTTGCGTGCCATGTAGGGACTCCCCTGCTGCATGCCACTAGCCTGGTGCTAGCCGCACGGATAGTGCAAAGATTTGTCTTGTCTGTCAAATATGAAATATGCTGCTCTTTCGCGAAGCATGCGCGGCGATTCTCATAGACGCACCACTGTCCTTGGTATACTCTTTTCGCACCACGGCGGGCCTATAGTCTAGTGGTACGACGCATCATTCGCATTGATGAGGCGCGAGTTCGATTCTCGCTAGGTCCACAACGAGCATGTATTGCAGCTAGTAGCACGATCATTCGCATTGGAGGCGAGTTCGATTCTCGCTAGGTCCACAAAATCCGAAACTATGGTTAGTCCCACCGACGACCTTTTGTGAGATGGATGATTCCAAGGAGAATGAGTGTGGAGATGACGGTGAAAAAGCCGACGTCAATCCACGCGTCCCCCGTCATCGTATCAAGAAGGAGCTGTTTGCGCAGATTCCAGATGTTCGCGAGTATCCAAATAGCGACGACAATGCGTCCTTCAACAGTAACTGGCATCCACAGAAGACCGTCTATGGTCTTTCGGAACCACACATAGTTGGTGTCATCCAAGGGAGGGAGCGGCATGGTGTTGGCGTTTTCTATCGGGCTGCCGGGAATCGAACCCGGTCTACAAGCACCCCATGCTTGCGTACTACCACTATACTACAGCCCGCTCGTCTTTCGACGTGTCCAGAATGCTAGCAGAAAAAATTCGTAGTGAAAAACAACCCCGCGCAACCTGTGAAGGCGGCGCGGGGCGTCGGAAGCGAGGAAACGGTTCTTGTTCTGCCCTTACTCTTGCGAGGAGGTGCAATTACCCGTTTAGGAGGGACAAGGCCCTCACCTTAGCTTCCGTTAGTCTGAGGTAGCGAGAGAGACGCTCCTCCGGCCGAGCATCCGACCGATGACTTTCGGGAGAAGAAACTCGTAGAACTGCTTCAGCGTCTCGGCGTCCTCGCCGATATCTTTAGCAGCATTTCCGAGCTCCCGATTGAAATCGGACGCCGCCGGTAGTTGCTTCTTCATCATCTGAGACTCGATGAGCTTGAGCGCGATCTCGCCCCTGCGCTTCTCGTCCATGATGCTCTCCTTTTGTAGGTACTTCATCCACGAGTCCCTCGTGGTCAGGGGCTACCAGAGGCTCTGGTGACAAGTAATTTATACCCCGTTCTGTGCATTTGTCAAGCAGTAGAGCCAGAATACCGTTCTCATGCACGAACGAATCTAACAGGGTGCGCGCACCAGGACTCGAACCTGGGGCCTTTCGAATGTGAATCGAATGCTCTAACCAACTGAGCTATGCGCGCATCTCAAACCCCTACTTGAGCGTGACGATTTTGTACTTCTGTGCGCCCTTTGGAGTGTTGAATGTAAACTGATCGCCCTTCTTCTTGCCCATGAGCGCGGCGCCCAATGGGGAGAGGTGAGAAATCTTGCGCTCCTGCATGTTCGCTTCAGCGCTACCGACAATTTCATAGATATGTTCGTCCTTCTCGCCGATTTTCTGAATGGTGACGACACTACCGAGATTCACGGCGTTACCCTTCCCTTTCTCGTGCTCGATGATGCGGGCGTGTGCCAGCTGTTCCTCGATGACGCGGATACGGTCTTCAGTTGCGGCCTGCAAATTGCGAGCCTCTTCATACTCCGCATTCTCGGACAAATCCCCGAGTGAGCGTGCGTATTCAAGCTGCTCCGCAATCTCGCGACGGCGGGCGGTCTTCATGTGTTTGAGCTCTTCAGTAAGCTCGTCGAACTTCTCTTGGGTGAGATAGTTGTTTTCGTCTGCAATCATAGTCAAAAAATGAGTAGCGGGGTCATTGTATACGGCAAACACCGAAAAGCAAAGGCCTACTCGGCATACTGCGGCGCTTCCCGTACGAGCCAGTCAAAAAACGGCCTCATTCCTGGCGATGCGCCTGAAAGCGTCCCTGCAGGCGCCCTCTCCAAAACGACAGCAAACGCATACTTCGGACTAGAGGCCGGCCAGAATCCAATGACCCAAGAATTCATAAACTGGTTGCGCTCGCCGACTTCTGCCGTTCCGGTCTTCGCCGCTATTTCCATCCCAGAGAGATTCAGAGCTGCCGCTGTACCGCCCTCCACCACCGCCGCACGCATGCCTTCGCGCGCAACCTCCAAATGCGCCTCGTCTATACCTATTGGGGACGCTATCGCGGGTCCTGTGGTGAGACGCGGCGTGAGCAGCTGTCCACCGGCCAATCCAGCGGTAAAGCGAACGGCCTGAAGCGGTGTTATCTGAAATCCGAACTGACCGATGGCGGTGATGAACGTATCGCCGAGTCTCCATTCATCCCCGTCGAACATCTCCGCCTTCCACTCCGGCGTTGGAATCACTCCGGCCTGCTCGCCGCCGAGCGCAACGCCAGACAGACTACCAAGACCAAAGCGTCGTGCGTAGTCATCTATACGCGTAATGCCGAGTCCCGCCTGACCACCAAAGCCACCGCCGATAGTATAGAAATAGACGTCAGAAGAAACCGCAATCGCGCGACGCATGTCGGTATACCCGTGTGCGCGCCAGTCTCGGAACACGGACGGGCGACTGGGATTGTACGGATTAGGCACGGTAAGAGCGCCCGTCGAAAGAATCTCTTTCTGAGGACTGATGATGCCCTCTTGCAGCGCCGCAACGGCAAAAATCGGCTTCACGATAGAACCGGGCGTGTAGAGTCCTGCCACCGCGCGATTGAGAAGCGGCGTGAACGGGTCGGTATTAGCCGCATCAATCAGCGCGGAATCACCTTCACTAAATGCGTAGTTGTCGTACTCGGGGAAACTCGTGAGTGCCAGTAGCTCACCAGTACGCACATCCATGATGACAGCCGCACCACCCCGGAAGTTATTGTTCGATGCATGCGCGCTCAAGACTTCGTGCAGCTTCTGCTGTATCTTCGCGTCCACAGCTAGCGTAATGTCTGTGCCCTCTTTTGCCGGAATGACGATGTGTTCGCGCTGAATTTCACCGCGGGCATCGCGCTCGACGAGCACAGAGCCATTCTCGCCACGCAATTCGTGGTCATACACGAGCTCTGCTCCCGAGACACCTTCGTACTCTTCATTCCACCAAATGCCTTTGTCGTCTTTTGAGGGATAGCGCACGAACCCGAGGACGTGCGCAAGCCCGGCGCCGATGTAGCGCCGCCGCGGGAACGTTTCTACAACTTCATCCGTTGTTGACGCCGTCTGCGCATCATTCCACGCGATAGGCACACCATTTCTATCTAGAATGCGTCCGCGCGGAGCAAAGACGACTTCACGCGCGAGACGATTCTCACGCGATATCTGTGCGTACGTTTCACCTTCGACGACCTGCAGTGAGAAGGCCCGCCCCACGAAGAACAGGAGGCATATCATGAACACAACGCCGATGCCGATGAGTGGGCCACTCGCGATAGGCCGCTCCATCCTGCCCTCGAGGCGTGCAGAATCCAGACTCGGGAGATTCGATGAATCGAGGAAAATCTCGTCAGGTTGTATCTCTACAATACGTCGTTTTCGCCACATGTTTCTATCCTAACCCATCAGTGATGAAAAGCTCTCTGCGCACCGGTTCGAGTATCCATATGATGGCGATGGTCGCGTAGAGCATGAGTGGCATGCCCCACGCCAAACTGTTCGGAAGCCACAACACATCCGCTATGGCACCAACAAGCAGCATCTCGTACGCACGGTAACGCAGAGATACTGCCGTTGCGCCGATGAGCACTCCCCACCACGGACCAAACAGCGCACAGAGAAGCGTGGCGAGAAAAATAAACCCGCGCATATCATTCGGGTATCGTCGGCAGATCGCGCGGCACGATGCGTATGTGGCGAATTGAATTCAGGCTGGTGGGTAGGGTTACATAAATGTCCGCGTACACACTCGCCGTCGTGGATGCGATATGCGTGATGATGCCTGCGGGCAGACTGTTGAGTGATGGAATGTAGACGGGCGCACCGATAACGAGTGGCGTCTCTACCGGAACGCGCGCTGTTGCCGTGGTGAGTCCTTGCCCGATGAGCGTAAATGCGTTCGCGTCCGACGTCGCCTCCACGCGGGCTTCTGGCGCAAACACAAAGCGCACGGTCGCCGTGCGCAATCCGACATCCGCGATGGTGCCGAGAACGAATCCTTCCGACGAGAGCACCAACGCACCTTCTTCCACTCCACTCTGCCAGCCGGCGGCAACAACGAATGTCCCATATGGCGAGGCACGGAAGGACGATGCAATTGGTGCCGTGACGCTATCCACGGTTCCGGCGACACGTGCAATGTCTCTCAATTCCGCGTTCTCTCGTGCGAGAAACTGGAACAGCGCGTCGCGCTCTTTCAGGCGCGCCGCTTCATCTTCCGCAACCTGCACACGTTCGAGCAAGTCAACGCGCGTGGAGAGATCCGAAAAGGTGAGGAACGAGCGCCACGCGGTGGTCATCGAGTTGGCAAACGGCGTCAACGCGTCGCGTGCAAATGACCGCAGTTGACCACCAAGTCCCACGTCTATCATGCCGACGGCGACAACAATAATCGTGAAGAATAACGCCCGCTTCAAGGACGAGCTCTCCCTATCACTACTCCGTCGGGACCAGTTCATCGTCGTTCTTCACGAGTGCCTCGTTATAGGCTTCAAGATTCTCAAGAATGATTCCGGTGCCGCGCACCACGGCCGTCAACGGGTCGTTCGCCACATGCACGGGTACACCGAGTGCCGCCACGAGGAATTCAGGTAGACCGCGAATGAGCGCACCACCGCCCGCAAGATGTATCCCTTGTTGCATGATGTCCGCGAGTATTTCCGGAGGCGCCGTTTCCAATACTTCTTTTATTGCCTCAACCAGTTCGTCTACCGAGTGTCCGATGGCATTGCGAATATCTTCGTCCGTTACGAGTATTTCGCGCGGAAGTCCGGTGACAAGATCGCGGCCGCGCGCGACATACTCCAGTCGTTCGCCGGTGCGCAGAATGGACGCAATGGCGATTTTTACCTCCTCCGCCGTCTTCTCCCCGATGAGCATCTTCGATTCGTTTCGGATATAAGAAATGATGTCAGCGTTAAAACGGTCGCCGGCAATTTTCACGTTGCGTGAGGTGACAAGACCCCCGAGTGAAATGACCCCAATGTCTGTGGTGCCGCCGCCAATATCGACGACCATGCTTCCCTGCGGTGCGTGGACCGGCAGTTCAATGCCGATGGCCGCGGCCATGGGCTCTTCCACTACGTGCACTTCGCGCGCGCCCGCAGCTTTGGCCGCGTCACGCACCGCACGCACTTCGACGGACGTAATGCCCGAAGGCACGCCGACCACGACGCGTGGTCCCAGGAGCTTCGAGCGTCCTGCCTGTGCCTTGGTGATGAGGTACGAGAGCATTTCCGAGGTGATTTCGAAATCAGAAATGACACCGTCCACGACAGGCTGCACAGCGGTGATGTGCGCCGGTGTGCGTCCAAGCATTTCTTTCGCCTGTGCACCAACCGCGACCACTTGGCCAGTCTTCTGATTCACCGCAACGATAGATGGTTCGTTGATGACGACGCCGCGCCCTTTTACATGGACGAGCGTATTCGCCGTACCCAAATCAATGCCGATGTCGTTAGAAAAGACTCCGAACATCCTGTCCTTTAATGCGCGCGCACCACTCATACCGTTATCGAACGCGCTCGATGAGCTGACTCTCAGGAATAAGTTGGGACGCACCGTTGTCGCGGTTGGTTACTTCCACACTACCTGCCGCAACGGTCTTCTCTGAAACGACGAGCCGCATCGGGATGCCGATTAAATCGGCGTCAGCAAACTTTTCTCCAGCACGAACGTCGCGATCATCGTAGAGGGTGTCTATGCCGTTTTCTTTCAGGAGGTCGTAGATACGGTCTGCTTCCGCAATGAGGTCGCGGTTCCCGCCCGCAAGCGAAACCAGATGTGCCTGAAACGGCGACACTGAACGCGGCCAGAGCATGCCGTCGGAAGTGCCGAATTTCTCCGCAAGAACACCAATGAGTCGCGTTACGCCGATGCCATAGGACCCCATCCAGACCGGAATAGATGCGCCGGTCTCGTCTTTATAGGTCAGTCCGATGTCCTCTGCTTTCTGGCGCCCGAAATTAAAGATGTTGCCGACTTCTGCGGTCTTCACTTCTTCCAAATCACTCTTCTTGACCTTGAGTTCCTTCAGTGTGTCATCGTTCATGACTTCTTGATTGATGGCGATGCCCTTTTCTCGGTTGATGTAGCAGACATCCTCGCCTGCCTCACAGACAGTCTGAAACTCGTGACTGAACTGGGTGAATGCACCGCCAGAGGCGAATGTAACGAACGTATCGTCGCCAATGCCGAGTCGCTTGAACACTTTCATGTACGCCTGCTTCATACCCTCGTACATTTTGTCGTGGTCCTCTTCGCCCGCTGCGAACGAGTACGCATCCTTCATGACGAATTCGCGTCCACGCATGATGCCGCTTTTTGCACGCATTTCGTTACGCAACTTTGTCTGAAACTGATACACGCATGTGGGCAAATCTTTATAACTTGAAATGTATGCGCGCATCATGTCGCCAATCGGCTCTTCGTGACTCCATGCAAGGCCCACGTCCCCTCCCGCTTTCAATTCTGACTTGAACCAGATATCTACTTTCTTATCACTCCAACGGTCAGTGCGCGCCCACAGCTCTTTGCGCTGCAAGGACGTCATGATGAGTTCTTGGCTCCCAAGCGCGTCCATTTCTTCGCGGACCACCTGCTTCACACGATCGAGGACACGTAGCCCCAAAGGGAGATACGCGTAGACACCAGCCATTTCTTTGTGCACAAAGCCGGCACGAATCAGGAGTTGAGCATTTTTCGCTACCTCGTCTTTCGGTGCGGACTTCTGCGTTTTCGTGAAGAGGTGCGATTGCCGCATTGCGCCATGATACCGGAAACAACACCTCGGTCAAAATCGGCGTCGTTGCGCGGAAACTAGGTGAACAGTCGTACGATATCGTTGTACGTTACGGTAACCATAAGGACGATAATCGCGACAATGCCTACCGTATTCAGAGTAGCGACGGCGATGCGTGGCGCATCGCGGCGGATGATGGATTCGAGCGCGAGGAGGAAGAGTCTCCCGCCATCGAGCGCGGGTATCGGAATAAGATTGACGATGACTAAGTTGATGGAAATGAATCCGGCAAGGGCGAGTATGGTGCCGATGCCATGTTGCGACGCTTCACCAACGACACCGACTAACCCAACGGGCCCGACGATGCCTTCAAGTGCGGGCGCGCCCTGCAGTGCATTCTTGAGAATGTTGGCGAGTCCATCGAACACGACGAACAATTTATCAATGGCCATCGGGAACGCGATTGACATTGCTTTGCCGAGTGGCAATGGGTCGTTCTCCACGAGGACGAGTCCCAGACCGACTGCTGGCCTACTTGCTTCGGCGGCAATGACCGAGTGCGCTGGATAAATTGTCGTCTCTAGTTCTGCCGCTCCGCGAAGCGTGCGTACTTCAATTGCCTTGCCGCCGCGCGCGCTCACGAAATCAATCACCGCTTCTGGAGTAAGCAATACTTCTTCGTCCGTATCTGCGTCTTTCACGGACAATATCTCATCGCCGGGAATGATGTCGGAAGAGCCCGCGGGTGAACCGGGGATGACTGCGGAAACCACCAGACGCGCCTGACCCTGCGAGTCTTCTGGGGAAACCGCGTGAGGGATGCCGGCGTACAGTGCGCCCGCAAAGAGCGCCCAGCCAGCGACAAGGTTCATGGTTACTCCGGCGACAAGAATGAGCGCCTGCACATAGCGCGGCGCTTGGGCGAAACTGCCCTTCTCTTTTGGCGCGTCAGCGTTCTCACCGAGGAGGCGCACGAATCCGCCAAACGGAATCCAGTTCAGGGTGTACTCGGTACCTTTGATGACGGCGAGACGGAAGGCCCGCGGTGGGTATCCGATACCGAATTCCTCAACCTTCACCTTAAAGAGTTTGGCGACGAAGAAATGCCCCAGCTCATGGACTACTATAAGGAACACCAAAATCCCGACCACAAGGAGGGCTGTCATAGGGTCTTTAGTATACCCCGTGAGATAGCGGCAAGGCCTATGAGACGGGTATAGCCGATATTCGGAGCTCGGGCGTGTATCCTGCTATTTGACTTATGTCAATATTTGTGGTAATTTGCCGCCATCGGCCTTGAGCCGTGTTCACTACATGAGGGGATAGGTCCAATGAAGACGATTATCGCTCTTGCTCTCGCCGCCACCCTTGCCGGCTGCGGTCACGCGCAGTACGCCCAAATCGACGACCCCGTGTTGGCCAAACTGACACGGGAGCGCGACGAAGCGGCGGAATATGCCTTCTGCAAAACAGGAAGCATGGTTCCGGCGGCCATTAACCCGGTCGCGTGGTACTGCGGCGCCAAAGGCGCTGCCGAAGCCATCGGTTGGGCGGTCGAGAAAGACCAGAGACTGCAAGAGTACGTTGCCAGGAAGTACCCCCATCGCCGCGTTGCGACCCTGGTCGTCGCGCTGCCGTAAGAAGTAGAGACTCGTACGTTCCGAGTTTCGGAGGGGCCACCAGACTATCGGTGGCCTCTTTGCTTTTACGACATCATCTCTGTCTCCTTTTTCTCAAAAAGTTTCTCAAGCGAATCGTTTGCGGCGTCCACACGCTTTTGCATATCTTCTTTGCCGCGAAACTTATCGTCCTCGCTCATCTCCCCTTCTTTCTCTTTGTCTTGAATATCTTTCCAGCATTCATCGCGTTCTTGTCGTACGCGCGTACGCGCCTCTTCAAGTATTCCTTTAGCCTGCTTCACCATCTCCTGTCGGCGCTCTGTCGTTAAATCAGGAAATGAAAGACGAATACCAGATTGGTCCGGCACGGTACCGAGTCCTAAATCTGCAGCGACAAGCGCGCGCTCAATATCTTTAATGAGACTCGCGTCAAACGGCTGCACGCGAATGGAGCGCGCATCTTCCACAGAAATGGATGCGACGTGCTTCAAGGGCTGCAGTGAGCCGTATGCGGAGACCTGCACGTTATCCAAAATGGCCGGATTCGCGCGACCTGTGCGCAATGCCTTGTACTCGCGCGAAAGCCATTCCTCTACACCTTTCAGTTGTGCTTCAAATGATTTGAAATCGTATGCCATACAAAGAATATTACATGCGTGGCGCGAGAAGCGCCACCTGTTCCAAGAGTGGCTTGAGGAGTGCGCCTTTGTCCGCAAGATACCGACGTGCACGATAGATGGCGCGGATACCATCGCGCGCGGCCGGATTGTTCACCGTGTCAGAGAGTACGACCTCTATGCCCTGCAAGAGATCTGTAGCGGCACGTATGTCGCGCTCATCGTCTTCGTCATGAGTGTACAAAGGTTTGAGTAGTTCGATTCGCGCTTCGGGTGTTGCTTTGAGGAAGGCTCGCGCGTCTCTCAGGTCGCGCTCGCCGCCAAGCGCGAGTGTCTGCAGACGTGAGCGCAGCGTCGGCAAGAGTGTCTCCGGCGACGGCACTATGAAGAAGAATGTGGCGCCCGCGCGCGGTTCTTCAAGTGTTTTCAAGAGCGCATTTTGCGCGTCAGCATAAAAGGTCGCAGATACCACAATGAATACCCGGCCACGTCCGCCCATGGCGCGCAGATCCGCGCGCTCTCGGAGCGCTCGGGCGTCCGCAATCTTGAACTGGCGATACTCGTGAACAAATACATCCACACTTCCGTGCGAAATCACGCCTTCCTTCTCTAGAATCGTTCGCAGTTCCGGAAGGATGTCTGCCCCGCCAGCAATCAGATATGAGAAGCCAGGAATCACACGCATGGCGACAGTATACTCGTTCGTTCGTACGCGATGCTAGAATACCGGCATGCGATCCCCAGATTCAGTTCAAAAAATGGCGCTCTCCGTTACCCGTGCGGTCGGCTCCCCGGCATCCATCATCTTTCACACAATACTGTTCGCCGGCAGTTTCTTTATTGCGTACGAAGGCGTCGTCGAATTTGACCGCATGCTTCTTGTGCTGACAACTATCGTGTCACTGGAAGCAATCTACCTCGCCATCTTTATCCAGATGACTATCAACTTCCAAAGTCAGGTTATCGCCGCAGTCGAGGAGGATATCGGCGAGATCCAGGAAGACGTCGAAGAGATGACGGAAGACGTCGAAGAAATCCAGAAAGACGTGGATGAGATTCAGAAAGACGTCGATGAGATTCAAGAAGACGTGGACGAGATGTCTGAAGACGTCGAGGAGCTTGAGGAAAGCGAGACGGAGGACGAGAAGCGAAAAAGCGAACAGCGCCAGATGCTCACCGGCATCGAAGCAACCCTGCGCCAACTCGCGCAGGATATCGAAAAACTAAAGGGGCGTTAAGAACGCCGTTACGCAAGCAACGGTTGTTCGAGTTTCTGTGGCAAACCTTCAAGCTCCGCGTCAATTGCTCTGAATTCTGCGTAGAGTGCTTCGAGCGTTTTCGTCCCTTCTTCGCGAAGTGTCTGCGTAGCGCTTGCGACCTCGTCGGCCAGCGCTTCCATTTCCTTCAAATCGTTTTCGGTATCCATACGCTAGCTATTAGAGCTTCTTATAAATCGCACTGTCTACGACGCCGTCAAGAAATGCCACCTCCTCCTGTGCCCCCCGCAGATCCTTGATGCGGTCTCGAAACGCGGGCAATTTCTCACATAACTCTTTGAGTGCCGCCCGCCACTTAACGGAGTCCGTACCAGGATCGGCAATACCATTGTCCGTAAGATCCTGCAAGAGATTTACACCCTCCATGGAACCTCCATCGTCCATGCGCTCCGTGAGTACTTTGGCAATGTCGTCAGCTCCGACTGGAGTCTCTGGAAGTAGTTCAGCTATGATTGACTCGACATCGCGCGAGGCGCGACCAGTTTCGACAGCCGAAGATGGGGAGGCAGGTGCGCGAGTACTGCCCGGCAAAGCATCAACTGGCGGCGGTGTTGGTGCATTGTCTGGACGACGCACCATTCCCGCGTACTGCGACGCAACTCGGTCAATACCCGTTTTCACTATGGCCCTATCAGCCTCGATTCGTTCGCGGTGAGCGTATGCAGACTCGAGTTGCACCATGAGGGCCTTGATGGCTTTCTTTGAGTCTTTCGTCTGGTCTTCGAATGTTTTGCGGACACGCTCGTAACGGTCCATGTCCTCCTTCGTTGTGATGCCGCGACGCATTTGCTGCAATCGAGCCATTTTTTCGGCAGCGGTATTCGTACGGATCTCGTGATCTTTCATGACCGTCTCTAGTTTTTCAATATGCTCGTTGACTGGTCGCAGCCGCTCATCCACAACCTTCAGCGTACTCTCCATAGCCTTTGTCATTGATTCCGAGTGCATTAATCGACGTCTGTCGAGTTCGTCTCGTTGTTTGCTTACGGTCTCGTATGCATTAGTGGCGGCAAAGGCGCCGTCGCGCGCCGCGGTCATTGATGCGTCGTGCTTACTTAGGTGGCGGGAAGCGCGCCTGATGCGCATCTCGTTGATGCGATCTGAGAACGGCAGTCTCTTCCATTGATTTTCTGGGTCTTGCAACTTTTCGAGTCGTTCTTGTAGGGGCCCCCGTCCATCTTCTAGGCCGTCCAGCCTTCCATTCGTCTCGTCTGCACGAGATTTGAGAACGGCAAGGTCAGCTTCTGTAACCGATGCCGCCTTCGTGGTCTCTCTGTACCCCTTCGCTGCCGCACCCATGCGTGCGTCGAGCCCCGAAAGCAAATCGTTGGCCCATCGCTTTCCTGGCTTGCTGTCTAAACCAAGTTGTTTAGACTCATCCTTCAGTTCAGATACTTTGGGTGTCGCTTCAACCATAGTTAATCGTTATCGGTAAGTGGGCGCACGCCCGTACCTCCATGATACAGAGAAGCTACCTCTTCGGAAACAGTTATACACACTACCGCTTACTCATGATTGCCTTCTTGTAGACGTCGAGATGTTTGAGGGCCTCGCCGGTTCCCTTTACCACACAGTACTGTGCGTCTGCCGCGAGCTGGGCCTTTACGCCTGTGCGACGAAAGATGAGTTCAGGGAAATTGCGCAGCTGGGACGTGCCGCCCGTCATGATGATGCCGTTATCAATGATGTCAGAGGCTAGTTCTGGTGGCGTCTCTTGGAGCACGTCTTTGACCGCCTGCACCATGACGCGCAGTTCCTTGGCGACGGCCCGCACAGCTTCGTTCGTACCGAGCTCGATAGAGCGAGGAAGACCGGTCAGATAGTCACGCCCCTTCACGGTCATCGTGAGCTCTTCCTCGACTGGCACGGCAGAACCGATGGTGATTTTGATACGTTCGGCCATCTTGTCGCCGACCGCTAGATTGAATGTTTTCTTTATATAGTCAGCTATCGCATGGTCCACTCTATTCCCCGCACACTTCACCGAGGTAGATGCCACAATGCCGCCGAGCGAAATGACGGCGACGTCCGTCGTGCCGCCACCAATGTCTACAATCATGTGTCCGCGCGCCTCGTGAATGGGGATGCCAGCGCCAATCGCGGCAAGAATCGGCTCTTTGACGACGTATGCCTGTCTGGCACCTGCCTTTGTTGCAGCTTCTACAACGGCGCGACGTTCTGTTGAAGAAACGCCGGCTGGAACGGACACCATGACTTCTGGTCTGAAAATGTTGTATCTCCCCAGCGCTTTGCGCATGAAATAGCGCAGCATGGCTTCCGTAACGCGATAGTTTGCAATGACGCCGTCTTTCATCGGGCGATACGCTTTTATTTCATCGGGTGTGCGGCCAATCATCTCTTTCGCCTCATTCCCGATGGCAAGGATTTTGTTGTCGTCGGAGACGGCGACGACGGATGGTTCGTTCAAGACGATGCCGCGGCCGGGAACATATACCAATACTGTCGTTGTGCCTAAGTCGATGCCGAGCTTTGGAGTAAAGAATGACACCTGCGCATTGTATCCACAGACCTGCCTTTGACAAACAAACGGGGCGCCTCTTGGGCGCCCCGTGTCATTTGTGTGCACTCGTCAATATTTTCCGGCGGACGCGTGCTAGCGAATACTCATTGTCTCGCCAGCGAACTCGAGTCCTAGTGGCGAAATGACGACGCGCTTGCGGCCCGTCTCCACGTAACCCGCATCCATGAGCTTGTCGCCGGTCTGGAAGCCGAGCGCGATAGCTTTCTCTGCATCGTCCGGATGCACGAAGATGGCAAAGCCCGCGCCCATGTTGAACGTCTGGTACATCTCGCGCGTTTCAATCTTTCCCGCTTCTTGCATCATGCGGAAGATTGGTTGCTCGGGAGGCAGGCGTTCCAAGACATACGTGAACGCCTTCTCCAGACGCATGAGCTTGCGCCAGCCGTGACCGGTTACGTTCACGAGATACGAGATACGAATACCTTCGTCGAGAAGCTTCTCGATGAGCCGCGCGTAGATGCGCGTTGGCCGCAAGATGTCCTCGCCGTAGGTGAGCTTGGTATCAGGAACCGGCGTGTCGTATCGCTTCGGCAGTCTCTCGGCGATTTTGCGCGCGAGCGTGAGCCCGTTCGCGTGAATGCCATTCGACTGCGCGAAGAGAATGCGATGCCCGGGCTGGACATCGCCGCTGACTTTGCGCGTCTTCGGGAATATCTGCCCGACACACGCACACGACAGCGAGCATTCACCGGGCACGATGATGTCTCGAAGTACCGGCGTCTCACCGGGACCCCAAATCATCCGCGCGTCGTCACAGGCCGCCCGCCAACCCGTGCAGAGTTCGACCCAGCGTGGCTGGAATGCGAACCAGTCGGATTCGGCGACCTGCAGGTGCATGCTGGCATTCACGGGCGCCGCACCAGAGGTAATGACGTCGTTCACTGCCATCGCGACCGTGTCGAACGCGTTGTGTCTCCAGAGATACTCTTTGCCACCCCACGCGAGACGTCGCGTCGCGACGTTCTTGGTGCCGAGGCCTTCATCCACGAACGCGAGGTACCGGTCAGGCAGCTCGATGAGGTGGGCACTTTCGCCACGGCTCGCGGTTACGTCCACGACGCCAAGGCGCACGGCATTGCCCTTGGTCGCGTACGCGCAGACTTGCGCGTAGCGCTTGAACTCGTCCACCGGGTCATAGTCCACGCCGGCGTCTTTGTAGGTCAGACCTTTCGAAACCATTTGTCTGTACTCCCTATGTGACCGCCCATGCGGTCCCGCGGGCACTCTGACACCACTGCGTATGTGGGTCAACGCTTCGGCTCCTCGATATCTCGCGGCTTTAACTCCCACCAAAATTTTTTACTGAAGTTCTTTGAGTCGCCGCAGACACGTTTTAAGTAGTAGAGGTCTTTGGTCGGTATGCCTTCGAGTATTTTTCCCATGTGCGCCATGGAGATTGGCGGGTAGTTGTCGCGGAGGCGCTGCGCATTCAAACGCTCGCAGAAATGCTCCATCAGCTCACCCCTTTCGGTCGCCCGAACGCGCTGTTGGGGGGTCTTTAGGTGGACTTGTATGTGCTTCATCGCAGCTATTGTAACTTCCGATAACCTGTTGTATAGTGCGCGCCGCGTGGCACCTCGTGCCGAGCACCTCCGCAAGGGGTCTTCGGCAAGAGGTCGCCACCACCAGCACCCCCCGCTGGCTGTAGGCCTCCCCCCGGCACACAGATCCGTGGTGGCGACCTCATTGGAGCCCTTCTCTGCATTCCCCCCGTGTGCAGAAAGGGCTCCTTCTTTTTTGTCATATTTGCTTTGCTATAGTGCTCGCTATGCGTTCCATCATTCCGATACAAGACAACCCGACGCTCCGTATAAAGGCGCGGACGGTGAGCGAGGACGAGATTGGCTCCCCCGCCCTCACGACACTTATTGCTGAAATGAAGGCACTGTTGGAAAAGGAAGAGTACGGTGTGGCACTCGCCGCACCGCAAGTCGGTGAATCACTTCGCGTGTTCGTCGTTTCTGGCGACGCAGTGCGCAGGCGCAAAGCATCGTACGATGACGCCGACGGCGAGGTTATTCCGATGGATCAGGTCTACATCAACCCCTCTATTGAAAAGATGTCTCGCACGAAGAAAGACAAGCACGAAGGCTGTCTCTCGGTGCGCGGCAAATGGGGCATGGTGCCACGCGCGGAGAAAGTCAGCTTGCGCTATCTCGACGAAACAGGAGCGGTGAAAGAACGTGGCGCTTCCGGACTTCTCGCTCACATCTTTCAGCACGAGATAGACCACCTCGAGGGCATCGTCTACATCGACAAGGCAACTGAAGTTTTCGATGACGAATCCACAGACAGTGATGGCGCGGAATCGTAGTCGCGCTATCGTGGAGTGATGTTTAAAAACCATCTCTCGACCCTCAAGCTTTTTGCGTGGGTCTTTTATATCGGCGGGGGCGCGCTCTCATTAGCTCATCTTGCGCAGAATCTTGCTGAAGGTGCGGCGGCGGATTTGTATTTCTCGATTGACGCCGCATGGGCGTTCGCTCTTCTCGGTGGAGGCTTGTACCTCGTCACACACGTGAAAAAGCTTCTGCCAAAACATCGGCGAGAAGTGCTGTTCGTTGTTACCGCCGAGTTCGCCTTCAGTGTCGTGTATAGCTCGGTGCTCTTCTTTATGTGGAACGCGCATCCGTTAGGAATCGAACCGTCTATCGGCCCCGACACGAGTTTTGTGTGGGGAGCATATCTTGCAGGAATCCTGTTTAGCGCTCTCGTCTATATGGTGATGGTGAATGCCATAAATGGCGTCGCGGGCGTAAAAGAAAAGCATTCTAAGGACCGCTCGGTCATCTATATGGCAATCGTCATAACGGTATTCGTTGTTTTCCTCGGCGCCATTTTCTGGGACCCTGCGACGGGCACCTTCAACGTGCTATAACTCAGGCGTGAACACGTCCCCGCGCATTGCCTTCTTTGGCACGGACCCGTTGGCCGGCCCCATTCTCGCTGAACTCGAAGCAGTTGGCATCACCCCGGCACTCATCGTTGCCGGAGCAGACAAGCTCGACCGAAAGAAAAATCCGGTTGCACCGACTGAAAAACAGTGGGCACACGAGCATGGCGTCGCTGTTCTCCAGCCGGAAAAGATTGATACGGCATTTCTGGATACACTTCGCGCGAGCGAGTGGGACCTCTTTATTGTCGCCTCGTACGGCAAGATTCTCCCGACGGCGCTCCTTTCGATTCCCAAACGCGGCGTCTTGAATGTGCACCCCTCACTCTTACCGCTATTGCGAGGCCCTTCGCCGATTCGCAGTGCAATTCTTCACGACATGCAGGAGACCGGCGTCACCATCATGCAGATGGATGCTGAAATGGATCATGGACCAATAATCTCGCAGAAGAAAATAAGGGTGGAACCTTGGCCGATGAAGGGACGCGAGCTCGATGCGCTACTCGCGAACGAAGGCGCACGGCTTCTGGCGTCGGTCGTCCCGTTGTGGCTCACGGAAGACATCGAGGCTCGTGAGCAGAATCATGAACTCGCGACGTACTGCAGTTTTCTTGAGAAAGAGCACGGCGAAATTAACCTGTCAGATGATGCTCGTGCGAACCTGCTGAAGATTCACGCCTACGACGGCTGGCCAAGTGCGTTCTTCTTTGCGGAGCGCGCCGGTAAGCGCATGCGCGTACAAATCGTGGACGCGCACATTGAACACGGAAAGCTCATACTCGATACGGTGAAGCCGGAAGGAAAATCGGTGATGAGTTATCCGGAATTTGAGCGCGGAAACGCTTGACTTTTCGCGTATCTATGGCAGGTTGTACGTAGTGCTGGGGAGCACACAACCACGCGTAGAGGAGTTGCGTTCTATGAGTACGCCTGCCCCGAACGAGAAACAGGTTACCAAGGTTGTCCGCGCCGTCTTCGACCAAGAGCCTGTCGCCGTCGAGGCGATTCGCATCGGCCGGAAGGGCCAGTTCGTCGTCGATGTCGTCACGGAGACCGGCCGAGCCACGATCATGACGCCCTACAACGCGCGTCACGCCGTCCACTGATTTCGGACGAGCGCCCCACGACCACAGCGAAAAGCGCCGATATGATGTCGGCGCTTTCCATTTGTACCTAGCCGCGCATGCGACGCTTCACTTCTCTTCCCTTCTTCTTGTTGTCCGTCGTGCGTGATTTCTTTTCTTTGCGAATTTGTCGCTCGATTTCTGAGCGCACGTCGTCAATAGACGCTTTGACGGTAGCCGCGTGGTTACGGGCATACAGCGGCTTACCGCCTGTCGTCAGGATGCGGATTTCCGTGTACCACATGTAGTCGCTGGTGTGCTTGCCGCTCGCTTTTCCAATTTCTACTTCACAGCGCGTCTTTCCGGCTGTCTCGGCGCCGAGCATTTTCTCTATCGCCGTGAGTTTGATGTCGAGGTAGCTCGCGATGTCCGGAGTGATTTTGTAGTTGGTTGCTTTCGTGCGGAGTTCCATAGGAATATCGTTACTGGGTATGTATTCATCGTATCACGGTGAAGCGTTTTTTGCGGGAGCGCGCCCCACTCACGAAACGCACCGCTTTCGGCGCAACGCCAAAGTACACGGCGAGTAGCTCGCGCACGCGCTCGTTTGCTGCATTGTCCTGCGCCGGCTCTTTCACGGATATGTCGAAAACGCCGTCGCGCGACTCTATGCGTTCACGCCGCGAATCAGGCGTTACGTGAACAACGATAGTGCTACTTTCACGCGGTATTGATGATGTGCTGGATGACCGTTTCGACATCTTCTTCAGAGACTGCCATCTGCTTCGCCTTTGCCGCTTCGATAATCACCTGGACTTTCGGTCCGTTGCGGACTCGATCATAGTCAGTCCTGTCCTTTCGGGCGAGTGCTTCCTTACGAACGGCGACGATGCTGTCGAATGCCTGGTTGATTGCGGGATTAGAGCTAAGACTTCGCAACAGATACGCCGCGCCCGGAGTAAACGTTTCGGCATTCCCCGCATCAGGTGATCCGGCTGTCTGACGGAGTCCAAATACTGTTCGAGGCGGAAAACCGCCGGCCTCGTATTTCTGATGTGTCGGGATGTCACCATCTCCGAATTCTTTTTGAGACGGGATTTTCGGAATGCTGTCATCGCCGAATTCTTTTCGAGACGGAATGCTTTCAGACATAGAGGTGCTCTAGGTGAATATGTATACGTGCATAGTAGCACGTACGACACTTTCGCCATGGCACAATGTGCCGATGGACGCTCTTTTGGAGTGGGACACAGGGATGGCCGCCATCCTCTACTACATCGGCCGGATGCTCCCTGGCGGAGACATGCTCATTGTCGGCGTTGGCATGTACGCAACATTCGCTCTCGCCGCGCTCGGTGCCCTCTGGCTCATGCGCGCCGTTTGGCTCAAAGACCCTCGCGTCATGGGGATTGTCTGGGCCGTATGCGGTGCGCTCGTTGCCCGTTTTGGTATTACCGAAGTCCTACAGTTCATTGTCGCCCGAGAGCGCCCGTACATGACGCTTAATCTCGACCCCCTCATCCTTCAGACCGACTATTCGTTCCCGTCTGGCCATGCGACCTTCTTTTTCGCCCTCGCCATGGGCCTCATGTACGTCGATCGTCGCCTCGGTCTCGCCTTTTTCGGCATTGCTGCCGCCATTTCCGTTGCCCGGATTATGGCTGGTGTGCACTACCCATTCGACATCCTCGGCGGTGCCCTTGTGGGCATCCTGACGAGTGCTGTGGTTATGTCTCTGCGAGGATTGAAATCTATTCCCCGTCGGCTATAATCCCGCCACGTGGCAACACGCTATTCCCTCGGTACCTGCCTGCCGGCAGGCAGGGCTCAATGGTTGAATCCATTGCTCGAATCGAGAAGCCGGAAAGGTGCACGTAAACATATTCCCCGGTAGCTCAATGGTTGAGCACCTCGCTGTTAACGAGGGGGCTGTAGGTTCGAGTCCTACCCGGGGAGCAGATTAATCTTGTGGAACTGACCCGGTCCCGTCAGGCGGGGTCAGTTCCGGAACACAAAAGACTTAGAAGGGTTTGTTGACTAGCAGTGTGTGAATCATCGGCGCGAGTTGCGTGATGAGCTGCGCAAAACCCTGAACATCGGCAAGACCTTGTATCGTTTTCCACGCCGCGCTAATAATGTTGCGGTTGGGCTTTGTTTTTCCAATCTGACTTGCGAGAGCCTCAACGTCTGATTTGTAGTCGCTCTTTGCCTCGGGCGTGAGCCTCGTCGTTTTCTCAATTTTCTCAAAAAGCTCCGATAAAGAAGCATCGAGATTCACGACCGATTGGTTGACGGTCGACCGATCGCCGAAAGAAAGGTTATGAATCGGTGAATTGGTGATGTTGAGGGTCCTCTTATCGATCTTCACGTTCTTTGTGCTGTTGACCTGCGTTATCGTCTGGACAGAAGCTAGAGACCGTCGATCTTCAGGGTCGAGTTTTGGCATGATGGAAGTGCCATGGCTCTCTGCGTACAGTTGTGCTGCCGCGTTTGGTGTTAGCCCGCTATGCTTTCGACGAAGTTCTGAGAGGCGCGGCCTGATTTTCTCCGGCGTCTTCCCGGTACGTTCCTTCAATATCCGCAAAATGTCAGAATTGAGCTTGTCGGCCATGGTTATTTCTTGCCTTTCTTCGGGGAAAGGATACGGCTCACAATTGCAGGATCGACCCCTAACACATCTGCAATACGTCTACCCTGCACCCCTTGATGATTCAGTCCGAGGACGAGAAGACGCTTAATCTGCTCAAGAAGCTCCACCTGTCCTTGTTCGTTCATTTTTGCCATATATTATTGTGGTTTTTTAGTGCCTTTTAGAAAGGCGTTTACCATTGCGGTATTCATCTTCACTTTCTTTCCGATCTCTGCCTGTGGCACGCCGAGCTTAAAAAGCTCCAGGATGAGGAGTTTTTTAAGAAGACCTACGTCTCCTTCCTGGGCGTCACCTGTGGATTTAGTATTCTTCGCCATAATTATTTTTTCTTACTTTTAATGCGACTTTTTAAAACCGAGACCGTGCCCGGCGTAGCGCCGAGTATCTCGGCTATCTCTCCCGTTGAAAGTCCAAGGCGAGAAAGGCGTGCCACACCGTCCTGCACACTCTCGTCACCTTTTAACTGCAACGCGATGAGTGCGCTTAACTTTCGGGATATTTCTTTCAGTAGTTCGGTTTCGTTCATACCTTACTTTTTGGCAGCGCGTCTTATAGCAACCAGTTCTTTATTAATATGGCCTGAGGTCTTGCCAACAATCGCCGCAATCTCAACCGGGCGCACACCAAGACCGTCAAGAATCGCGATTTGCTCCTTAAGAGGAAGACCCGCGGTGTCCCGTGACACTGAACGCAGGAGAAGAGCTATTACCACTTCCATTTTTTTGTTAAGCTCGACGAGCTGTTCAAATTCTGATGTAGTCATAATGAGTAAGTATGTTAACTGTACTATCCCATTATCCTATCTGAATCAGGCCTGTCAAGCAGTTTTGTTAAGATACCAGGGCTCAAAGTGACCTGTCCCCGTCCAAAATACCTTAACAAAGTCGCCAAAGAACCCTTGTGGTGCTTGGAGACCCAAAGTTGACGACCTGTGTGGGGAGCCAACGCCGGAACGACCGCACACATGTGCGGTCGTTCTGCGTTAGCGCTCCCTTTCGGCAGGACTCGAACTCCGAAGATATGTCTGCCGATTTCGCTCGACACGGACATCACATTTTGGCACTATCGAATCTGCGAAGCGCTAGCGGAGGTATCGACATGCGAATCGTTGCCATAGAGAGCAGTGCACTTTGGACTGGTGCTATCCAGGAAAGAATCTATCTGGATGTTCCAGAGGTGATGGACCTTCAGAAAGAAGAGGACAGCTGGTTCGCCGCGGGCGGCGGAACACCACGAGACTTCGCGAATTTCTTAATCGCGAAGGGCGCGCAAGAGTTCACGACTATTGAGACTTGGAACATCAACTACCAGTCGTGACGCTTCTGCCGGCAGGACACAATGGGCCGCCCCGTCTGGGGCGGCTCTGTTTTTTGGGCCGCGGCACGAGGTGTACACTAACCCCATGTGGATGAGTACTCGCCCGCTTCTGCTCGGCACTGCCTTCGCACTCCCCTTTTTCATTGCAAACGTGCTGGTCGCGATGCACTCACCCCTTTTCCTTTCCCTCATACGCCCGTCGGGAGAAAGCTCGGGGGGCGAACAGATTCTCGTACTCGTACTCATCGCACTCGTCGGCATTGGTGGATTGTTTGCACTCTTGCCCCTGGTGAGCGAACGGAAGTTCTACACAGTGAATGCATTGGTAGGCATAACGATGATTCTTTTCGCAATCTTCGCTGGCTACGGACTCGGTGAAGATGTCTACCACTGCAACATCCTGCAAATCCCAAATTGTGATTGAACCATCGGACGGCGAAAATAAGACGCATGTCATCTAAGGCACTCGGTCTCAAGCGTGGGTCTGTACAACTGCATCCGTATGCAAAGCAATGGGCCGCGGAGTTTGAGCGTGAAAGGAACCGGCTGCTCACCAAGCTTGGCAATCTCGTCGTGGATATACAGCATATCGGCAGTACATCGGTCCCGGGTCTTTCTGCAAAACCCATTCTCGATATTTCTGCAGGGGTGAGGCGATTTAAGGATGCAAGCAAACTCACGAGCTCGTTGCGCGAACTGGGCTATAGTTTTGATCGCTCGTTCCAGCACCAACTTTTTTTTGCAAAAGGCCCTGATGCAAACCGTACTCACTATCTGCACGTCATGCGGTACAAGGGTGCGAAATGGTGCAGTGATGCATTATTTCGCAACTACCTAATACAGCATCCTCGTCGAGCGAAGGAGTACGCCCAACTGAAAACACGTCTCGCCAAACAATTTCCGCACGAGAGACAAAAGTACACAGACGGAAAGAATGCATTTATTAAAGAAACGATTCGGATGGCGAGAGGTACATAACGCTGACGTTCTGTGCCGCCCAAGATATACTGCCCCTGCATGACAATACTTCTCACCTCACTGTTCAATGCCGTCGGCGACAAAGTCGCGAGTTACATACCTGAACACGCGACGGTCGCGTTCATTCCTACAGCGGCGGATGTCTATGACACGAAACCTTGGATGGAAGCTGACCGCCTCAAGCTTCAGGAACTTGGGCTAGCAGTCGAGGACTACGATATCAAAAATAAAACGAGCGAGTTGATATACGCTGAACTTCGCGAGAAAGCTGTCATCTTTGTTTCCGGTGGTAACTCGTTTTACCTTCTGAAGCACGCACGAGCGAGTGGTTTTGATACGGCAGTAAAGAAACTCGTAGCAGAAGGAAAAATCTATATAGGCTCCAGCGCTGGCTCAATTCTGCTGGGACCCACCATCGAGCCCGTCATGGCGCTTGATAATTCAGAACAGGCGGGAACACTGGATTCATACGTTGGTCTCGGTATCGTCGATTTTGTCGTGCTTCCCCATTATGGGAAGGAGAAATATGCACAGCGATACGAGGCGATTATTCGGGAGTGGTCCGACAAGGTGTCGCTCAAACCTCTTTCGGATTCTCAATTCATCGTGGTGGACCAGAACGGTTCGCATCTCGTCAGTTAGCGACGTGGCTCCCGCGCGCTCTTCTCGAATAAGTGACATGGTATAACGCGATGGGGCGAGTATCTTCAGAGCGAAGAGGACGAAATGACCGATACGCACACGCACCGATGGAAGTACAAGATGGGACAAGGGCGATGGTATCGATGTACCGACCGACACTGTCGTCAGTATGGAGATGCGTACGTGCCAGGACACAAAGGTAAGATTGTCGCTGTCTTCTGTCGGCAACCTGACTGCGACCAGCCTGCGACGGTACTTTCCGGCACGGGTGTCTGGTGTGAACGACACGGAGGCTCTTGAACTGCGCCCATCGAATCCAACAAAGGATACCCGCCCGGCACTGACGTCGGGCGGGTCTTTTAGTGACGACTCTTGACGTGGCGTCTCCTCTACGGCACAGGCTAGTAATTGCGTACCATCCGTGTAAGCATGCGGGCCGTCTCTCGTCTGCAGAGACATACCAACACGAACAACTTCATGCGAACTATACCAACCTCGATTACAAAACGTTCCGCAATTTTAGCAATAGGACTCGTTCTCGTAAGCGGGCTCTTTCTCTATACCCGACCCGTCGCGGCGGAAACGACATCGACGGACGCTCAGGGGCAGATTGCGTTACTACAGAAACTCATCAAGACACTGCAAGAACGGCTCGCTGTGCTACTTAACGGAAGTGCGGCGGAAAACAAGAGTGGTCACGACCACGCCCTTCATGTGGGCCACACAGTCGGCACGACCGATACGCTTAAAGTGCGTGGCAATCCCAGCGTTAGCGGGGACTTACTCGCCGTGCTCAAACCGAACACTCGGGGTTCCGTTGTAGATGGGCCGAAAAGCGCGGATGGCTACGTGTGGTGGAAAATTGCGTATCCGTCTGTAACCGGATGGAGCGCGGCAAATTGGTTAAAGGCAGATGAACATGCCGAAGAACCAGGTACTGTCGCGGCGGATGATGGGCCCGATAACGATACCCCGAAACACGAACATAAAGATGAAGACACGGGCGATGCGCCGCCAGGTACTGTGTGGATTGGAGAGAACGCGAGCCAGAACGCACGCACCTTGCCCAATTCAAAGACAGTCGCGACATCCGCACCCTTCATAGAACTTTTCACTGGCAACACCGGCAAAGTCAATTTCCGCTTTGGTGTCTTCCATGCCGGCGTGGGCTTCCAAGAGCTCGGCTATCCGGCGCGCATTTGGGGCGATGGCAACGCACAAAACGGCCACGGCGGTCATTGGACTGCAGACCATGACATGAATTGCGGCACACCGGCAACACAGCGCCCGCTCTCTTCCTCTGCAAGTGACTTCAACATCGATGAGATATTTTTCCTCTGCAAAGACCACATCATGAGTTCGATGGGCGATGTCGATGGATATTCCATCGCATGGTTCTCGCCTAAGAACTCGTTCAGTCGTGCGACGCACAAGACGGTGTCGTGGGACGTGAATGTGACAGATCTCTTCGGTCGCCAGTGGTGGGAAGTGGCTATTGTGCCGAAAGGCGGTCACGTCGTCGCCACCATTGAATGGAATTCGCGTGGCGACCTCCTCCCCTACGACAACGCTTCGGTCATCATCGGAAACGGTCCGTTCGGCGGCGGGGTGAACATGATTACCAAGGGCGAGAATCATTACGAGGACTGGCGACCAATCTGTGATGGCGATTTCGCGCTCGACCCTGTTGGCTGCAAAGACAAAATGATTCGCCGTCCGTTCTCAGTAATCGACAACGGGAATGGCACGCTCACCGTCAATTACGCCGGACTCTACACACAAACTATTCCCGGGAAATTCCCCGAGGAGTTCGATATTTATTTCACTGACCACAATTACACCCCAGACAAAGACGGCAAGCCTGTGGGACACACGTGGCACTGGGATTCAATACGTGTTGAGTAATACCGTTGCGTCCGAAAATACGCAGTTACGCAACGTTATTTGTCGACGCCTACCAATTCTTCTGATCGATAATGGTGTATCGCTTTCTCCCCTCTTTGCCCTCGGACACTAGAATATTTTGAGAGGCGAAATCGGTCATACCATAGAGTCCTGCCGCGGCGAGGGCCTCTTGAAGCGCTTTCACAGACCCTGCTTCGAGGTCGGGAATATGCTTCGTCTTGTCGGGGACATAGAGTTCATGGCGAACTATCGGTTTCTCCAAATACTTCCGTGCAGTAGCGATGAGCTCCGCGTGTTCTTTTGGGTCGAAATATTCGGGTGCCATCATCCGCGCTATCACGTCGTTCGCCCAATTGACGGAATTTTTATCTTGACGCCTGACGACGCTTAGCGGCGTGCCCGTGACTCGTTGCATGAGGAGCCATTCGTGGTACTTCTTTACGCCTTCCTCTGTCTGCGTGGGCACTCGAATCAATGCATACATCGCACACGGTGCGATGATGTTGCGCAAATCTTCCGGAGCGTTAAGCGAGCGCAGGTATAGTTCTCGCATGTGGAGATACTGCTTGTCCAACTGCTCTGCAGAGTCCTCATAATCGAACTTTCCCGTGCCCGTGCCTTTGATGGCCGCCGGTACCCCCATGAGCCCTCCCAATTCTTTACTGACTTGGTTCACCGTGCGAGCGCGGCGCGCTTGTGCAACATGCTTTGCGGGATCGAGTGAACGCTCGCCAAATGCGTCGGCTTTTAGACTTTCAATGTCCGCTTCAAACGCAGAGCGAATCGCTTTCCATCCGACGGAACGCATATGCCGGTGCAGTTCGTTGGACAGGTATATTTCTATGCCGGGATTTCCCTTCGCATCCATCGCGACATAGCGTAGGTACTGCAAACGATCGTTTGCGAGCGTAATGAGCGTGGAACGCTCGCTGTCAGAAAACGCATCCGGTACACTACTGCCCCGCGTTGAGCGCAAAATTCGTTCTCCATTATTGAGCGGGAGGTTCTCCGGTATCTCTGGAGACGGGTGGGCCACGCGTTCGTTCATGGTACTTGAAATAGTATCACTCCCCATTCATCTACGGTGACACGCGGGCGTTTTACGGACACTTACGCACGCAGTATCTTCTCCATCACTCTCCCCTTCGCGAGTTCGTCAATGAGTTTGTCTAGGTAGCGCATCTCGCGCATGACGGGGTCTTTGATGTCTTCCACACGAACGCCGCACACAACACCCGTGATGAGTTTCCGCGCAGGATTTAAGCGCGGTGCCTTGGCGAAGAACGTCTCAAAGTCCGCGCCCTTCTTAATCTGTGCCTCTATTCCCTTCTGTGTGTAGCCGGTGAGCCAACGGATGACCTCGTCTACTTCTTTCTTCGTACGCCCCTTCTTTTCAGCCTTCGCGACGTACAGTGGATAGACTTTGCCGAACACAATCGCGTAGACACGGCGCAGTGTCGCCTCATTGGGTTCTTTCATGCGGCCATCCTAACACAAGCACCCATGGCACGGTGCTACACTATCGCTATAGGATTCTTAATTGGATTCTGCGAGTCCTCAACGTATGAACGCGAAGTACATCATTGGCGGCATTGTATTCGTTGCCGTATCTGGTTTCGCGTATTACGCAATCTCGCCACTGTTTAGGAACGTGACCATAGACGAAGCGGCACCGGAGCCTGCAGAGCGGAGCTCGTCGGTGAACGGTGCAGAATCTTCCGTAGCTCTCGCTCCCGTCGTTGGCACGATAGGACATCCAGCTTCGGGAACTGCGCGCATTATTGAAACGGATGATGGTTCGTACGTTCGCTATGAAAACTTTGAGACGATAAATGGGCCTGATTTATACGTGTATCTTGCTAAAGACAAAGACGCGCGCGAGTTCGTGAACCTTGGGCTTATCAAAGCGACGCAAGGCAACATTAACTATGCCGTGCCCGATGGCATTGAGGTGCATGACTATCGGTACGTGCTCGTATGGTGTAAAGCATTCGGTGTTTTGTTTAACCATGCGGACTTGCACGCCTCACAGAACACGCAGTAAATCGAGTGCACGCGCAGCCATGGCAAGCGCGACCAGACTTTACGTGCTAGGGTGCGGTTAGCGGGAAGAGTGGTTCTTCCCCTGACTAGGAGGTACGACCTTGAAAACGACAATCTCGCTTTCTATCGGCCAAGGCATCACGTCAGCACTCGCCGTCGCCGCGGTCACTTTCGGTGGCATGTGGCTCGGCCTCGGCTGGATGAGCCCCAGCGCTCACAAAGCCGCCGTAACCAAGGCAGTTGACGCCGCACTGGTTCCCGTCTGCGCGGAGCGCTTCATCGCCAAGCCTGGCGCTCTCGAAGCGTTCACAAAGACGCAGAGCTACAATCGTCAGGGCGTTCTCAATGAACACCTGCCGGCAGTTGGCGCCGCGTCAATGGGCTGGACCTTCAAGAACGAATGCATCGAAGCGATAGCCAAGCTGCAGACCGCCGCGAAGTAGAAGCTCTGGCGTCGGGTCCCCTTCACCTCCCTGTGCCCGGAAAGTCATTCGTGATTTCCCGGGCATCAGTCTTGCCTCAAACTAGTCACTCTCCAGAATTCTGTAATAATGACGTCATGAAGTACCGAGGCGGATGCCATTGCGGCGCAGTAACGTACGAAGTGGAAACGGATATGCCGAGCGTGCTTCAGTGCAACTGCTCACACTGTAATATCAAAAGCTTGCTACTCGATTTCGTTGATGAGGATAAATTCACGCTGACCTCGGGTGCCGACAATCTCACGGAGTATCTGTTTAATAAAAACGTCATTCAGCATCTCTTTTGTAAAACATGTGGCGTAGAGTCTTTCGCCAAGGGCATCGCCTTCCCCAAAGTCGCCATCAATGTTCGCTGTCTCAAGGGTGTGGATACGAGCACGCTTACGCTCACTCCGTACGACGGGAAGGATTTGTAGCTTCCCCATAAAAAACGCGGGGCGAGCTGTGATGCTCGCCCCAACGGCCGCTACGCGGCATTCGGCCGACGTAGGCCTACTTCGGAACCTTGACGTGGGCGGTGCCCGATTGCTTCGATCCCGACGACTTGTTGAGGTTGCGAGCGTTGCTGTAGCTCGTTCCCGACACCGGCCGTCCACCGCCTGAAGAACTCTTCTTATCCTCGGCCATCGCTGGCCTCCTTTCTCTTTTGCCCGCGACTCACGGTCGCGTGGGGCTAGGATACGCATTGAGCTGTCGGTGTCAACCGTGCGCCCACGCCAAATTGACATACCGCCGCATCGTGGTACTTTTCTCGTGGCCATAGGGCCTCACTTCACAGGAGTTTAAGAGATGACGGTCATTACACCGAAGTTCCTTAATGCCAACGTCGCCGAGCGCGCATTGGACCTTGTCGTCACTGGCATCTTCTACAGCAGTCAGATGAAGGACGTCCTCAACAAACACATGGGCCACATCGTCGTGCTCGTGCCGTCTATCAAGGTCGTCCCGGCGGGCGCGGACAGGAACGTTCAAACTGTCTTGCCTTTCCTCCTTGCAACGAGGGACATCGGCGACAAGTCGCAGTGGACGAGCCCCTACGACAAGATTGCGCTCAACAAGGGTACTCAGCTCTGGTATGACCGGAACGCAGACGGCGCCACTGATTGCCAGCCGCATCTGCTGTACTTAGGCGACACCCCGTACTGGGGTGGCGTAAAGAGACACGGCATCGTCGTCGCCTGCTCCGGAGTGCAGTCCTTCTTCGACCAGATGCTGTCGGGAATGGTGGCCGACGCCATCAAGGCCTTCGCTCGATTCGAATTCGAGACGAGCGAGGACAAGCTCCAGAAGCGCGCGTTCTTGACGTAATCACGACCCGCAGAAGCGACCCGCAAGGCCACGCTTCTGCGGGTCGTCTTCTTTTTTTCGCACTTGTTGCCGCCGCTGACAGCCGAAGGCAAACGTGATACACAGCGGATGGTCTGCACATTGGCAGCCTAAGCAACACGGAGACTGCAGAGAATGACACAGGCACGATACAGCGCTGAAAACCTACCAGCGTGCATCATCTACGAGAGCCTCCATCAGAACTTCTCCTTGCCGGAGGTGCCGTCACTATTCGAGCACCTATCGTTCGAGCAGCTCAAACAACTGGGCGTCGGCGCGACTATCTGGGTTGAAGGGAGGGTAGACGTCGGTGAGACGATATATGATGGCCGCAGTGTGCAACGATACACGCGTGTGAGCATTGTGGCCTTGGCTGAGACCGCGGAAAAATGGTACTACACCTACGCAGGTCCTTTGCTCCGAATGGAGGGCGAACTGACTAAGCAAGGTCAGTGGTCGGGCGACACCTATCGCTGCGCGGACACCGAGAAGCTCGTTGAGATCGCCAATCGGATACCCCTCGCGACGGGACACTAGTCCCTGCCTGACACGCCGCTCAACAGCCGCCCTTCGACAAGGCGGCTGTTTCGTTTTTGGTGTCGCACGTTTTGATACAATCACTCCATGCATGGAGGTCGTCTCATAATTGGCGTTGTCGTCCTCGCGGTCTTCGCAGTGCTGGTGTATTTCAATTCGCAAGCGCTCCAGAACATGATGAATACCCCGCCCCAGACGCCCACACCAGAAGAAGCCGCGACAGTAGCAACTGTCGCGTGGCACGTGGAGCGAGCAAATCCTGACGTTACAGAAGACGACTATCGTTTCTATGAGCACGCAATTTCAATTGACGTGACATTCGCTGATGGAACTACGGAGCGGTACCCGCTGGGAAACGCGTACGGATGCAACGACGCCTCGGCGATGCCATACCAAGACGGCACACGACAGATTTATGGTGAGCTGAACTGCTACTTTGCCGCGAGCGGCACCGACTTCACGGCATTCACCGAGAACGGCACGTTCATGGTAGAGCGATTCAAAGACGACGCATCAGGTGAGACAGCCGGAGAAACAACCGTCGTGTTGGAACTCTAACGTCCACGCAACTCGCCAGGGAGGAAATCGAGCGAGTCCATCGCGGTATCTTTGTCAGGCCAGCGAAACGCGAACACTTTCTTAAGTTCGTCGAACCGTTGCTGAAGTCGGAAGACGGCGAGCAACAGTGCTTGGATACTGTCCACTCCCCCAGTGTCGTGCTCCTCGTCCTCTATGCCAACGATGCGTGCGAGACAGAAATAATTTTTCCCATCATCCGCACTTCTGGGCGCGTGTACTTCAAACGTTACTTCGCGCGTCTGCCCTGTCTTCATGTCGAAGGCGAATACTTTCCTGCTGGCAATTGGCTTCATAGAGGGATTATACTTGGACTATTACTTCTTACCTCATAGCCGTATGCAGAAATTTATCGTGTTGTATTGCATGCCCATCGCTGGATTAGACGAGTGGCTCAAGATTCCCGAAGCGGAACGAAAGACGCAGGAGAACGATTTAAAAACTAAGTGGGATGTGTGGGCCGCTGCGCACGCGGCACAACTGACACAGCCGACTTCCGGCGTGGGAAAGACAAAGCGCGTGACGCCTGCTGGTATTGCAGATGCTAAGAACGACGTCATGCTCTACACCATCGTGCAGGGCGAATCCCACGACGCTGTTGCCAAGATGTTCGAAGGTCATCCCCACCTCGAAATTCCGGGAGCGTGGATTGATATCTCCACCGCAAACGATTTGCCCGGGATGAACTAGGGGGCCCTCAGAGGCTACGTAGACGGATTCGTGTTTCTGTGTCATTGTGCTTTCCGGTAACAACAATCGAGAGTATGTGGCATGAGACGAGTCTACACGGAGACTAAGTTCATCGGCGGATACCAAGGCACGTGGCGTGCTCGGGTCGTACTTGATGCGTGGCACTACGGAGAAGCGTTCGCACGGAGCGAAGCGGACGCCATTCGGAAGGCAGAGGGCGCAGCGAGGGACCGGTACGCTCCCTTCTGGGCGCATCGGAATCGTCACACGATTGTCACGTGTGTCGTGACGCCTCCGGCCGAGCCGAAGTGGGGCTCGAGGAACTGGAAATACCACGTTGACATCATGCGCAGTGACGGCAAAGCCGTTACGGGCGAAGGGGTCGACGTTCGTTTCGCGGTGATGAACGCCTCAAACAAGTTCTGATCCGCCGAGAAGCATTGCCAAGGGCCGCATCACGCGGCCCTTTCGGTTTCTGAACTCTTCCACCTCTAGCCTGAAATCTGAAGATACTTGGTACTCCCGTTCCATCCTTCCGGACCTTGGAGGATACCTGTACCGCCACCAGCCGTCGGCACCGTAAGCGTGGGTAATGTCACCGGCTCGTCGTCGTTTTCGAGATTCGCATACAGAGCGCAGCGACCGTCCGCGCCATAGATATAGCGATAGTACGATTGTTCGTCGTTTCCGAGGCGCGGATCGCGGGGGAACGCAGCCTGATATTGTGCAGCCTGTGGGAAGCGCGCGATGATTTCTGGAATGAGCGTCACAATGTCGTATGTGCCCGGACCCGCCTCCGGCGCGAAGCATCCGCCCGCAGTAATGAGTCGTCCCATTTGATTGAGTTCAGCTTTTCGGCGCGCATCACGCCCCTTACCGTAGACGCTCGTCAGCGAGACCATCACGATTGCTGCAAGAATGCCGATAATTGCAACGACGACGAGTAGTTCTATGAGCGTGAATCCACGAGAACGCATGCAGAAAGTATAGCGCGCACTACGGCACTCGCTGATACTGGTCACACTCGATACCCTCATGCTGAAGCTGACGACAGAGCGCATCGCGTGCGCGTGTGTCATAGAAACCAAACAAGTACTGCATGGCATTTGATATGCATGCACTGTAGCTCACTCCTGTCGCGACCATATCGCTACAGAATCTCGTTACGCGCGTGTGCTGATTCCGCGGCACGCCCAGTTTCGCGAGCCCGAGTGCGTAGCCGATGGCACACGATTCTTTCATGCTCGCGTCCAGGATCGAACATGACTCGAGTCCATCACTGTCTGAATCTCTTGCAACAGCAAGCCTCCCTGCTTCATAAGAAAGTGCTCGCATCAGATATATTCGAGCGGTAGACGAAAGATTCGGCAGTGCCTGCACACTTTCGGCTCCCTCGACAATGCTTGGCATACGTGACAGCGGATCTTCTTCGCCGACTAGAGATACTGCTGCCCACTTAAAATTGCCCTCACAGGGGCCCTGTTCGTCTTCAGGAAACTGACTGCACAGAGCGAGCGGATAGTCGCGGATTGCCGAGAGTCCATATCGGCTTCTGCCTACCTCAATGCCGACGAAGTTAAATGCTCCAGACACACAGGCAATGTACTCGTCGCGTGTCGTGGCATGTTGCGAACAACCACTACGAGCTCGCTCGAGCATTGCGATTGCATCGCCGTACAGACTCGTGTCTGCAAAAGGAAGTCCGCGTCCTATTCCGCGAAAACACTCGAATGCCGCATCCGGGACGATTTCCGCTATCGAGTCTCGAACGGACGAGCAAAAAGCGGCGGCGCCCGCCGTATCTCCACCCTGGGCGCGAGAGCGAGAAAACCCTTCAATTAATCCGTAATTACATACGGTTTCGAGAGGATTGTGTTCCTGCGAAAACGCCTCTCCCCGCTCTGCAATCTTGATGCCTGTCTGTGACGCAGTACGTCGGCAGTGCGGACGAAACAAGGGCTCGCGGTCGTAGAGGCGCCGAAGGCGCAACGCGACCTGTTCGAGGCTCGCGTCCGTATCTTGTGCGAGCACACTGGAGACACACGTCGATGTAAAGTCTGGGCATAGGCGCCTCACCGCTGCAACGTCTTCCCGCTGTTGCCAGAATGCGTACAAGGCAGCGACAATACTGACGAAGGCTACAAACTGTGCGGTGCGTCGCATGAAAGTCCATAATTGCACGATGAGTTTCTGGTGCAACCCGCACATGTTGTAGAATGTGTTCATGGCACTACGATGGACAATCGCGATTGCGCTCCTGGGGCTTGCGGGAGGTTTTTATGCACTCAATACGTATATCTACACGGAGAAGCAGGCGGAGCTTGCGCCGGCGCCGCTTGATGGCGTTCACCTCGGATTCATCCGTGCGCTCATTGACGACGATACGGCAGTCTACTTTGACGATGCTACCTGGCTCACCGGCGATGCTGGTATTGATGCGGCCATAGCGGCAGGAATGTGTTCCGAAGAGACACGTGGTGAATGTCTCCCGAATGACTTCTTCATCAGGAATGATGACACTACGGAAACGCGACTAACGCTTCGTGCTGATGCTCGCATTGTCATGCTGACGCATGGCATGGAAACATCCGGAGAAGTCGCGCCGCGCACGATAAGCGTCGCCGATTTTTCCGCACTCGTGAATGACGCGGCACTTCATTGGCGAACCCTGCCCTACGAAATCACCGTCTCTCAAGGAGATGTTGTAGAAATAGCGGAAGTCTACGTCCCCTGATGCGCCTTAAACGGACGCACGCTGGGGAGATAGTCTCTGGCGGTCTTCTCTTTGCACTAGAGCGGCTTCTTCTTTCTGATATGCTACGCCTCCATGACGCCGTACAAGCTCATCGTAAAACGCTCGCACAGTGGCCGTGGTCTTTTCGCCGCCCAAGACATACCGAAAGGCGTGCGCATCATTGAGTACATCGGGCGGCCCGTTTCCCCCGAGGAGCAGCGACGCGACAGCGGAAAGTATCTGTTCTGGGCGAGCGAAACGGAAATGATTGACGGCAACATCAAAGAGAACACTGCCCGCTTTATAAATCATTCCTGCCGTCCTAACTGCGTTGCGGGCGGCCCTGATGGTCGGGTGTACATCGAATCACGCCGACGCATAAAAGCGGGCGAAGAACTCACCTACGATTACGGCATCGAGTACTTCTTGCGGCACATTCAGCCGCATGGCTGTCGCTGCGTAAAGTGCGTGGAAATTGCCTAGCGGGCCTGAATGAGAATGCCAAAATCGGTCGAATCCACGTGCCCGTCGAGATTAAAGTCATAGCGCGCATCGCCGCCGAACATATTCATCATGAAGATACTCATGTCCGCTAACGTCTGACGACCGTCGCCATTCAAGTCGGTGGATGGTGGTGTGCGTGTAACGACGAAGGTCGAACTGCCTCCGGTCTGCGCCGAATCCATCTCTTCAGATACTGTGACGATAGCGTCGATGGGAAGTTTGATGGCGGCATCCGTGCCCAGTCCATCGTGAAGAAGAATACGCGGCTGACGCAGTGCTATTGCACCATCACCCTCCGTCTTCGTTATGAACGTAACGGTAATGAGTGTTCCAATGCCGGTAAAACCGCCTTTCGCAGATGTTCCGCCGCCGAAGTTAATGGTGCCCGCTCCGTTTTCGTACCACGGTCGTGTTACCCAAATGTCGGCGATGGACGTGTTGTAATCAATGGAAACCACTTCGAGTACATCCGGGCTAAACAGAATGTCTCCCGCGAACACATTCGCAGGCTTCTCAGCCTCAACAACCACCTGAATCGCAAACGTATCTCCCGGTTCGACGGCTGTATGCTGTGGGGAAAGTCGCATATCTGCTATAGGCTCTTCCCCTGTCATGGAGAAACCGGTGACGGTGAGCACGCCAACAAAGAACCCGGCGATAATAACTGCCGGTGCCCTGTGCCTATGATGCAGATATCGGCGCACGCGGCGCATATGGGTTCAGTATCGCATACGCTCTGCGGTCCCAGCGCGTGCCTGTTTACAGCCGCCCTGACACGATTCACAATGCGGCATGTCATGCGTCTTTTGTTCTAACGCAGAGATAGCACAACGAGCCATTGCTCGGTCCGATTTGGCGTGGGCGGTTCCCACTAACATTCCCATCGTGCCCGGACACACGCTTATACTCCCCACACGATGTGTCGCGACATTTGAGGAGCTCACGACCAACGAGCGCGAGGTCGTGTTTTCTCTGTTTTCGCGTATCAAAAAAGCTTTGGCGGTTGCCGTCGGTGCCACCGGTTTTAACATTGCATGGAACGAAGGCGCCGTAGCGGGACAATCGGTTCCCCATTTCCATCTCCATGTGGTGCCACGCTACGAGGGCGACACGGGTATCACCGAGTATGAGCCGCGGACATTCCTCTATCGTCCCGGTAGTCGCGAAGCAACGCCTGAAGCAGAGCTGCGCGACATGGCGACACGCATTGCGCAGGCGCTTGGGTGAATTAGACGAGCCCCGGCTTCTTCGCGGCAAGCTGTATCACCTTTTTCAGCACCGGCAGGTTCACGTCTTCGAGATGGCGAAAGCGAATGCAGCTTTTCCCCACGCTAACCTTACCCAAATCGTTCTTAAACTTTTCCGCGATGTACTGCTTTCCTTCGACGGCGCAGACATAGACCGAGATGTAATTCTTCTGGTTCGCGAGAGCGATTATCGGCCACTGTATCTTCTCCTTTTTGTAGTTCACGTACGGAAACGCGCCGTAGCCAAGCATGTTATAGGCAAAATGAGGCTTCAACTTCGGCGCAGCATCTTGAATGAACGCATGAAGCGTCTTTATAGCGGGCCTCCGATCATCCGGCACCATCCCAATATACTGAGTAACCGTGGTGGCTTTCGTCGGGGCGAACATGTTTGCCATATCAAGGAACGAGACTGTTAAACCAGCGGAAGAAGCGTTGGGAAAGTGTCGGATTCTCGGGCACATCATCGAGGTTGTTATAAATTCCAAGCGTGTCCTCCTCCGGAGACACGGATTCGCGATACTCTTTTATGCCCTCTGTTTTCTCGACAATTTGCGGCGTCATCTCTTTCGTAATATCTACGAGGTCGCTGACCTGATTTGGCGGCGGGATGCCATTCGATTCCGCTACAACGTCGACAACATTGCCTATGGTCTCGCGACGCTCCTTCGTAAAGATGCTCCCCACCCAATCGGTAAAACGTTCCCACTTGCCTTTTGGCGTTGGCGGAATACTTTCGCCGTCGCCGTCGCCGTGCACGATTATTTTTACTTCACCGTGACCGCACCCTTCCGGCGCCGGATCTGCTACACCATTCAACTCGCCGTGATAATGACGATACTCGCACGTCCCTTCATGGCGCTCGTATATGCCTCTGTCTGAAGAATCAATAAGTGTCGTCCCCACGTAGCTTTTGTGGCCTGCGGCGACAATACTCGGGAGTAGGAGGGCGAGGAGAAGAGGCAGAGCGCCTTTCATAGGTTGAGCGTAGCACGTACAAGCGATGCGAGCGAGCGGATTGACATACCGTGATACTTGTCGTCCGATGCGACTTAGTGTATGGTGCCCTTTCCGCACGGAGCGGTGTAACTGTGGAGCAAAGCAAATGGTTAGCGCGAGGGTTGATACGAAGACGTATCGGGGCGTCGTGAAGTGGTACAACCAGCAGATAGGCTATGGATTCATCGTCCCAGACGAAGCCGGCCCCGAGGTCTATCTGCCCTGGAACTCCCTGCCCGATGGTATCAAGACGGTGCCGAACGGCATCCGGATTGAGTACACACGGAGCGAGAAAGGGACGCCGGGCGCGAAGAACGAAAAACATCGCGTGAAGCGCGTTGTCCGGCTGATTGAGCCACCAGCGGGTAGCTGGGTGCGTACCGAAGTTAAGGGCCGCACGGCCAATGGCATGACGGTGTACGCACGCGAGGTGGATCGGCCAGAATTGCCCGACATCCGCATCGCGAGACACGTCTTCACCGCAAGCAATGTCGCAACGTTGCCATTGAATGGCACCGAGCTCGACGTCGTCGTCATGGCGGACGACAACGGTCGCCAGGCAACGATGGTACGCGTAGTGGACTGACCCTACGCAGTATCACGTGAACGCAATGACTCTAGGGGCCGCAGCAATGCGGCCCCTTCGTTATTACCCACATATGCTATCCTGTTTCTGTTATACATTTACCTCACACTATGAAATATCTCGTTATTCTCGTCATCGCCGCCGCTGTAGGCGCCTATTATTTCCTCCCCGTGTCGCAGACACCAGTAGCAGAGGACCATATGATGGATACACCGACTCCTGTCGCACCGGCGCCTGTCGTCGAAACGCCTCCTGCACCATCTGAAGGCACTATGGTCGGCTCCGTTCGTGAATTCGCAGTCACGAATTCCGGCTTCATCTTTAGTCCTAAGGACATCGTCGTGAAGAAGGGCGACACCGTAAAGATTACCTACACGAACGGCGGCGGTACGCACGATATGCGCATCGAAGGATATGACGTCGGCACCGAGGTTATTACGGCGGGACAATCGGAGACGTTTGAGTTTGTCGCTGATGAGGCAGGCACCTTCGAATTCTACTGTTCAGTAGGCCAACACCGTGCAAACGGCATGGTCGGCACCTTCACGGTTACGGAATAGGTTCCTACTTCTCGAATAGTGCCAACTGACTTCGTAGCAGTCGCGCAATTGTCGCGCTGTGTTCCTGCGCCTTGATCGGCACGACCTGCCCATCCTTCCCGGTGAGCGCGTGTGCGTGAGTCTTCACGAACTGCGTGAACAATTTTGAAAGTTCCTGTGCGTGGTAGATGAGTGCGTCGAATGATGCCGCGGCAGCAGCTGTGTCGCGTGGAACATACCCTGCTGCGTGCTCCGCTTTCACCCACTCCGCCTGGAACAGCACGTCACGTCGAAGATTGAGGAGTGCTGTGTTGCCATGGTCGTGCTCACACGTTGCTTCAATAAGCCTCACAAAATCGTCGCAAAACATATGCAGTTGCGTGCGGCGTGTATGCAGCATTTCCTGCGCCGCCTTCAACTGCTCCGCCTGCGCGGCAGTATCGTCTCCCTGAGGCATCTTCCTGTCTGGAAATCGTAGTATCTCTGCCATGTCAGCGATTCGCCACTATCCACGCAATAATGTCGCCAAACACGGTGTCGCCGAAGAACTGTAGTCCGAGCGTCACGATGAAGGCCGTAACTACGGTAGAGCCGACGATAAAGCCAACGCCGTAAATGATGCCGTTTCTGAACGTGTGCCAGAGCGACATCTGCTTCTTAAGTTGGTTACTCAACGTACCGAGGCCACGGATAATGCCGTGCTGGACTTCCTGTTCCATCTCTTGCATGGGCGTAACTGTATCACGCACCAAAGAGGCTTCGCATGAGTGAGAACAATACCTGTAGCTGTGCGTAGAGCACTTGCAGTTGAGCAGTCTGGGTCGTCTGCACTGCCGCCTGAGATTCGGTGCCTGGCTCTATGATGACTTCAACAGATGTCTGCACCACTGCCGCTGCTTGCCCCATCGTGTTCCCTGGGCGCGCGAGGAACTGCACGACGAAGACCGCCGACTTGCCCTTATGCATTCCCTCCGCTGTGCCGATACCAATGTCGGTGAGTCGTGCATCAAAGAGATTGGCCCGATGTCCTGGTGACTTCAGCCATCCCTCAATGACTGCTTCTGCGTCATCGTAATTGACCGCAAGGTTTTCTGCGGCACGCGAGAACGAGTACCCTTCTTCCCTCACCCATTCCCACGGCGAGGAACCGTCTGCGCCTTTGTGCGCAAAGACACCGGTGTTCGCCATGTCGTTTGCGCGTGCCTGCGCTGCAGCCATCAAGCGCTCATCAGGCACAAGGAGATGCAGTCCTTCCTTCGCTCGTGCCTTGTTTGATTCTATGACGATGTCATACGGAACGATATTTGCATAGGCAAAGGACGGCAGTACAAGCAAAACAAACACGACCGCCTTTGTGAGACGCATCTAGTGAGCATAGAAGACGACAGAACCCGCCTTTCGGCGGGTTCTGGGGACAACCTGTGGATTACTTCTTACGGAAGCACTGGAGCCACAAGCTCGAGGTCAGGACAGCTGAGTTTGTTCATCCAGTATTGCGTCGTCTTGAAGACGATTCCGGTCGGCGTGACGCCGTCGTGCCCGAACGGCATCCATGGGGCCAACACTTCCGTCGCATACTTGGTCTGGAAGGCTTTCACTGCCGCGATGGTCTCTGCGTCGTACTCACCGGAAACAATGAGCGAGAGGCCGAGCTCTTTGTTCAAGAACTCTTGAACGAAGCGGACATCATCGGCGGAGTACGAACCCATGCCGACGTAGCCGGTGAGGATGGAACACGATGCGCCCAAGACTTCACCTTCGGATTCTGTCTCGGCTGCTTCTTCGGCCGGAGCTTCTTCCTGCGGTGCAGGAGCCGGCATTTCCGGAACGTCAGCCACTTCAGCAATGACAATCGGCTGTGGCTCGAACGGGGATGCGTCCGTGCTGCCAGAGCCTTGTCCCTTCTCGACAGTAACGATAATCGAGTCAGATGCGGAGTTACCGGAATCATCCGTCGCCGTGCAGGTAACGGTCGTGAGCCCTATCGGGAAGACCGAGCCAGAGACTGGCGAGCAGACGACATCGAGATTCGTGTCGACAATATCGCTCTCGATGGTTGAGAACGATGCCGACGCATCGTCATTCGTGGTCGAGATGTAGACCGACGAAGGATCGATAGCAATCGTCGGCGCCGTCGTATCCACGACGGTAATCGTGAGAGACGCGGCGCCAACGTTACCTGCCGCATCCTCTGCGGTGCAGGAAACGAGCGTGCTACCCAAAGCAAACGTGTTGCCGGAGAGTGCGTCGCAAACGATTGTGCTGGAGACATCGCCAGAAACCGTGTCCGTTGCGGAAACCGTGAAGGTCGCGGCGGCACCGGTTGGGCCAGTGGCCTCGATGGTCTGGTCACCTGAAGTAACGACAACTGGCGCGGTCGTATCGGCAACGGTAACGGAGAACGATGCGCTTGCCGTATTCCCTGCAGCATCCGTCACTGAGCAGCCAACGATGGTTGTGCCCATTGGGAAGGTCGTGCCGGAGTTCGGTGTGCACGAGACAGACGAGGAAACGTCTCCATCTACGTTGTCCGATGCGGTCGGTGTCGAGTAGGTGACAACAGCGCCAGAAAGGTCAGCCGCTTCAATGTTCATGTTCGACGGAACGCCCGAGAAGACCGGAGCGTCATCGTCAGAGACGTTCACGGCGCGAATTGCAGTGACACTGGAGTTGCCTGCAGCATCGGAGGCGCCGTACGAGACGTCGTACGTGCCAGGGACTGCGGTATTCACGCTGTGCGCGACGACAACGGTAACGGAACCGTCGTTGGCATCAAGCGCCGTTGCGCCCGGGTCAGTGAAGGTGTCGCCAGTACCTAGTTCCAATGGATTATCACCAAGAATGGTGATGACCGGTGCAGTTGTGTCGACGGTAAACGGCGTTACCGCTACGATACCAGAGTTACCTGCAACGTCGGTAAGTGTGATGGAGCAGCCTGCGTATGTACCGTCCGCAAGAAGCGCGAAGGTGAGCGTTGCGTTACCAACGCCGACGTTCGTCGTACCACTCACACACGAACCCGTGTACGAGAGCGTTCCTGCTTCAGAAGCATTCACTGTGTAGTTCGGGGTCGAGTCGTTATCGAGTGCCGGCACCGGAGTCACTTCCGTGATAACGGGAGCCGTCGTATCGATGACGATGTTCTTGTTCGTACCAAGCGAGTTGCCGCCGCCGGTTGCTGGCAAGGTGAGCACTGCATTGTTGAGCGCTGCGTCACGAATCGTGCCGCCGTTCAATTCAAGTGCGCTCGTCGAGACATAGTTGAGGTCAGCGGCCGTATCCCCTGCCTGCACGGTGTACGTGAAGGACAGCGTCGTAGAGTTCGAACCGGAGCTGTAGTTCGCGTTGCGATCCGTAGCGCCCGTTTCCAACACGACACGCGGCGTGCCGGATACGATGACTGTTTCGTTGAATGAGACCTGAACCGAGATGACATCACCTGCGTTGTACGAACCATTCGCCGTTGAAGACGTGACGTTCGTTACTGCGGGAGCAGTCGTGTCGCCCGAGGTCTCAATGGAGATTCCATCTATGCGGAAGTGCTCGTCGCTCTGGCTCGCGTTATTGCGAACACGAATAAGCCAGAAGCTGTCATTGTTGAGTGCACCAGGAAGACTTATCGTCTGGAGCGAGCTCCATGGTTCCTGAGAATCACTTGAGCTACTCGAACTGTTGTCGAGCGCGTGCGAAGCGAGCGTGCTCCATCCTGAAGAATCATCGCAATCGCCACTCGAGCGATATTCTATGATACCGAAGTCATCGCTCTCACCGTGGCCATCACCGCGCCAGTAGTACTTGAGCGACATCGAGCTGTGCCCGCTCGAGTTCATGGAACGGCACATCCATTCGTCATCGCCAATCTTGGCGAAACGACCGTTGTCATTACCGTCAGCGGGACTATAGAAGTCCTCACCGGAGCCTTCTGCTGATTCGGCACGAGTATGCGAATCATTGTCGTTGCCGGATTCTTCCCAGCCAGAGATGTCATTGTCGCTGGAACCGGTGCCGAAAGAGTCACTCAACAGAACAGCTGCCTCAGCAACCGAAAGTGAGCCCCATGGCGCGGAGACCGCGAAGAGGGAGCCGATGACATAGACGCTAATAATACGGAACGAGGTCATGCGTACGTAAGTACCCATAGAAAGCTAGTTTCTAAGCCGTTAATATAGAGCAATGAAAAAGGCTTCTTGTAAAGACAAGAAGCCGTTCTCCGTCGCATGGGTTATAGCACGGACCTTGCGACAACGCAAAAAAGAATGCGTTATGCAAACGAGACGCGAAATACCCCACGACAACGGGTCGGGCCGCCTTTCTCACACGGTATACTCTCGAAACATGCGTTCGAATAATTCCCCGTGGCTCTATCAGCTCGACCATGAGCGCAAACACGAGAAACTTACGCACGACATCACGACTGATGTCGCCATAGTGGGTGCAGGAATCGCTGGGATCTCGACCGCATTCGAGCTGTTAGAGAAGACAGATAAAAAAGTCACCGTCATTGAACAGTACCGTCTCGCCCACGGAGCGACGGGGCATAATGCTGGCCAACTCGTCGCACATTTCGAACGGGGACTAAAAAGCCTCGTGGAAGAGTTCGGGCTGGAACTCGCGATAGCTGCACAGCATGATATCGAGAACGCCTGGGACACACTGAAGCGCATGGTGGCCACCGCGACGGTAGATATTCCCCTTTTCATATTCACCGGAAACACCGGACTGACGAGTGAAGCTCAGGTACTGGTGCGGCTGGAGAACAATCGGCTTCGTGTCGCCGGAGGACTTGAGGCGGAGGAGTTGATAATCGACCAAACACTCCCCTTTTCCTCGCAGATATCAGACGAATATGCGGGACTCTACGTGTTGGTCGCACCAGACGAGATACAGCGCCGACTGGAAACCGAACGCACTGATTTCGTCGGTGTCCTCTCGTATAAAAAAGGATGCATGAACAGCGCGCTGTATTGTCAGGAGATTGTCGCGTTTCTTGAGAGCCGCTACCCGGATAGGTTCACGATCTACGAGCACACGTCCGCTGACAAAATCGTCTTACGCAAAGATGATGCGCTCATTGATACTGGCGAATTCACCGTGACGGCGGGGCGCGTCATTCTGTGCACCAACGGATTCGAAAATCTCCGTATCTTTGACGAGTCGGGACTTGATATAGATGCCAAGTACCATTACCTCGTCTCTGGTACTCGCGGATATATGTCCGGCTATTTCGAGCCGAGCGGTAAACCGCCGGCGGCCATCAGCTACTTTGTGAATCCGAGCGATGACCCACACATTCCGTATTTCTACCTCACGCGACGCCCGTACGAGTATGAAAAGGGGGAGCCGAAAAACCTCGTGTGCATTGGCGGGCCAGAGACGTCGCTCGAGGACACCACTACGTACTCTCGCGAAGAGCCCTACCCTGAAGAGTACGCGGAAGAAATCGACCGGTTTATCACGTCGACCTACGACCAAACACCAGGAAAGCGAATTGAATATGTGTTCACCTGGCACGGACTTATGGGCTACACGAAGAATGGCGTCCGCATGGTTGGTCCCGAGCCCACGAATCCGGTACTTCTCTACAACCTCGGCTGCAACGGGATAGGCATCATGCCGTCCATCTATGGGGCGACTAAGATAGCCCGCCACATCCGCGGGGAGCCCGTTGCGCCGTCCATCTTCGACATACCTCGCATCGCGAAGGATTGACTCACGGACTCTCTATTGGCATTGTCCCGGTACCGCAGAGTAAAGCGGTGTTCACTCCGTGGAGGATGAGGTGCAGAAGATTTTTGATACGTTCCAGCCTGGTTCGCTCGTCGCGCAGCTTGCGGCAGTGCGCCATACAGACGCCACGTTGAGCAAGGTTATCAGGGAGCGCTCCGGTCACACCGGTACGCAAGCCTTGATTCTCGTGTCGCTACTCAAGGAGGACCGTGCCAGTCAGGCGCGAGTCGTCGAGTTGACCGGCATTGATCGCTCAACGGTCGCCGACGTCATCAAGAGGCTCGTGCAGGAAGGACACCTCACGCGGCAACGGTCGCGCACTGATACGCGCGAGAAAATTGTCCGGCTGACCGAGACCGGCAGGAACGCCGCAGACAGGCTACGCACGCTCACCTAGGGGGTGCGTTGCAGGAAGCCCCGAGCGCGCGCCCGGGGCTTCTTCTATTTCAGGCTCGAGAGCACGTGCCTTACTTTCCTCACGACCTCATCCAGATTGGAGTTGCTCTTGATGAAATAGTCTGCGGGCTTGAGTGCGGTCATGTCTTCGATTTCTTGGTCACTCTGTGGTTCGATGTTCGAAAGAAATATAACTGGCACATTCGCTCCCCAGTTGTCCCGTGCACGCAACGTGCGCAACATGTCGTAGCCGCTCTGCCCGGGCATCCGATTATCGAGCAGGATGAGCGCAGGTTGATGTGCTATCGCTTTCTTCAGTCCGTCGTCACCATCAACCGCTTCGATAACCTTGTATGTATTCTCTTCGAGCTTCTGTCGGATGAGCGCGCGCAAATCGCCTTCATCCTCGACAACAAGAATAGTCTCGGCTCTGTCGGTATCCATATCAGGCCTGTGGCGGCATCAAGTAGTAGCCGCCCGCTTCTTCTGCGAATACATTCTTAATGTTCTTCCACATGCTCGTATCATCCAGCGAACCAACCGCCACAAGCATCTTTGGCCCCGTTATTTGTTGTTTGAATAGCGCCGAACCACAGTGCGAGCAGAATCCGCGTCGCGCGTCCGCTGACGATTCGTACCATGTCAGTCCATCTTCTTTCGTGAAAACGACGTCCGTCTTTTCAGCGACAATCATCGGATTGTAATTTCCGTGTAAGCGCTGACACGTCTTGCAGTGACAGCTGACGACGCCCGACGGTGTTCCTGTAACGGAGAACGCCACCTGACCACATGCGCACTTTCCGGTAATTTCCATGTGCCGAGTATACACCCTTCTATAGTCGCTTCGCATTCACGTCGTGCAGGGCGACGATAAACAGGCTCTCGCTCCAGCCAAGTGGTGTATTGTCGTTGTGCTTCGATGAGTTCGAGAAGAACAGTTCCGGCACTGCCCCGTTTTTCGACACCGCTTGCTTCGCGGTCTCGATGAAATATGCCGCTTTATCGTGATTTCCAAGGCGTTCGTGCACAATCGCAAGCCAGGAGAGCCCGAAGGTCCATTCGGCCTCCTCGGACCAGCCGTCCTCGTTCTTGTTGTAGTAGCGGTCTCCCTTGTAGCGGATGACGCCCCGCTTGCGCAGCAGGTGGTACTCGACGTGATTCACAATGTCCTCTGCCTGCGCGCGCGTAACAACGCCATAGGGATAGATGAGTGAGAGAAGCGAGAGGTCCACGAACTTGCGCTTCGATTCACGCGGGAGCATCGCCGCCAGCGTCGTCTCTCCTTTCACGATGAGTTCCGGATGCACCTCGACGCCTTCTATATTGCGCGCCGCGCGCAGTCCAGCGACACAAGCTCCGACGGATGACGCGTGTAGCTCTTCATCTTCCTCCCACATGCCAGAATCCTTATCGTGCCAGTATTCGAGCGTCGAGAGATACCAGACGAGTTTTTGAATGACGCGCACATCGTCTTCGTTCAACTCCAGTACACCTTTCTTGTGACGCTCCAATTCACCGACCTTAAAGAGGATGCAGCCGATTGAGTCATTCTGCTTGTTCCCCCATTCTTCCCAGTACTCGTCGAAGGTTTGCGGGTTGTACCGCGCGTGGATGTATTCATGTGTGTAGGTCGGCTTCTTCGATATCGCGTAATCAATCTTGTATTCGTGTTTCTTAAATATGTCGAGAACTGCACGATACGTCTTGCGCACGGTCTCATCGTCGCCCAAAACCTCAAACGCAAGACACTCGTAGAAGTTATCGCGCAACCACGCTTTATCGTATCCTGTCTCTACGTTGCGCTTGGAGGCCGCGAATAGACCGGAATCATATTGCAAACCTTCCAGTATCTTCAGATGCTGATCTATGAGGCGCTGATGCGCAGGATGTATTGCCACCTTCACATTGTACCGTCTCGGGTATACTGCAATTCATGAATCCACAACCCGCTATCACTCCCGTAGAGCACGCGAGCTTCACCCTGAAATGGGGCGACATCTCGCTCGCACTTGATCCTGTCGGCAAGCCAGAGCGATACGGACACCCGTCGCTCATTCTTATCACCGACATCCATAGCGACCATTTCGACCCCGCGACACTCGCTGCGCTGCCTGCGGCAATCATTGCACCACAGGCAGTGATGGACGATATGCCGGAGGCTATAAAGCCGCGCACCACGGTCATGAAGAACGACGAGACCATGGACATCCATGGCTTCCGCATCAGCGCCGTTCCCATGTACAACATCCCCGGTGCCGCAAATGCCGACTTTCATCCGAAGGGACGTGGCAATGGATACATCATCGAAAAAGGCGGCGTTCGCGTGTACATCGCGGGCGATACAGCGCCTATACCCGAGATGCGCGCCTTCACCGATTTGGCGATAGCTTTCATTCCCATGAACTTACCGTACACGATGAGCGTGGATGAGGCCGCGGGAGCGACCATTGCACTCAAGCCACGTATCGCTATTCCGTATCACTACCGCGGCGTGAACGGACTCTCGGACGTTGCGCTCTTTAAAACCCTCGTCGAGGGCGCGAACGTCGGCGTACAGGTTGAACTCTTAAAGTGGTACGCCTAGCGCCTGCGGAGTGGATAGCACGCGGCGCAGAGGCCGAGGTCATCCATTTTCTGAATATATTCCACAACAGTAGTGACGAATTCTGCGTGGCTCCACACGAGTGGCGTAACGGATAGTGCCTCACCCGTGTATGGATTTACCTGCTCCGAGAGCATGCCGGAATCGGTCGCACGCTCGACCACCCACTCAAGGAGTCCGGTAATCTGGGCTAAATCGTCTGCCGTCTTCACGCGAGAGAGGAGGTACTGCGCTTTCCACAGCGTGGTCACTGTCCACGGATTCGGCGCCGCGTCTTTCGACGTGCGGTAGTACATGTCGCCTTGGTTGCGCGGCATGCCACGAATCGTGCCTTCCTTTAGTTCGAGTTCGCGCGACATGGTCTCAAAGGACATCGCCAAGTGCGAATCATCCTTTGGTACTACACCAAACTCATACACACCGTAGCTTGATGAAAAGTCGAGCGTGTAATCGTAGGTAAATTCTCCAGGACGCGAGCGGAACACGGCCTTCACGAACGCCTGCTTCGCGTCGCTCCAGAGCAATGAGGTAATGGCATCGCGCATTCGCTCGGCGGCGTTGCGATACCCCTCCGCGAGCTGGTGTTTCCCGAGCAAATCCGCAAAGTACTCGCCAACACGCAGTGCGCCATACGTCGTTGAGGCTGTATACGTAGAGACGCAATACACTTCCTCCCACAAATCGTAGCTCGGCTTCGGCAGGCCTGTTTCGTGATCCACGTGCGCTACCAAAAAGTCTGCACATCGCTTTATCAGCGAATTAAATACTCGCTCCACGAACTCGAGATCGCGCGTGACGTGATAGTACTCTTTCAGCACGACCAGGATGATTGCCGTCTCGTCTGCTTGCACGGGCAATTCCGTCGCGCCGTTTCGGTACCACGGATGCCACGAGGAACCGACAGAACCGTCCGCGAGGTACTTGTGCATGAAATACCCTTCCTTCGCCACTATCGAATCGCAGAACTCAAAGAAATTGCGTGCGCTTTCGAAATCACCCGCCAGAATGAGAGCCCGAATGGCGTAGGCTGCATCACGCGGCCAGACGTACGCATACGTGTCGCGCCCCTGATTCAAGATGCCCGTATCGCTCGCGGCGATGATGCCGCCACGCTTGTCTGTATGTGCGCGAATGACAAGGAGTGAGCGCGTAAACATCTCCTGAATGCCGGTAGGAATTTTAGAGAGATTGATGCCTTGCCGTGTCAGCCATGCGCGCCAGTAGTCACTGACGGTACCGAGCAAGTATTGTGGCGTTTTTGTGCGCACGTACTCATTCAAGTCTTGTATCGCTTCGAACGTCTCTCCCGCACAAAGCCAGTAGTAGAAGGTGCGTGACTCGCCTGGTTGATAGTGCGCCTGAAGGCGCATCACCGAATCCACCTGTCCGTGTTCGATGCCGTTTTGTGACAACACGCCGTCGTCCGCATCCCTGAATGTCCCCTCCTTCCCTTCAATACCGGAGAGGCCCACACTCCACTGGTCAAATGGCGCGCTCTCGTGCGATTCGGCTCGCATGAGGAACATACGCCGACCTTCATAGTGGACCAGTGCGTGCATGCGTGGATCATAGTACGCAGTATCGCCACGCGCCGTTTCTCCCACCTGGAATTCATGCCCGAAGAACAATCCAATATCACGTGCATTTTTCGCATCGTTCGTGACAACGATTTCGCGCAGGAAAATATTCTGTTCATTATAGACGGCGTCCCGCACCGACAAGCGCACTCCCTTTCCAGAGAGCACACCCTCCGCGGTCCCCACCATCGTGTCGTGCATCATGGTCGTCGTCATCTGCCACGAATCGCTTTCGGTCCAATGCATAGCACCGTCAACGAACACGCCGATGCGGTGGGTGCGGCCGCTCACATGATTCTCACGACCGATGTACGGAAAATAGAGGTCGCGCATTTGCGCACGCGCATCCACGCCCACGAGGAGCGAGCCGTTCCCCAATGTATAGGACCTCATGCCTTCTTGCGCGCAGGTCGCGCAGGCGATTTCCCTTTCGCCGGTGCCAACAATTTCTTAGGAGGGGCGGCCGCCTTCGCTCGTGCGAGAAGTTTTGGTGGAGCTTTCGTTTTTACCGGAGCCTTCGTTGATGCTTTGGGCTTCTCGATGCGTAACATTAAGTCAGCCAGCGCGTTCCGATACGCAATGTAGGCATTGTAGGGAGACTCGTACGGATTGAAATAGGCATGAATATCTCCGTCGTTGAACCACTTCGTGCACATATAGTAGAAGTGGTCAGACGTCTGCAGCTTCCTCCAGTCCTCGATGATGGCATCGTCCTTGGTCGCCATGACCTGGTCTTCAATTGCGTAGACGTCTGCGAGCGCGGAGCGTTGCAAGTCATTGCCCATCCATGCGGAGAGATCACGATCAGTGTCTGCCCACGAGACGACATGTGGCACGTCTACCACGCCGACCGGCTTATTGCGTTCAGCCGCCTCGGAGACCGTAACGAAATCCGTGTCCTTGTGCGCGAGAATGTGCTCTGGCAAGTGCCGAACGAACTCGAAGATGCCGGTATCTGCCCACTTGTGCTCACCAAAGGTCTCGTAATCTAAAAAGAGGTTCACGACTTGCCCGTTGCCGTGATACGCGTGCACCCAGTGCGCAAACTTATCCGCGGTCAACGGCCACCCGGCCCACGATGAATCGTGGAAGCGGAACGCGATGTCATCCGACAGTTTATAGTGCTTCATGAGAAGCGCTGTCTTTCCCTTCGGTGGACGATACACGTAGGTTGGCGCGCGCCAGCCGAGAATCGCATCCCATCCTTCAAGCAGCACTGCTTTGTAATTCTTTTTTGCTGCCCACTCAGCAAGCGAGTTTGTGTACGCGAGTTCGGTATTCCGCAGCGTCTTTGGGGTAACGCCGAAAATCTTCTTAATCTTGGCCGCGTGCATTTCTACCTGTCGCTCGAACTCCGGCACTGAATAGAAGAACGCGAGGGAGTGATAGTACGTTTCTGCAACAATCTCAACGCGCCCCGTCTTTACCATTGCGCGATAAATATCTAAGACGTCCGGCGCCCATCGTTCCATTTGTTCTAACACCGTCCCTGTGAATGAGAACGAGAGCTTGAGTTCAGGATGGCGATGCAAGAGTTCGAGAAATAGTTCGCCTGCAGGGCGATAGCATTTGTTGGTTACCTTGCGCAGAACCCACTCGTTGTTCAGGTTTTCTTCGCCGGCGTGAGTGAAGTAGTCGTGACTGTGTCCGACGTCAAAGATGCGATACCTGCGCACGCGGTACGGCTGATGTACATGGAAATAGAGACACACTGAGAGCATGAAAGATCACGAGGAGGTGACACATGCAGTATATAGTGCAATACATCGTTTCGCCGAGATATCCCATGTGGATTGCAACGCCTCGTGCGCGCCGTTTTTACTCAACGTATCGTGAAGCGGCTTATACGCAGCAATGGAGAGCATGTACTGAGCAAGCAATTCTACATCCCAGAAATCTGCTACAAGCGCGCTCGGCAAAACTTCTTTCACGCCTGATTGCTTGGAGATGATCGTCGGAATTCCTTCTGCCGCTGCTTCAAGCGCGATGAGACCAAATGGTTCGGCGACCGACGGCATCACCAGCATGTCAGCGGCCTGCATGAGCGCGCGACGTTCTGCTCCGCGAGCGAATCCGGCAAAGAACACATGCTTCCCTAACCCGACACCGGCAGCGTGAAAAAGCAGTTGGCGTTCGAGTTCGCCCGCGCCCGCAAGAATGAATCTAAATCGCGGATTGTGTCTGATAACAATTTCTGCCGCACGCAAGAATATGTCGGGACCTTTATGCAGAGTCATACGTCCCATGTAGAGCGCGACCGCTCCCCTATCGGGCTTTACGGTAACGGGCACGAAATCTTCGTGCTCGCGCAACAGTCCATTATGGATGACATAAATCTTTTCGCGCGGAACGTTGTACTTTGTTTCAAGAAGTTCGCGCACGCGGTGCGATATTGCAATGATGGCATCTGCGCCATCAAATGATTCCTTCTCTATCGCGAATACGCGTTCGTCGAATCCCAGTGCCGCGCCCTGATCCACAGACGGAAGGTGCACGTGGAGAATCAAGGGCTTCCCCGTTGCCTTCTTTGCCGCGAGTCCTGCAGGGAACGCCAACCAGTCGTGCGCGTGAATGACATCGAATTTCTCGGTGAGTGCTATGTCTTCAGCGGCCTCCGCGTAGCGCAATACTTCTGAAAATAAATCATGCGCGAATCCACCCTGAATGCCCATGCGCATCTGTTCATACAATGTCGCCGTCATGTAGGGCGAGAGCAAAGAGTTGACGAAGCGTCCGCGAACACGCTCCTTGGGTGGGAAAATGACGTCGAGATGTTCATCGGGCACGTCTTGTGGACGCGGAAGAACGAAGGTCACCGAAACGCCCGCGTCTGCGAGAGCCTTCGTTAGTCCACGACAGGCGACTCCTAAACCGCCACTATTGTGCGGCGGAAACTCCCATCCAAACATGAGTACGCGCATGCGTTTTCAGTATAGACTGCGCACCTAAGGATGTGGCCCTGCAAAGCCACAAAAGGGGGACAACTAGCGCCCCCGCATGGCAAGCGCCCGACCACCTTCTAAACCGCCATTATCTTTAAGAGAGGCCATGACCAGTTTCGGCATTGTGGCGAAGGGACTGATGCGCGCTGCGAGGTCCGCCTGCAGACGTTCAAGTGGAATAGGATTAATCCCGACAATCATCGAGCCCCCTATCACAATGGTATCCGGCGACCAGTGCACGCACGAGTTGTAGAGCCCGATGCTCAATATGTCAGCGAGTTTGGTACGCTCTTCAAGTGAGTCGAGATCCTTAGGATGAATGCCGAACTTCTTCTGCACGGCTTTTCCAGAAACTTGATCTTCCAGAGACTCAGTACCAACGAGCTGCTTGCCTGGGTGGAACCCGATGGCGGCCCTATCGATTCCGCCGTCCACGATGCGCGCCCCACCGACACCCGTGGAAACGGTGACATACATCATGATTGACGACCCCTGCCCTGCCCCGAAGGCGAACTCGCCTAACCCAACACACCCCGCATCGTTCACGATGGTGACAGGAGCGGATACAACTTTCTGCAGATGTTCTGCGGGCGATAGGCCGACCCACTGCGGAATATTGGGCATCTCGCGAATCCTCTCTCCGTCGAACTCCCCTGGCATGCAGCCTGCTATAGCATCTACCGTCCGGTCGCCCGCAAGTGTCTTCACGAGCTCCGAGAAGCGCGCCATGCCCTCGGCCGGATCTTGTGGCGTCGGAATTTTGCTTATATCTTCGAGACCATTCTCGCTCGCTCGCGCAACGCGCATGTTCGTACCTCCGATATCAAAAACAATGTAGGTGCTCATACGCGCCAGTATCGCACCGCGCTAGTCGGCGAACAAGACTTTCGCAAAGAGCCAGTGGTCAGGGTGGCCCTTTTCGCGCATGTAGTACCACCACTCCACGCCCCACAAGTATTGTTCTCTAAACGGCGTCTCTGCCGCATAGGCGATTATTTCCTCCATCATTGGGACACTCATGCGCGAACGCTGCTCTAGGAGCGGCACGTCTTCTATGGGCGCTGCAAGCCACGGCTCGAGTGAGAGTTCGGAAAGAATGACGGGCTTCTGACCGTACAGAAGTCGCATCACCGTGCCTTTGACCGCATAGAGCGAGGACGGCAGCGCCGTGCGGAACATGCCGGTATCAGGTCTGTAGAAATAAATGTACAGACTGGTGCCGAAGACGTCGGCGAGTTGATACGGTTTGTACCAGAGGCCGAGATTGCCGCTGTCGGTAACCATGATTGGGCGCGAGTCGAGCGAACGAACTAGTGCGAGCTCTTCCTCAAAAAATGCCTCGTCTACCATATCTCCGCATGACTCGTCCGCAAAGACGGGGAGGAACACCTCGTTCTCTACCTGCCACATGGTGATGGTCGGATTGTCCTTGTATCGCTCGACGGTCGCCCGCACGATGTCGCGCAGCTGACTCTTCTGCTCTTCCCACGGAAGTTCGCGTGCCCACTGCGGAATATGACATTCGGGCCAGCGCGGAACACGCCTGCCTATCGCCAGGATGACACGGGCGTCGCGCGCACCCGCCTCGCGAATAAGCTCGTCGAGTTCGCTCCAGTCATACGCGTCGCGCTCGCGTTCTATCTGGTCCCAGTACGCCACGAGACGAAACTTTCGGACACCAAGCTCATCGAGCGTTGCACGATACGCTGCCCGCCAATCAATACCAATTTCGCGTGCATAGGCCGGTGAGAATGTGACGCCGTATTCGCGTGTCGGAGGAATGTCGGCACGAGATAAAAAGAAGTACCCAAGTATGACGGAGCCAATGATGGTGGCGAGCGTAGCGAGAATGGCTTTCATGCAAACGTGTACGCGAGTGCCGCGAGGCCGACGCAGATGAGCCCAATACCGACACCCGTATGCCAGCCACCATGCGTTAGTGAATCCTGTTTCATCCCGGGCATGTAGCGTGCAAACAGAATGGACATGATGAAGAGGAAGACGAACTGTAATCCGGTGAGCGCATTGACGAGAGCGACACTCCCCAGAGACACGGCAAATGAAAACAAGATACTCGCGGCGCCTGCTATCACTTTGTTCCCCATCACGAGTGCCCATGCGCCACGCGTGGACTGTTTCGCGCTATGGAATATTTTCGCGCGCATCTGTGGAAGAAGGAGGAGCGAGAGGACGAAGAGAACGCCCATCATGCGCATCCAGAAGAATGCGTCTATGAAGTCCGTTCGCTCAAAGACGAGCTTGGAGAGAAACACGGTCGAGCCAAACGCGACTCCCGCACAGATCGTGTAGAGGAGCGCACTGCGAGAGAAGTGGAAGTGCGAAATAATCGCCGTGCCGATTGCAAGGAGGAAGGCCGGTAGAATGAATCCTTCGACATCCGTGTGCAGAATGAGTGCCGAGAGGACAATGGTCGTCAGCGCAGAGATTCCTCCCACGGCAGGAGCAACATCTGAGGCGCGTGCGATTTTGAGTGCCGAGTAGAGCGTGAAAAGCGCGGTGAAAAATGCCATGCCGTTCATGAGCGCGATGCCAATGAGCGACCACGTGGGCCACGACACAAACCCAAAGGGTGCAAATCCCGCTACGACCGCAGAAAAGAGCACGGAGAAAAATGCGTAGGCCGCTGGCTCACCTATTGCACGCGCGCGGATGACAATATGCTTGTCAATGAGAATGGAGACCGCGTACAAGAACTGCGCGGCGAACGCGAGGAGAATCCAGAGCTCCATCCGCGTATTCTACCGTGCTCAAAGCCCATACCCTTGGTGCAACGCCCGAGACGGGTATAATCGCCCCACATGATAGTACTCGGCACTATCCTTCTCCTCCTTCCAGCAGCGGCCGCGAACATGGCGCCCGTCTTTTTTAGCCGCGCCACGTTTCTCTCTACCCCGCTCGATTTGGGAAGACACTACCGCAATAGACGTGTGTTCGGTGACAATAAGAAGGTGCGCGGGCTTGTCGTCGGAATCTGTGCTGCCGTTCTCGTCGCCTGGATACAGGTTCTCGCGGCACCACTGTTCGCTGAATACGCGCTTATCGATTATGCCGCCGTGGACCCGATCCTCCTTGGGCTCCTTCTGGGGACGGGAGCACTCGTCGGTGACGCTATAGAGAGCTTTTTCAAGCGCCAGCGTGGCATTGCACCGGGAGAATCTTGGATGCCGTTTGACCAGATTGATTGGATACTGGGTGCGTTCGTGTTTCTCACGCCACTGTACATGTTCTCCCCTGCCGTCTATTTCGCAGCACTCCTGATTGGCGGGTTACTCCATCCCGTCATCAATATCATCGGCTACCACATAGGACTCAAGCGCAAACGCCTCTAGGTCGATTTCTCTTTGATTAGACGCGCGTAGTCATACGCACTTTGTCGAATGGTTCGTGTCTGCGTCGCGTAATCAATCGCGACAAGTCCGAAGCGCTTGTCGAATCCATGCGACCACTCGTAATTATCGAGAAGTGACCAGTACATATAGCCGCGAAGGTCCGCGCCGCGCTCGCGCGCTCGCTCCATCGCATAGACGAGTTCACGAATATACGAGGCACGATTCACATCTTTCTCGTCTGCAATCCCCGCTTCACTCACGTAGAGCGGCTTGCCGTAGCGCTTCAGCATTACTAATGCCTCTTCGATGCCCTCGGGATAAATGTCCCAGTTCATGTCGGTTTTCGAGTACTGACGCGTGTCGCCAAACTTTTTGTGGAGGTAGTAATTGACTCCGATAGAGTCGCACTGCTTCGCGACGCGCGACATAAAGTAGTGCGTCCAATGCCAATTGAGAACGGCCGCAAGAACGCGATGCTTGAGCCTTCCATCGTCATGGAAGAGGATAACTTGGTGCACAAGCCCAACGTCGAGAGAGGGCTGTGCCCGTTTCATCTCGCGATACGCCGCATTGTGCGCAGCGATGAGATTTTTTATGACACGAAAATACAGATAGATATTCCGGAAACTGGTGTCTTTCTTCATATCCGGCATAGAACCAGGAACTCCGGAGAGCGCCATTTCTATCCCAGGCCAACTTTTGAATGGCGCCCACGTGCCGCGCCGCCACCCATTCGAAGAAAACGGCATCGCCTCGTTCATCGTCGCAAAGTGTGCGCATAAGTCACCAAGTTCGCGCGCGACGTGGCCGCAGTAGCGAGCGAAGATTTCGGGTGCATCCTTTCGTTCGAAGCCACCCGTCCGTGCAAACCACAGCGGTAAGGTGAAGTGCCAGACCGTGACGAAAGGCTCAAGCCCCCGCGCACGCAGTGCCATCAAGACCTTGCGGTAGTGTTCGATTTCTTTAGCGTCAAACTTTCCTTCTTCGGGTTCGATACGCGCCCATTCAACAGACAGGCGATGACAATTGTGCCCGAGCGATTTGGCGATATCGAAATCACTTTCGTAGCGCGCGTAGTGCTCGCACGCAGCACCACAGACCGGCACGCGTCCTTCTCGTGCCGCTTCCGCCCAATCACAATTCTCAATGCCGCCTTCTACTTGATAGCTCGCTGTTGCGGCGCCCCAGAAGAAACCCTTCGGGAATGACATCACGCTAGTATACGGCATTGCGCAGACCAGTTTGTCGCGCTATACGTACGGATGGCTAGGAGGCAGCAGAAAGGGAGCGCCATGTGCGTAACGAGAGAACGTGAGACGGTCTTGTGCCCCGAGTGTCGTCAAATCGTCCCTGCGCGACTGGATCGCGTTGACGAATGGGTGGCGAGCGGCCACAAACGCTGGATAGTAAGGAAGAATCGCCGACGCGACGAATTCTGTCCTGGCAGCGGGCAAAGGCCCTACGAGCCGAGATGACCCTACGGGGTCGCGAATGCGCATGCGGTATACTGCCGTCATGCGCATTCTCTTTGATGCTGTCGAAACGGACGAGCAAAACTTTTACCGTAGCGAATTACCCGAACATGAACTCACGTTTCTCGACACGCCACTCACTGCCGTGCGAGATGAATTGCAAAATGCTGACATTCTCTCAGTGTTCGTCTCTTCCTCGGTCACGCCAGAGATGATTGCGGCAATGCCGACCGTTAAGGCGATTGCGACGCGCTCCATGGGGTTTGATCACATAGACAAGGCGGCGTGTAAGGAGCGTGGCATAACACTTACCTACGTACCCTCCTATGGGACGCGTACGGTCGCCGAGTTCGCATTCTCGCTCATCCTCGCACTTTCACGAAAGGCGTACGCTGCGTATGACCGCCTACGCACCGACGGCACAACCGACGTGAAAGACTTTGAGGGATTCGACCTTGCGGGAAAAACCATCGGCGTCGTGGGCACCGGCAAGATTGGCAAGAACATGGCTCGCATTGCGCGCGGCTTCGACATGAAGGTAGAAATTTGCGACAGTTTCCCAGACGAATCATTCGCAAAGGAGATTGGAAGCACGTATTGCTCGCTTGAGGAACTTGTTGCCGCAAGCGACATCATCTCCATTCACGTACCTTTGATGCCTCAGACGCAGCATCTCTTTAACGCCGACATTCTCGCGAAGTGCAAACCCGGAGCCTACCTCATCAACACATCACGCGGCGGCGTGGTGGATACCAAGGCGCTCGTTGATGCGCTCAAGCGCGGACACCTCGCTGGCGCAGGACTCGATGTTATAGAAGGCGAACGTGCACTCATGGACGAAACATCACTCCTCTCCGAATCGCACCAGGACGTGAACGAGTTCCAAGAGCTCGTCGCGGCACACGCACTCCTCGACATGCCAAACGTAATTCTCACACCGCACATCGCGTTCAATACGAAAGAAGCAAAGCGTGAGATTGCGACGGTCACGGTCGCGAACATACAGGCAGCTATTGCGGGCACGCCACAGAATACCGTCGCACTATGAGTATCGTGCAGAACGCAGAGGAACTCGGCCGTACCGAGGGACGGCGAACGATGCTGCGCATCATAGAATCTGGACTGCGCGGAATCGATACCGACCACGTTGTGCGTTCAAGCGTGCACATAGACGGGACCGTACTCACGATTCGCCCGACGCACAGTCTCTCGCACCCAGACGCACACACCTACGACCTCGCCCATTTCGAACACGTCTACATTGTCGGCTGCGGCAAAGTGGCGTGCACAGCCGCCGCAACACTTGAGTCCATCCTAGGTCATCGCGTGAAAGACGGCGCGGTCGTTGGACTTTCAGACAACATTTGTGAAATCGTTTCCACCTACAAAGGTTCACACCCGCTTCCGTCGACACAAAATTTTCGCGCGAGCGAGCACATGAAGGAGATTGGGGCACAGATTACGGATAAGGACTTGGTCATCGCAGTCATTTCAGGCGGTGGTTCCGCAATGCTCTGTTCCAGCGCGGGCGAGTGCGACCAAGGAGCACGTCTGTATGATGCATTTCTTCCAACGGGAGGCACTATCGACGAACTCAACGTCGTGCGCCGCCACATCTCCGACCTGAAAGGAGGTGGGCTGGCCAAGGCGCTCTATCCAGCAACGGTGGTAGGCCTCATCTTTTCCGACGTTCCGGGCGGGAACCCGGAAACGGTCGCATCAGGCCCGACGTATCGTGATACAACAACCACCGAGGATGCACAGCGCATCATCGCAAAGTACTCGCTCGGTGAGTATGCGCTGACCGAGACACCAAAAGAGGAGCGGTACTTTGAGAAAGTGACGAATGTCCTTCTCGCCAGCAACGAGACAGCGCTCCATTCCATGGCACATGCAGCGCGCGAACTGGGCTTTCACGCGATTCTGCCGCAGTGTGACCCGTACAGCACACCTGATGCACTGGTCAGCTGCATGCTCGGCGCGTCGCAACCGCACGCAGTGGTGTTAGTTGGCGGAGAGCCACGACTCGCCGTTCCCGCAGTCGGCTCTGGCGACGGTGGACGCTGTAGCTATACGGCCCTCGCTGCGCTCGAAACACTCTCTGGACATCACGTCTTCGCGGCCCTCGCTTCTGATGGTCACGACAACAGTGTCCATGCGGGCGCTTTCGCCGATTCGCTCACACTCACCCGCGCGCACGAGCTGGGAATTACTCCAAACATGTACCGCCCATCACTCACTTCGAACGCCTTCTTCGCACAGACGCATGACCTTATTGATACGGGCCCACTCGAATCGAATGTCTCCGATTTATTCGTCCTTCTGAGTGTATGAACGGCATCACCGCAATTCATGCTGAACGTATCCGCGACTCACGCGGGAAGGCAACGCTGCGCATTATCGTTGAAGCTGGAGACGCACGCGGTGCGTTTGACGTGCCCAGCGGCGCATCCACCGGTTCGCGTGAAGCGCACGAACTCCGCGATGACGATGGCGGCGTTACCCGAGCCGTACATGCTGTCGAATCCGAGATTGCCCCCGCGCTCAGTGGCACCGACGTTACCAAACAACGTGCACTCGATGAGCTTCTGATTTCGCTCGACGGCACGCCTCGCAAGGAGCGCCTGGGCGGTAATGCGCTCATCGGCGTCTCCATCGCCGCGGCGCGGGCCGCCGCCTCCTCACTACACATTTCCCTGGTCGCACACCTGCGATCGCTTGCGTCCATGATGCCATCGCGCGAGACACCGCGCCTTTTTGTTAATCTCATTAACGGCGGCAAGCACGCCGAGGGCGGCTCCCCTATCCAGGAGCACCAGATTGTCACCGAAACGGATAACATCGCCCAAGCACTCCAGCAAGCAGAGCAGGTTGAGCGCGTTCTCGGAGACATACTTGAAGCTCGTGGCATTCTTGCGCGTCGCGGAGACGAAGGAGGCTACGCATTCTCCGTGAATTCCATAGACGAACCGTTCGCGCTCCTCGGTGAAGCGGTGCGCACGTGTAATATCCCGGGACTCTCCCTTGGAGCTGACGCGGCCGCCTCGTCTTTTTTCAACGATGGCGCATACCACGTTCTCGGCGAGTCGTACGATACGGCGGCACTGAGCGCGCACTATCGCTCACTGCATGAGACGCATGGACTCATCTTCCTTGAAGATCCATTTCACGAAGACGCAGTACCAGACTTCGCTGCACTCAAAACGGCACAACCAGCATTCATTCTTATTGGCGATGACCTCACGACAACGAACGCGGAGAGTATTCGTGCAGCCGCGAAGCAGCATGCCATCCAGGCCGTCATCATTAAACCGAATCAAATCGGCACGCTCACGGAAACCATCGAAGCAATGAAAGTAGCGCGCGAGAACAGCGTTCACTGCATCGTTTCCCATCGTTCTGGCGAAACACACGACGACTTCATTGCAGATGTAGCGTACGCCTTTGGCGCGTATGGACTGAAGGCAGGGGCCCCGTCTGCGCCTGAACGTAAGGTAAAATATGAACGTCTCGTCGAGATTTCTCATGATAGAGCGCACACATGACCGTTCGGATACACAGCTCATAGCAACCATTGGGCCAGCATCTGGTGCACGCGAAAAAATTCGCATGATGCTGGATGCGGGTATGGACGTCGCGCGCCTCAACGGTGCGTGGGGCGACCATGAGCAGTATGAAAGCTTCATCGCGCCACTGCGTGCAGAAGCGCAGGCACTGAGACGAAACATACCCATCATCCTCGATCTTCCTGGGCCGCGCGTGCAAGAAGGACAGGAACATCACGCTGGCACGGGACCACTCCTCACCGAACGAGACTGCGAGCACATCGCCTTCGGCGTGAAGCACGCGATCGAGTACTTCGCACAATCCTACGTAGGACGCGCGGAAGACGTGGAGCGACTCCGCGAAGAAATCACACGACACGGGGGGCGTGCGAAAATTATTGCAAAAATTGAACGTAAGGAAGCACTCCAAGATATACAGGCAATCGTCCGAGTCGCTGACGCTATCATGATTGCGCGCGGCGATTTGGGGAACGAAATTCCACTAGAAACCATTCCGTTTGTGCAAGCAGACCTCATCAAGGCAGCGCGACGCGGCAAACGCCCCGTTATAGTGGCCACTGAAATGCTTTCGTCCATGGTTGACCAGGACCGTCCCTCGCGCGCGGATGTGACGGATATCGTCACTGCCGTCATGCAGGGAGCGGATGCCGTTATGCTCTCAAACGAAACAGCGACGGGTCAGTTCCCTATCGAGTCGGTTGATGCCATGGAAAAAACGCTGCTCGAAGCAGAGAAGCACATTGCGATTACCCGCAGACTCCTCTAGTCAACGACGGGCAGTCCGCCAAAATCTTCAGTCCGGATTTCTGCGTAGAGCGGATTCTTCTTCAGCGCGGGCTTTCCCTCATGCTCGACTACGTAGTACGCGAATCCGCGCATCTTTTTCACCATTTCGTAATCCGCGTGTCCGGGCATCGAAACCGGATCTTTGTCACCGAAATCAACCGGTGAGTCATCGGCAGTAACGAAGTACGTTTTCCCCACGTTTACCACAAGGTGGCCATGCCCCGGTGCCATGTATACACTGTCACCCGCTTTCACCTGAATCGCCTTAAAGAGTTCGAGCTTTTCTGGAACCGACGCACCTCCCTCTTCAACCATTTTCTGAATGAGCGCAACGCCGTCACCGTGTAAGACCCAGTATGTCTCGTCCAACTGCCCAATGTGATAGTGACCGTACGTTTTTATGTATTCACCCGCAACGGTGCCCGGTTCCCAAACGGTAATGTTCCGCACGTCCTTCCCACCACGAATCATGTAGTAGTGCGTGTCGGGACCGTTCGCTGCCGGGTCCATCAACACATCCTTCATCTTTTCGTGCGTTCGCACCGCTAAGTGTTCAACAGTCATATGTGCTAGTATCTCACCTTGTATGAACCGATTGTACACGATTGCGACGAGTGACACCCTGCGCAACATCTTTTTCTTTGCGCTTGCGCTCGGGTCGCTCTACGTCATTGCTCACGCCTTTGGTGATGAAAAGCTGCGAGCATTGGTACACGACGCCGGCCCGTGGGGCTGGCTCGTCCTGATTGCAGCGAAAGCCTCAACAATGATTTTTGCACCGCTCTCCGGCGGATTGCTCTATCCGCTCGCTGGCTCACTCTACGGATTCTGGACAGGCTGGCTTTTGGTCGTCATTGGAGACTTCATCGGGGGCACGGTTACATTTTGGATTAGTCGCATCTGGGGACGTGCCTTGACCGAGCGCTTCCTGGGAAATGACACCGCCTTTCTCACGCGTGCACTGGAACTCATGGGCTCGTTGCGCGGGTTTCTCGTCGCCCGCGTCATGATGATATCGCTTCCTGAATTGGCGACGTACGCCGCGGGACTCACGAAAATCAATTACATTCCTTTCGTCATTATTCATGTGTGTGTCGGCCTCATTCCGAGCAGCATTTTGGTTGCGACCGGCGGGTACATCGTCGAAGGCAACTGGTACGGTACGGGGCTCACCTTGGGTGCCATGAGCCTCATCGGGGCGGCTGCAACGTACACATTCATGCGTGCAAATGGCATCGATTTGCTCTCCCCAGAGGTCCTGGAGGGGCGTGTTGCGAAAGATATTGACAAATGATAGTATCGTTGCGGGGAAAGTTCACCGTTTCATCTGTATCGGTTTGGCCTGGAGGACAAGCGAATGCCTATCCACGAAAAACGTCTCGACGTCGCAACGGTTCTCGACATTGGGGTCGAGGCGCGCAACCTCGGATTTCTGAATGTGCAGAACATGGCAATCGCCGTGTTGGTGCACCAAGCACTCATCGGGCACCCACTCTTGCGTCTCCGACTGTACATGGACGACCCGTACTGCGAAGATGTGGACGAGCACAGCGACCTCGTCTCCGTCTCGCTCACCCGTGGCGAAAAGAAGTTGCGGCTGCCCTTGAACATGCTGACGGATCGGGCCCGCAATGAATTCTTGCGGACACTGGAACCCGCGGAGCGACTGCCGCGCGAAGAGAGCACACGCCGGCCACAGCGCAAAGAAGCGGCATCTGAAGCTGCCGAACGCAGGCTCGCGAACAAGCTCGTTCAGTGCGCCGGTCAGATTCCGATGGGAATCGTCCGCAACGTGCGGGCCGCGGACATGGCGACAGCCTAACGAAGGAGACCACATCTCACACAAAGGGCCGCACCGGCAAAACCGGGCGGCCCTTCGAGTTTGTTGCTGATAAAGTCTACGCTCCTGGATTCGGCGTCACATTTTCTGCCCAGTCGGCGGCAGTATCCGTGTCCACAAGTGTCGTACGCGCAGTTGAACTGCCCGCAGGCATGATGGCGACGGATGGGTCAAACGCACTTACGTCTGTCCCCCAACTCACGGAATCCACGAGTGCCGCCTCTGTGTTGCGAAGCTCAACGCGATCACCTATATTGCCGAGACCATTGCTGCCTATCGAGTTCCCAATCACATAGACCATCGTTCCTTCTGGGAATGTCCAGAAATCATCGGTCGTCGAAGTCGCCGTGACAATCATGTATTGCCCTGCAGCGAGCACCGTTCCTTCTGTGAAGACGTCAGAGTTGGCCGCGTCATGAATGGCGTAGCCCGAGAGGTCGATGTCTGCATCGGTACCGTTGTGGATTTCGACCCACTCATTACCAGGCTCTTCCCCCTGTCCTTCGCCGAGGTCATAGATAACTTCAGTGATAAGCAGGTCTCCCGGCACTGGTTCATCTGCCGGAGGAGTAAGAACAGTATCTATGACGTGAATGACACCGTTACTTGCTTCAATGTCGGTCACGATAATTTCGGCATCATTCACGAAGACACCATCCTCGTTTACCGTAATATCTACCGTCTCACCAAGGAGTGTCGTCAGCATATCGGCAAGTACCACATTTGCCGCCATGAGTTTTCCGGAGACGACGTGATACAAGAGCACGTCTGTGAGTGCGGGAATGTCAGCGAGCAGTGCCGCAAGCACTCCTTCCGGTAACGCAGCGAATGCGTCATCAGTTGGAGCGAAGACCGTAAATGGTCCCGTGCCAGCTAGATCATCGTCAAGACCTGCGGCGATAACCGCTGCCTCAAGCGTGTCGAACCTATCATCCGCGACGACAAGGGCCGTTATCGTCTGCAGGACTGGCTCTTCGGGAGCGATATCGTTGTTCGAAATCGTACAGATTTCCGTCTCGCCGTTACTTACCACAACATCCGCGCAGTTTTCATAACTCACCGCATATCCGTCCGCTGCTGTTTCAACAACGGAGTACGTGCCAGCATCTACCGACACGTCATTCTGTCCATCTTCCTCAAACGCAGTGGCCGAACCGCCGTTCACGCTGAACGAGAAATCGCTCGCCATTGCATCGCCCTCGTCGTCGTTCACGACTACTTTCACGACACGCAGGGTACCCGGTTGGTCATCATTGGTTATCGTGCACGTTTTATTTTCGCCCAAAGCCACGGTGACTGTGCCGTCTGCGGCGCAGTCCCCTCCCCAGGTTCCGGCGGTATATCCCGCAATGTTAACCTCGCTTACCGTATGTGCGCCTACCGAGACAGTGTGCGCAACACTCCAAGACACGTTTACGTCGTCAATCTTTGCCTGGAACGCAGCGGCTGATGCGGCGCCACCGTCATCATTGACGACTGTCTTTGTGAGCGTGATGGTCGGCTGTGGAACCGGCTCATTGACCGTGACCGTAACGGATTTCGTCACGCTTCCTCCCGGGCCCGTGCATTCAAGTGCATAGGTACTAGTTTCTTCCGGTGTCACTACTTGGTTGCCATCTGCTGTTTTTACGCCACTCCAATCGTTTGCTGCAGTGCACGACGTCGCATCAGTCGAATCCCACGTCAACGTGGATGACTCACCCTCCGTAATCGTCATCGGGCTCGCGCTGAACGTCAGCGTTGGTTCTTCTGGCGGTGGCGGCGGATTACAAATATCGGGATTGATAATCGGTTGCATCAGGCGGGCGCCAAGTCTGTCTTGTCGCTCACATAAACGTTCTACGATATCGGTGCCTGACCTATCTCCTCTCGCGTCGGCGAATAATGGAAGCATGCTCGCAAGAACGAGCAGACTTATGGTGAGCACGGTCCCCCGACGCGCTCCGAAACGTATATTGCCCATATGAATGGGTTAGTTGCGCGGCGCACACGCGCGGTTGCTAATACCTCATTCTACGCGCGCGCGATAGATGCATTTCGCATCGTGCTGTGCATAACTACAAGACGAGATCCTAGTGCCACTTACGCGCGATGTCCCATTTAAAACTTATTGCGACACCAAGCGCGAGGAAAATAAAGAAGGCGCGCGCCAGCCAGCCGACGATAGGGACAAACCAAATGAGATAAAAGATTGTCGCACCCAAGGTAGTCGTCTTCCATGTCACTTTCGGGGCGTTTCCTGATATCCACGAGTATAAGAAGCTGCCAAAGAGAATCGGACCGATGAGGTGTGCGAATACGCCAAGGCCCAAAAATCCCAGAATGCCAAGAAGCCCGAGCGGTAAACCAATTATTGAAACGATGAGAATGATGGAAATGACCGGAAGCACTATCATCGTCGCTAAGCCCAGCGCGAACTCCTGCACCGGTCGCGCCTTTGCGCGCCCAATAAGGTCAACCGCGTACGAATTGAAGAAATACGAAATGACGAGTGAGCCAACAAGGAGCATTAGGAATTTGAGTACAAACCAGACGGATAGAAACGCGATGAATCCTTGTGCTGCTGCTTCCCTGACATTCGGGCGCGGGGTGAACGTGACTTCGCCTGCAATGGTCGCGCCAGCCGCTTTCTGCATCGCGGAAATTGCCGAATAGCGCAGAGCACCAGCGAGAGATGCGCTGTCGGAGAGAATTAGTTTTTCCGCATCGATGCGCGCATCGCCGCCGACGGACGAATTCAGCTCCACCGTCCCTCCGCCCGCGTACACGTCGCCGCGAATCGGCGTATCTATGCGGACCGTTCCTCCGTATGCAACGACATCGCCGGCTACTGGCCCCGAAACCAAGACGTGCCCGCCGAAAACAAGAAGGTCTCCGCCGACTGCGCCGTGGATGGTGACGTTCCCACCAACAATGCGCACATCGTCCGTCGTCGTTCCCACCGTCGTGACACCACCTGCGGCGATGAACATATCGCCAGTGACAAGTCCTTGAGACAGCACCTGACCACCGGTGGCGAAAAAGTCGCCACGCACCGTACCTAGTTGCGAGACGGCACCGCCAGCAGCATACAAATCATCAACAATCGTTTCTGACGCGAGCAAGCTGACTTGGTCTGATGCCCGCATCTCGAATGCTGCTGCATACAGAGGTGCGATGAAGGAGAGGAGTATCGCGAGACGTACCATCCCCGCACTATAGCAAAGCTGTCATCCGCGGACTACACTATTGAGCGTGACATTCTTCGAGAGCATCATTCTGGGAGTTGTCGAGGGTCTGACCGAATTTCTACCGGTTTCCTCCACGGGCCACCTCATACTGACATCCAGCGCACTCGGCCTGCCGCATACGGAATTCGTGAAGAGTTTCGAGATTGCCATTCAGCTGGGCGCCGTACTCGCCGTGCTCGCGCTTTTTCCGCGGAAGTTCCTGGATATCGAGGTACTGAAGCGGCTCGTTGTCGCCTTCGTCCCGACTGCTGTCATCGGCCTTGTGGCCTACGAATTCATCAAGGGGTATCTGATTGGTAATGAGCTCGTCGTCGTTATCGCGCTCGCATTCGGCGGACTCATCATGATTGCATTTGAATACCTGCGGCGCGACGCGCCGGAAGGTACGAGCAAACTGAGCTATCGTCACGCCGCACTCATCGGCATATTCCAGTCTTTCGCCGTTGTGCCAGGGGTTTCGCGCTCCGGAGCGACCGTCATCGGCGGCCTAGCACTCGGCCTCTCCCGCACCACAATTGTCGAGTTCTCGTTCCTTCTAGCTGTTCCTACCATGCTAGCCGCAACGGTCTTTGACCTTGCTCAAACGTCGCACACATTCACACTGCACGAGTTTGCGCTCCTCGCGACCGGTTTCGTGACAGCGTTTCTGGTTGCCATGCTCGCCATGAAGAGTTTGCTCGCATTCGTCCGGACACATTCGTTCACCTATTTCGGTGTATATCGAATCCTTCTTGCCGGCGTATTCTTCTTCACATTCTTATCCTAGTCTCTACGCAGTGGATTTCCACAGCACTATCCACAGGGTTTCCCACAACCCACCACGCAAGTGAGCGATGAAATCGTTTTTGACGTGTGGTAGATATGCGCCACACTTAAAGGACTCACCCAGGAGGAGGTTCCTAACCATCAACTAGGGTCCGTTAGGTCCCACTATAGAGAGAACAGGTTACCTCTCCGGATTCGAGATTCGAAAGCATCCGCGCGGGCGGATGCTTTCGCGTACATGCTACGATTGATGGCGATGGATCCGCAGAAAAGTGCTCTTTCGGGAATTACCTTCCCCTTGCCCAGCGTCTGGTCGCTCTCCGCTGAAGACACGTATCTGGCGCTCGACACTACAGAGCGTGGCCTTACCGATGCAGAAATCATCGCGCGCAGGCAACGCTTCGGCGAGAATGATTTACCGCGCGGGCACTCGCTGGATGCGCTCTC
>JAKFXQ010000014.1 GCA_021731295.1 Patescibacteria group bacterium
GTACCGTACCGCCGGCGAATTCACAAAACGACCCGTGCGACAATCCAAGCCTCACCTGTGAACAGTTGGTGCAACAAGGGGTGCGACTCGTCGAGCGGTGCCCCGATACATTTAATTAGGTTTATTGACGAGCTAACGTCTGCCACTCTGCAAGCGTGAGGTCCTCTGCGCGCGCATTCGGCACAATCCCGCATGACGCGAGAGCGTCGTCCGGATTTTTCATCACCGCGCGCAAGTTTCCGGCAAGCTTTTTGCGCTTGGCCGCAAAACCGGCCTTAACGACTTCAAAGAAACGCGATTCGTTGATGTCCGTGAAATAGGAGCGCGAAATGCCAGAGACCTGAAGAATTGCCGAGTCTACTGACGGCGGCGGATTGAAATTGCCCGCAGAGACGGTGCGTACTAGTTTCGGCGTGCCGTATGCTTTCACCGAGAGCGAAAGAATACTTTCCTTTCCGTCTCGCGCGACGATGCGCTGTGCCACTTCTTTCTGAATGAGCAGTGCCATCTGTGTTGGTTGATGCGACGCAGTGAGAAAGCGACGGATGATTTCGCCAGTGATGTAGTACGGGATGTTTGCGGCCAATACATACGCGCCAGAGAAAAGCGCCTGTGGGTCGCAGTCGCGCACGTCGCCCTCGATGAGGCGAAACGTGTTGTTTCGTATTTCTTCCGCGAACGTCTCGCGCAAACGTGCGACGAGCGCAGAATCCTTCTCAATTGCTGTGACGATACCACCGAGCTTCAGAATTTCTTTCGTCAGCGCTCCCGTTCCTGGGCCGATTTCAAGAACATCTACGCCAGGTGCAACGCCGGCGCTCTCGGCAACGACGTGCGCGATATGCGCATTGGTGAGGAAGTGTTGCCCCAGTTTCGCGCCTCTCCGTGGCCGCTTATCTAATCGTGTCTTCGTCTTCATACATATCAAGTATCCCTCCACCTCCGCCGCGCGGACGCGAGACACCAAATGCCAAGTCTTCTTCTATTAAGCGACGGTCAATATCATCCAGAAATTCCGAAGGTAGCCCGTATTCGCGCGAACCGTACTTCAGGCGCGAGCGCGCGTACGTGAGATACAACTTCTTTTTCGCGCGTGTCATTGCCACATAGAACAAGCGCCGCTCCTCTTCGGGGTCACGGTCATCTCCACGCATCGCAGGAAACAAGCCTTGTTCCATGCCGGTAACAAAAATAGCTTCGAATTCGAGACCTTTGGCCGCGTGGACGGTCATCAAGGAAACTGCGCCCTCGCCTGCATCATAGGAATCTTGGTCGCTCATCAAGGCAGCTTCTTCCAGTAATCGTTCAATTCCCTCACGTGGTGGCATAGCATCGTAAGAAACGCCGAGCGACGCGAGCTCTTCCATGTTCGCGAGGCGTTCGCGATCTTCCGCATCACCTCCGGCGAGCTTCATGCGCATGCCGCTCTCACCAATAACGAATCTGATGGTTTCAGACGGCAGCGCTGTTTCTATAGACGCCTTGATGCGATCCAAGAGTGACAGGAACGTGCGCATCTTCGCCTGAGCAGTGCCAGATAGTCCATCCAACCCACCTTCGCGCCACTTATCGAGCGAGATTTTCCCAATACCGCGCGGCGGAGCTCCGGCAGCACGAACAATATCAATAGTGCTCTTTCTATTGAGTGCCGCACGAAGGTAGCTCAAGACGTCTTTTATTTCAGCGCGCTCGAAGAAGCGTACGCCGAGCACGCGGTACGGAAGATTTTGACGGATGAATGCTTCTTCGAGCGCGCGCGACTGAAAGTTTTCACGGAACAGAACGGCAATTTCTTGCGCGGGGGTTCCGCTCGCGAGAAGTTCGCGAACGGAAGATGCTATATATCGCGCCTCATCTAGTTCATCAGCAAGACCCGCGAGCGTGATGGCTTCTCCTGTTCCGTTCTCTGTGTAGAGTCGCTTGGGAAGACGATTGGTGTTCTTCTCTATAATCGCGTTCGCCGCGGCGAGGATAGTCTGCGTCGAGCGGTAATTCTGCTCCAAGGTAACAACGAGTGTACCCGGAAAGGATTTCTCGAATGAAAGCAGGTTCTCCAGTTTCGCTTGGCGCCAGGTATAGATGCACTGGTCCAAGTCACCCACCGCGCAAATATTCATGCGCGGTCCTGCTATGAGGCGTGCTATTTCATACTGGATTGCATTGGTGTCTTGGTATTCATCTATAGTGACGTGGCTATAGCGCTCCTGAAGGCGAGCAATGATGTCTGGGTCGCGCAGCAATTCGCCCGTCTTCAACAAGAGGTCATCAAAATCGAGCGCGTCATGCGCGCGAGCATCCGCCTCGTACTTCTCCCAGCTCCGCGCGATGGCGCGCTCCATGTAGCTGGAAGCGCTCGCGGCGTATGCCTTCTGGTCCTTTCCTTCGCTCTTTGCCGCGGAAATAGCCGAGAGTATTTTTCGTGGCTCGATGTCCCCGCCGAGGTCCTTCTGAATCGCTTTCAACGATTTCATACTGTCGTCCCTATCCCATATGGCGAACCCGCGGGGGACGCCAATCCTCTCACCGAACTCACGTAAAAGGCGGACTGCGAGGCTATGGAACGTGGCGATGGTGGGCTCGCCCCACTCGTCAGGGCGTTCCTGTGACAAAAGCGCACGAACGCGCTCACGCATCTCCCCCGCTGCTTTGTTCGTGAACGTGACCCCGAGGATGGAGGAGGCCGGAATCCCTTGACACACCGCATGAACCATTCTGTGGGTTATGGTCTTGGTCTTTCCGGCACCTGCCCCGGCGACTATGAGAAGGGGGCCGTCGACATGGCTCGCGGCCTGTTTTTGGGCTTGGTTGAGGCCTTTTAGGTGCTCCATCGCGGCACTATAGCATGGTACCCAAAACCATTGACACCAGCCCTATCCACTGGCCTGGTTTAACCCCCGTTGACGGGATACCCCTACCGACTACAGTAATGACGGTGGCCGGGTCCGGGTACTTACCGAACTCATTCACGATCGCCCGATCGGATCCGTCATCTCGACATGTCACAGGATGGTCTCCTCCGCCGGTTCCCGTAAGGGTCCCGTACACCGGCGAGTACACGTCGACGCTGTCTGCGGCTAACACCTCGACAGCCCCCACCGTATAGCAATCAACCCTACAACGACACGCGGCATGCCGCGGGTCCCACATAGTGGAGTGCGCCGAAAGGCAGTTACGTCCTTCATATCACTTATCGCAGTGACGGGGGCCGTTGTTCCTACAGACGCGCTCGCCCTCGAAGCCCCGGGATTCTTCTCGAGGCTCTGGGGTGGTTTCGAACCACAGACGCTGCATGCGGCAGTGCTTATTCCGTCCATGCCGAATGCACAGACCATGCCGCTCTTGCAGTCCAACATGGTCTCCGCCAAAGAATTATCGAAGGGCGGTGGTGACGTCACGATAGTTGATGATTCGGCGCTTCTTCCTGAAGAAGGACCTTCGGGGGCAGGCGCGGACATCATCAGGCCGAAGAACTCGACCATCAGCATTTATGTCGTGCGTGAGGGGGATACGCTTTCCCACATAGCCGAGATGTTCGATGTCACGGTCAATACGATTGTCTGGGCGAACGATTTGAAGCGTGGAAGTGCCCTGAAAATTGGCCAGACCCTCACCATCCTCCCAATTACGGGCGTTAAGTACACCGTGAAGAAGGGAGACACGTTGGCGTCCATTGCGAAGGCACTTCATGCTGACCCAGGTGAAATCATCTCCTACAACGACCTCCCATCTGAAATGCTCGCGGCGGGAGATCAAATCATCGTTCCGAACGGAGAAATCGCGATGCCGGCACCGGCGCCAGTACCGGCGCGTTCTGCGACTGCCCGCGCATCCGGTGGCAGCACCACCTCGTCCTACTCCGGCTTCTACATGCGTCCGTTGGTCGGGGGTGTCCGCACACAGGGCGTCCATGGGTACAACGGCGTTGACCTTGGCGCCGCGGCAGGCACTCCATTCATGGCGTCAGCCTCTGGTGACGTGATTGTCGCTCGCGCAACGGGCTGGAATGGTGGTTACGGTCAGTACATAGTAGTCCGCCACGACAACGGCACACAGACTTTGTATGCGCACGCGAACCAAATCATCGTTGGCGTTGGTCAGCGTGTAGTGCAGGGCCAGGTCATCGGGTACGTCGGCAATACTGGCCGTTCAACCGGCCCGCACCTCCACTTCGAGATTCGTGGTGGCCCACGTAACCCGTTCTAATCTATGTCACTCAACCTTTTGTACGCACTGCGGCATCTGCTTCCTCTGATGCGCTCCCTCCTCTAATTTAGAGCGTTCGTGCTCGGTACTGAAGAGCTTCCAGCATATGCGGCACCTGTATGGTGTCGCTTTCTGCTAAATCCGCGATGGTGCGTGCGAGTTTGACCGTGCGGTGATAGCCTCGCGGTGAGAGTTTGAGGCGCTTCGCGGCATCAACGAGCTGTTTTTCAGCATCGCTTTCGAGGCGTGCGTGCGTTTCGAGTTCGCGTGCAGTCATGTGCGCGTTTGCACTCAATTTCGTGCCAGTGAAGCGTCTTCGTTGTCGTTCTCGCGCCGCGTGTATACTCTCGCGCACGCGCACCGTCTCTCCTGCCACCCGTTTTTTCTGAAGCGAGAGTGATTCGACCGGCATTTCTTGCACCGACACCCAGACGTCAATCCTATCCGCGATGGGCCCGGAAATCTTGCGACGATATTTTTCTATCGTGTGCGGCATGCATTCACAGCGGGCACTGCCCCAGTACCCACACGGGCAGGGGTTCAGCGCGGCGACCATCATGAATTGTGCAGGGTATGTCGCATTGTGTGCGGCGCGCGCTATGGACACGACACCGTCTTCCATGGGCTCGCGGAGCGCCTGTATGACATCGCGTCGAAACTCGGGGAATTCATCCAAGAAGAGGATGCCGCGATGCGCGAGCGTAACTTCCCCAGGGCGGACGGAGCCAGAGCCACCACCAATGAGCGATGCGTATGACGCAGTGTGGTGCGGTGAGCGAAACGGTGGGCGCCAGAGCGCGCCGCGCATTTCGCGAACGAGTGAATGGATGGTCGTGACCTCGATCATCTCATCTTCGTTAAGGTCGGGCAGTACTGCGGCGCACGCGCGGGCAAGTAACGTCTTCCCTGTGCCTGGCGGGCCGTAGAGTGCGATGTTGTGCATACCGGCCGCGGCAATGGTGAGCGCGCGTTTTGCGTGCTCCTGACCACGGATAATGTCGAACGAATCTTCTGTGTCTGATGCTGCTGCGTGTTTGTGTATATGACGCGTCGCCTTTTTGCCCGAGAGGAGAGACAAGGCCTCTTTGAGGTGAGCCACCGGGTATACCGTGAGACCGCTGATGAGCGCAGCTTCATCTGCATTTTCCTCGGGAACGACGAGTACACTAAAGCCATGCTTCTGCGCAAGTGCCGCGACGGAAATGGTTCCTGCAACGGGACGCACCGTGCCGTCGAGTCCAAGTTCGCCGACAAACAACATCTTGTCCGTCGCCGCAGTGACCTGTCCCGATGCTTTCAGAAATGCGATGGAGAGCGGCAAATCAAAAATACCACCCTCTTTCTTTACGTTGGCGGGTGCGAGCGAGAGGACAATCTTTTTATTGCTCCGTTTGGGCGATTCGTACCCACAGTTTTTTATGGCAGCCGCGATACGATCTTTTGATTCTTCAACTGCTTTATCGGGGAGGCCTACCACCGTGAACGCATGCAAACCGCGCACAATGTCACATTCGATAGTGACTTTGTGCGCGTGCGGCAAGCCCGGCTGTGCCGCGTACACTCGGGCGAACCCGGACTGTACCTCGGGGTTCTTCACCCGAACATTGTATACCTACTAGAGCGCAGTGCGTGCCGACGGATTCGCGCGCAAGCGTTCAATGGAGATGGCCTCTCCGGTTTTTTCATCCATGCCGTACGTACCCTTTTCAATCTTCATAAGAGCATCAGTAACATCCACAAGGCGACTCTCAAGGGTTTCTACGAGAGGCACGTTTGTTGCAAGCTCTTCCATTTTGTCAGCTGTATCCGTTTCGTCGGCCTCGTCAGATTCAAAGCCTGCCGCGGTGCCTTGCCAATCGCCACCCACTTTCCGTCCGTGTTCAGCGAGCGATGCTTCAAGCTCCTGTTTCTCGTTCTCTAAGAGAACCGTAAGCTGAGTGATGTCATCAGATGTGAGGTGTTTCATGCAAGCAGTGTACCGGCCCCAGTGAGGCTGTAAAGAGTGGCTAGATTTTGCGCTCTGCTCGCAATCGGCTCAACACTTCCGGAAACGAGTACTGACTTTCAGAAATAATAAGGAGAGAACGTGTCGGGAAGGAGTAATAGAGCTGGATGGTCCCCGCGTCGTCCTTCAGTGCGCGGACATCAAAGTTCTGGATAACCGTATCAATAAAAGTTCTCTGGACGACCAGACCTTCCGCATTCTTGATGAGTGGCGAGAGGCCCGTGAAAATCGGCGCGAGGTCAGTATTTAGCGTTTTCTCCCACGCCAGCATGCCGCCAAATGCGCGTTCGTAGGATGAAATGCGAAAGACTAAGACCGGCGCTTGCTCGTCCACAGAGTGGAAACCAAAGAAGAATTCATCTTCGAGGGTCCGCACGAGCTCTTCAGGTATCTGCATGTCGAGTGCGCGAATGAATTCTTGCGCTGTCGCTTCGCGCTCAATGAGTGCGCCTGTGTTCGGGTCTGTTTCGTCAGTGGTGGGGACGAGGCGTGTGATGGAGCCGAGTGTGAGCCCGCCTGATGTGCGCGCCGCCGCCAGCGAGCGCTTGATGTCTTGTGGGTTCTCCACGAGTGGAAATGCTGCCGATTGTTCGGCGAATATGAGGTTTGTCCCGAATTGCGACGAATCCCCCACCGTTTGCTCGCGAACGATGAAAAGAATGGCACCTAATAGCAAAATGCCGAGCGCGATGAATGAAAGCGCGAGCATGATGGGCGCGGCGTAACTCCGTACGGTTGCCGCGTGCACTGACTGTGGCTCCGGTTCTCGATGAGCGCGCTTGTCTTCTTCCAGCGCTGCGGCCTGCACTAAGGACAGTTGCGAGTCTTTAACGACCGTCTGGAGATCGTGATGAAAGGTGCGCACCGGAAAGACGGAACCTTCCTGTTTCGGCGCGTCTTCTGAACTGCTTTTCGGAGCCGGCGCGGGTTTCGGCTGGACGACTGGTTTTCGTGGCGCAGCGTCAGCTCCTCCGCGAACATCATCACGACGCTCCGGAAGTTTTGTATCCGCGAGGATTTTCGCAATATCCGCCTGAACGTCGGTCATGGGACGCGCAGGTGGAGGGGCGGGCTCCGTTTCTGGTGCCGCGGGCGGGGGCGTTCGCGGCATAACCATGGTCGCCGCTAGTGGATGCGGCGCAGGAGTGCTCGGAATGACGGGTTTAGCCGTGGGGACAGCGACAGATGCGGCTGCAGGAATAGTCGCAGTGGCAGGTATTGCTGCAGGCGCCGGTGTAGGAGTAGACGCCGCCTGCGGATTAGAATCGGCGCCGGTCGCCCCGGCCTCCTCCGCCATGATGTCGCTCTCCTCCGCCATGATTTCTTTCGCCGGTTCCTGGAGTTACGCCCTTACGCGTAGCGTATTCCGGGTCCGCGGCTTTGATGGACAGATTATAGCGTCCTTTTTCGTCTACTTCCTTCAAGACGACGGGGACGATGTCGCCAATAGCAACGACGTCTGACACTTTGTCTACGTGGAATGGCGCCATTTCGGATACGTGCACAAGTCCTTCTGCGTTTACGCCGATTTTCACGAACGCGCCGAAGTCCATGAGACGAGTCACTTCCCCATCGAATCGTTCGCCCGGCATGTATTCACGCGTCAGTTCATAGATTTCCTGGTGCGCAGCTTCAGCGGCACCATTCGTGCCCGTAATGAATACTGTGCCGTCTTCCTCAATGGTGATGTCGCTCGCCTTCGTTCTCTCGCGAATGCCGTTGATGGTCTTTCCTCCAGGACCGATAACGAGACCGATTTGGTCAGGCTTGACCTTGATAGTAAGTATCTTCGGTGCACGTGGAGAGATGTCAGCACGTGGCGCAGGAATCGCTTGCGTGATGACATTCAGAATCTCGAGGCGTGCTTTCTTTGCCTGCGTGAAGGCTTCAACAAGCACGTTCACTGGCACGCCTTCAACTTTCACGTCCATTTGTACTGCGGTAACACCATCTGCAGTGCCTGCAACTTTGAAGTCCATGTCTCCGTGATGATCTTCCGGTCCCTGGATGTCAGTGAGCACTTTGTACACACCGGCCTTTGCGTCCGACATCATGCCCATCGCGATACCCGCAACCGGCTTGGTGATGGGGACGCCGGCATCCATAAGTGCGAGTGTGCCTGCGCACACGGTAGCCTGCGATGTCGAGCCGTTCGAGGCGAGACATTCGGAAACGATACGGATGGTGTACGGGAACGCGTCCTTTGTCGGGAGGACTGCACGCAGTGCCTTTTCAGCAAGTGCGCCGTGACCAATCATGCGGCGGTTCATACCGCCAAAGCGGCCGGTTTCACCAACGCTGAAAGGTGGGAAGTTGTAGTGCAGCATGAACGTCTTCTTCATGTCGCGTGATTCGATGGTGTCCACGAGCTGTGCATCCCCTGGGCCACCCAACGTGAGCGCGGCCAAGACGTGTGTTTCCCCGCGATAGAAGATGCCTGTGCCATGAATGACGGGAGAGACGCCGCCTGCTTGTGCGAACAGCGAACGAATTTGGTCCATACCACGCCCATCCACGCGCTTGCCTTCTTTGATGGCGAGGTCATGCACGTACGCGTCCAGATTGTGTTCGTAGACGGAGTCGAGAAGCCCTGGCGATGCCTCTGGCATCTTTTCGAGCGCCGCCTTCATCCATTCTGACTTGAATGCATTGATATCTTCTTTGCCGAGCATGCCCTTCGTCGCAAGGAGTTTCGGAGCGACGAACTCCTTGAAAAAGGATTCCATCTCCGGCGTTGGTTCCGCTGCTTTGAATTCAATTTTGGCGACACCTTCTTTGGCAACAATGTCTGCCTGCCACTTTTGCAGCTTCTCGATTTCTTCCGATGCTTTCGCGAGAGACTTTGCGAGCACTTCTTCCGTTACCTCGCGTGCGCCTACTTCAATCATGTTGATGAGGCCATCTTTACCACAGGCGGTAAGGTCCAGCACTGCTTTCGGGTCGCCTGCCTCGTCGCGCTCTTTGTACGTCGGGTTCACGATGAATTCACTCTTCCCTTCCTCAAGTCCGATGCGCACCGCAGAAACAGGGCCGTTCCAAGGAATGTTTGACGTCGCGATGGCGAGCGATGCGGCATTAACGGCGAGAATGTCGGTGTCATCTTCCTCGATAGAGAGCACAGAGATGATGACCTGCACATCTTTCTTCAGTCCCTTCGGAAAGAGAGGGCGAATGGTGCGATCAACAATGCGGCCCGAAAGAACCGCCTCATCGCTCGGGCGTCCCTCGCGACGCATAAAGCGCGAGCCCAATATGGCGCCCGCAGCGTAAAACTTTTCCTCGTACTCGACGGAGAGCGGGAAGTAGTCAAGGTTCGACTCTTTCTTTCCCATTACGACCGTCGCTAGAACTGCGCTGTTACCGTAGCGCATCAGCACCGAGCCGTTCGCTTGGTCTGCCCAGTCGTTAAACTCGGCAGTTAATGTCTTTCCCCCGATTTCTACGGAGTACTCTGTTTTCTTTTGCATGTCACTAATAGTGACGACCAGATTTCAGCGTCGAGTCTTTCGACCACTGCCTATCTAGCCGCCACCGCTAAGAACTAATACGCGCACTATAGCAAATCGTTACCGTTTCGCCACGTTCCAGAGCGCGTTGAAGAATTCGCGATAGCCATCCGCTACCGCCTTGCTAAGGAGGGTGAAATCAAGAATCGGGGAGCCATAGACAACGAAAGTGACACTTTCTGGATGAATTTCGGTGCTCGTTATGCCTATCGATTGACCCGGAAATATTCGATACGTCCAAAGAGGCCGATTCTTGTCCATAATCTCAAGCCTCGCTCGCTGTGCTTCCGATCCGATGTACCGAACCTGAATCCCCTTCTCGATTCGCACCTTTTCATATTCGTCCGTCAGCCCGAGACTATCGAATGTTGCCATGTATCGTTCTGATTGACTCGCGATCACGTCGATTGTCGTACCGGTAGGGAGACCTCGGATCATTTCGAGCTGATGCGCGACAAAGGCATCGTCTCCCTGATAGACCTCGAAATCTTGCTCATGGGCGCCAGAGAAGCGCTGTTCTAGCTGACGGACAATCGTTTGTGCAGACAATCGCTTTTCTTCGAGCGTGGCGAGTATGCGTTTCGGTGCATTTGCACTGAATTTCCTTCGGCCATTCTGAATCACGTGCCTCACCAGCCCCTTCTGCTCAAGTTGTGCAAGGGCGGTATAGACGAATTGCCCATGTAATCCGGTTGCACGGATGATTTTGGTGGAACCGATGTCTCGATAGGGCAAAAGTGCCAAGTACACCTTCGCCTCCTTTTCGCTTAACCCTATGCCTTCAAGCTGTTTAATCACCCTCTTATCATCAGGATTCTGTGACATGTAACCATAATATCATGTATTTAAAGGATATTCTATCAATAATATTGTCATAACTATTCGTTGACAATAGTTGCTCTACCACGCTACAATAATCAAGGTTAATCAAGTTCAACCGTGCCCTACGCACACCAAGGAGGTTCATCGTGCGCATTCTCATCATCGACGACTCTGCGGCCAACCGTGAAGCTGCTCAGGAACAGCTGGAAGGTCACGAGCTTATCTTTGCGTCTTCGTACGACGAAGCGCAGAGAGCTCTCACTCCGCGTTTAGACTATGTGCGTGCAAAGAAACGTTTGGAGGAACTCTTGGAGGCAGCTGGCTTCTCGTGTGATTCGAAGCAGTATCGAAACACCGATAAGTGGGATGCCTTTTTGGAGGCCCACGACAGATTCGATGAACAGGCGTCGGAGGAGATGACAGAGCATCCTCACTTTGATGCTGTTCTGTCAGATCTCATGATGCCACCCTCTCTGCAGTTGCTTGCTGATCCGCGAGAGTTTGCGGATTTAGAGCTGCCGCTCGGCACATTTCTTGTGCTGCTGGCCATGCGGGCAGGGGTCAAGAAGGTTGGGCTCGTCACCGATACCAACCATCATCACCATCCGGCGTCAGCGGCCGTCGATGCCTTCCGTCCCTGGGATGGTGGTTTTGCGGTCGGCGACACCATGGTGGTGTGCTGGAATCGTGGCAAATCTTGGGCCGAAGTTCTCAAGCTTCTCACTGTCGAGAAGTCTGGGTAAGGCACGATTTGTTGCCCACAAATAGGACACAAGCCCCGGCACCAATTGCCGGGGCTTTTTCTGCTATATTCAGCGTTCTACCCTAAATCTAGAGATTCACGGTCTGCCGTAGCCTTCGCGTCAGGGGCGGCTTTCGCGCCGCGATCAGGAGCGCGACGAGTCGGGCGGTAGTTTAAGAGGTATCGCTTTGGCTCCAAGTCGAGATCCAAAAAGTCATCGGCAGCCTCTTTCAGCTTGCCCGAGGTCGAGCGGCCGAAGGATACTACTTCTACCTGGCACCCTGCATGAATCTGCAAGTATTCGACGAGGGGGACGAAGTCGCCATCGCCTGTAACGAGAATGACGGTGTCGAGTTTTGGCGAGGCAACGATAGCATCAACCGCAAGTCCGACGTCCCAGTCGGCCTTTTTGGCACCGCCATAGAAGACCTGGAGGTCCTTAGTAATCATTTCGATACCAACTTTGGCCAAGGCTTCGAAAAAGCCCTTCTCTTCCCCGCTTTCGGTCGTAACCGAGTAGGCGCGGGCGCGCACCAGGCGGCGTCCTTCGACGGTGTCCTTGAGGACGTTGCCGAAGTTAACGCGCGCATGGTAGAGGTTTTTAGCGCTGTGATAGAGGTTCTGCGTATCGATGAAGACACCGACGCGCTGTTCCGGATGTTTAATTGTGCTCATAACAGTCTCTGGGATAAGTCCCAGTATACGTTAGTAATGCCACTACAGTGGCGCTGACGAGGAGAGGCGGGTCTGCTTACTTCTTGAGACCGAGCTTCTTGACGAGCGAGTTGTAGGAGCGCTTATTGGTGCCCTCAAGGTATTTCAAATGCTTGCGGCGGGTGGCAACGAGACCCAAAAGGCCACGGCGCGAGCTCTTATCCTTGCGATTCTTATCCAAATGCGCCGACAGTTCTTCAATACGGCGTGTGAGAACAGCGACCTGCACTTCAGGAGAGCCTGTGTCTCCCTCGTGGCGCTGGGTCTTCTTAATCTCGTTCTTCTTTTTCTGCTTCGTCAGCATGCGGCGTACGATAGCACGCCTCAAGGCGGTTTGCAAGCGTTTAGGGCCTATTTTGCGGCCGGAATCTACTCTGTTGGCGCTGTTTCTGCAGGAGCGTCGGTCACGGAAATGACCCTTAGGCGGAAGATGAGGGGTGAATTTGCCGGAATAGCGCCAACCGCCTGATCGCCATAGGCCAGGGCCGGTGGGATATAGACAGCCCTCTCACCGCCCTCGCGCATGCCGTTTACGCCAATTTGGAAGCCCGCGATGATGCCGGGAGCGCCAAGGGTGAAGACCAGCGGCTGGCCGGAAGTCTCCGAAGAGTCGAAGACGGTGCCGTCAGGGAGTTGCCCAATGTAATCAACAGTAACCTGAGTGCCCGGGACAGCCTCGCGGCCCTCGCCGACGACGATATCCTGCCCTTCTACTTTATCGGTAGGAAGTTCGCCTGCTGGCTGATTTTCAGCAGAGACTTCTGGTTCAGAGTTAGATGACATGAAGAAGTATGCACCAAGTCCGATAATGAGGACTGCGGCGAGTCCGGCAATTAGTTTGAACATATCTAAAGAATAACGCGCGTCATGATATGTGCAACTGGTGAATGCGGCATTATGTGCAGAGTGTGTCGCGCGGATGCATACTGCACTCATGGAGCCTCTCGCATCGCGCATCAGACCTGATTCATTGACCTCGTTCGTCGGACAAGAGCATCTCGTCGGCGCTGGTAAACCGTTGCGCGTGGCGATTGCGCGTAAAGAATTGTTCTCGTTCATTCTCTGGGGCCCGCCAGGATGCGGCAAAACGACACTCGCGCGTATCTATGCCACATCGGTGGGCGCCGAGTTCTACGAACTTTCTGCAGTGGATTCGGGAAAGGATGACATTAAGCGGGTCATTGGCGCGCGCGGAACACTGGTGAAACAGAAACCACGCGTGCTTTTCGTAGACGAGATTCATCGTTTTAATAAAGCGCAGCAGGACTTCCTCCTTCCCTTCGTGGAGCGCGGAGACATCACACTCATTGGCGCAACTACTGAGAATCCGTCGTTTGAAATCATCGCACCACTTTTATCCCGCTGCCGCGTCTTTGTACTGAACGAACTCTCGGAGAAAGAAATGCAGGGTATTATCGCGCGCACGAAACTCAAAGTTCCGAAAGACGCACGGGCGTGGCTTATTGCGCTTGCACAAGGTGATGCGCGTCAGGCCCTGACCATACTCGAAACGGCCGAGCGTCTCTACGGCGCAATCACCATCAACACCCTCAAGGAGGCCGTGCAATCGAAGCACCTTCGGTACGACAAAAAGGGCGAAGAGCACTACAACACCATTTCCGCGTTCATAAAGTCGATGCGCGCGTCACAACCTGATGCTGCTCTCTACTATTTGGCCCGCATGATTGACGCCGGCGAAGACCCGAAGTTCATCGCGCGACGCATGGTTATATTCGCGAGCGAGGATGTAGGACTCGCGCAACCGACAGCGCTCGTCGTTGCGAATGCTGTATTCGAGGCGGTGCGTAGTATTGGGTATCCGGAAGCACGCATCTCACTCGCGCATGGCGCTGCATATCTCGCGACGTGCAAGAAAGATCGTCGTGCTTACGATGCGATTGAATCTGCACTCGAAGACGCTCGTGCTCTCGGCAACCTCCCTATTCCTCTTAAGCTGCGCAATGCGCCGACGAAATTAATGAAGGAGCTGAAGTACGGCAAAGGGTACGACATGTACGACACAGAGAGTTTTTTGCCAGACAAGTTGAAAAAGAAGCGATACTTGCAGTAGCGCCCACATTGCTTCTAGGACTGGGGTCGACTAGATTGCTAAGGGGCAACCAGAGGAGTCTCACGATGATAGGCGACAAGTTGTTCGTTGGTACGGACTTTCACGAGATCATTTGCAAAGAGAAAGCGCATCTCGAGTTGCTCATACGGTACCTGGGCCGCAATGGGATGGACCCTTATGCTGCAATGAAGAAAGTGAATGAGAAGGTCGGCGAAACGGTGTGCGAACCGCATGCAGGGGTTCTCGCTTCGTACGAGTCGCTGGAGACGGAACGTTCCCTCATTGTGAAGGGCATGGAACACATCCCGACATTCATAACGCCCATCAAGGTGCTCTATCGCGATGGCTACCGCGGGTACACGTACCGGACGCGAAGGATTGTGCGACCCGGGGACATGTCTCCCCGCTGACCCAGCATTCTGTTTGTGAAAGCGCCGCCCACGGGCGGCGCTTCTGTATGTCGCACAATATCAACTGATAGAATGCTCCCATGGCACAGGACCTTCACTCGTTAAAACAGCAATTTCTAGAGTACTGCGAGATCGAGAAGGGGCGTTCTGTGAAGACGGTTGAAAACTATGACCGCTACCTCACCCGCTTTCTCACGCACACCAAAGTCACGTCCCCTGCTAAATTGAGCGAACAGGTCGTTCGCGAGTTCCGTTTGTGGCTCAATCGCCAGCCAGGTGTCGCCGGCGACATGAAGCGCAAGACGCAGAATTACTATCTCATCGCGCTCCGTGCGTTCCTTAAATACATACGGAAACAAGGAATCGAGTGCCTCTCCCCTGAACGCATTGAGCTTGCCAAGGTGGGAGGACGAGATTTGGACCTAATCACCGCAGATGAGCTGAACCGTCTCATGAAGAGTCCCGTTGGCGACTCCACTAAGGCGCTTCGCGACCGAGCCATACTCGAACTCCTGTTCTCCACAGGCCTTCGCGTTTCTGAGCTCTGTGGTCTTAGTGCCGATTTGGACCTCTCTCGTGACGAGTTTTCTGTGCGCGGGAAGGGCGACAAGGTGCGGGTCGTGTTTCTTTCTCCGGGGGCGAAGAAGGCGGTCGCGGAATACATAAAGAAACGCGAGGATATGAGCGATGCGCTGTTTGCAGGATATGGTCGTGGACAGACTAAGGGTAAGGATTCGACGCGTCTCACGCCCCGCTCGGTGGAGCGCATAGTGAAACAGCATGCAATCAAGGCAGGAATCACTCGAAAAGTGACGCCGCACGTCATTCGACACTCGTTCGCGACAGATTTGCTCGAAAATGGCGCCGATCTGCGCTCCGTACAGGCCCTGTTGGGACACGCGAACATTGCTACGACCCAAGTCTATACCCACGTGACCGACAAGCGCCTCCTCGAGGTACATCGGGCATTCCATGGGAAACGTCGGGGCTGATATGATGCCCGCATGAAACTCGTCTCGTGGAACGTAAACGGCATACGGGCAATACACAGAAAGGGAGCATTTGTGCCGTTTGTAAACACATTTAAGCCCGACATTATCTGCCTTCAGGAAACAAAGGCCGAGCGGCACCAGTCAGAAGTTGACCTTCCAGACTACGACGAGTACTGGAACTCTGCCGAGCGCAAAGGATACAGCGGCACTGCCATTTTCAGCCGAGAGGCACCGCTCTCACTCACATTAGGCCTGCCGGACGACCTAGTCGCCAAGTACACCCTCTCCGGCGACGGGTATGGCAATCCTAATAAAGAGGGGCGCGTGCTTGCGGCCGAATATCCCAATTTTCACGTAGTCACCGTCTATACGCCTAACGCGAAACCCGATCTTTCTCGTCTCAACCTGCGCCACAAACACTGGGACCCCGCCTTCCTTACCTATATGAAACGGCTCGATGCCAAGAAGCCCGTCATATTCTGCGGGGACTTGAACGTTGCTCATACTGAAGACGACCTCGCAAACCCGAAACAGAACGAGGGAGACCATGGATTTACGAAGGAGGAGCGCTCGGGCATCGACGCAATACACACAGCGGGATTTGTCGATACGTTTCGCTTGTTCCACAAGGGTAATGGGCACTATTCGTGGTGGAGCAACTTTGGAAACGCGCGCTCTCGAAACGTCGGTTGGCGAATAGACTACATATTTGTCAGCGAACGGCTCGTGCCCAAGGTAAAGAAGGCCAGCATTCACGCCGACACGCTCGGCTCAGATCACTGCCCAGTTTCCGTAGAGATTTCATAAAGGACATTCTTGGATGCATCAGTGAGTTATCCACACCACTGTCCTTTACAATTACGAACACTTCGATATTCTTATGGACAGAGGATTGAGCCACTGCTTGATCCTAAAGCATTTTCCAAGTTCTTTAATAGGACAGGTAAGCAGGTACACACCATAATCATTGGCAGCTATACAGCGCCTAACAATTGGAAAACGTACTGCTGGCTTAACCGGAAGAAGTCCAAGAGACAAAAAAAGGAAAATGAGAAAAGTGAATGTTACGCATTCACTTAAGAAAAAGATTCCCCGCTTTACGACTGTGGATAGGAAATGTCCTATCCACTAAGTGAAGCGGGGATCTCCCTTTTTATGCTAGCTAACGTGATGTTTCGCACGAATCCCTCGTATCTCCTGCTCCTCCTCTTCATCTTTTCGCTCCTTGCCCTGCTTGCCCACTTTTTCAAGTTCCCCGTCGGTCAATTGAGCCAATACTGACGCTCGCTGAGCTAAATATTCGGCCGTATTCCTAGCCGGGTCGTCCAGAACCTCCTCAAGGAGTGCGTGAAGGAGCCATCCTAAGCGTGGACCAGGTGCCTCGCCCATACTCATGAGATCGGTCCCGTTAATCGCCAGCATTTGCACGGAAATCGGGTCCCGCATGGCCTCGTCAACCATAGACATGTACTTTCGTAGTCGAAATGGGTGTTCCTTGGGGCGTCCCGTACCTATGCGGTCACATACGCGCAGGTTCAATAGGTCCTTAATGCGATGCGTCCCCACTCGGGCTATGACCCTGCGTACTGCAGAAAGTGTGATTTTGTCCGGATCTGAGAAGAACATGTGCCACCTCACCAAGAGGGTCACTGTTTCTACGGTGTCGCGAGGGTACTTGAGGTCGGTGAGGATGCGCTTTGCCATTTTTGCCCCTATTACGTCGTGTCCGTAGAAGGTCCAGTCTTTCTTCTCGTCGGACCAGGCCCTGCTCGCGGGCTTCCCTACGTCATGCAGCATAGCCGCAAGGCGCAAATCGAGGGACCAGTTCTTGTCAGCTGCGTGCTGAAGGGTGCGTAGCGAGTGCTCGAATACGTCAAAGGAGTGCGCTTGATTTTGAGTTGCGCCAATTCCCTCCTCCAGCTCGGGAATCATGAAACGCAAAAGGCCAAGCTTTTGAGCCATATACAGGCCCTGCATGGGCCGGTCACTCTCCAATGTCTTGGTAAGCTCATCACGGACACGCTCGCGCGAAATCTTCGTCAATTCTGGTGCGCAGGTGGCTATAGCGGTAGCGGTCGTGCCATCTAGCGCAAAACCGAGTTCGGAGGCCAGTCGTACGGCTCGCAGCATCCGCAGTGCATCCTCCGAAAAGCGCTCAACTGCGCCACCGACGGTAATGAGGACTCCCCTGCGCAAGTCGTCTTGCCCCCCGTGTAAATCAACAAGAGCCTCCGTAGAAGGTTCATATGCCATGGCGTTTATTGTGAAATCACGCCGCTCGAGGTCCTCTGACAGTGTTTCGGCCCAAGTCACGTCATCAGGATGTCGCGCATTCGAATACTTCCCTTCCTTTCGGTACGGCGTGATTTCGACGACCTTGTGTCGAGGGTTATCAGATGTGGTGACAATGCCCACCGTCCCGAAGTCATTCTCGTAAAAGGTCTCCTCATAGAGCGCCTGTATCTGCTCTGGCTGCGCGTTCGTCGTAATGTCCCAATCTTTGGGCTCGCGATCCAGCAGTAAGTCTCTCACACAGCCGCCAACCAAATAGGCCTCAAAACCTGCGTTTTTTAGCGCTGCATGGCACGAACGAACCACGTCAGGTATACGGCTCGAGGCAATCACAAGTCAATTCTAGCATTAGGCGTAAAGACAGGTATCATAGCGAGACGCTCTCGTGGTGAAACGGATATCACGGCAGTCTTCGGAACTGCTATTCCAGGTTCGAATCCTGGCGAGAGCACCAATGTGGTGCGGGCAGGGAGAATCGAACTCCCGACTCGTCCTTGGCAAGGACGCATTATACCACTTAACCATGCCCGCAGTCCGCACATCCTCTCACACAATGCGGTGCATATCAACTGGACTTCCCTGCCCTATTTCGGCCTAGCCGCACCCCGCAAAGACTCACCGAAAATGTTCAAAACTGGGGACAAGTCTGTGGACATGTGGATAAAGGACATGGACAATCAATACGTACATGTACGTTACCTTAAGGAATTATGGCCCATTACGGCCATAATCGGCTAATTACGTTTCTTAGTACCACAATTTTGGCATTTCACGTGAAATCCACGAGAGTATGAATGACACGGGGCAAATTGGCGAGGACATTGCCTGCAAGTACCTAAAGCAGAAAGGGTATGCGATACTCCATCGCAACGTAAGGCGTCCGTGGGGAGAGATCGACATTATCGCGGAACTTGGAAGTGTCGTTCACTTCATAGAGGTCAAATCAAGCGCGGCCGACCTTTCACGTGAAAACATTTCACGTGAAAGCTCGACGAACCCGCTAGAAAGGGCGACGGAGGCGAAAATGGCCAGGGTGGTGAGAACTGCACAGCTGTACATGGACGAGCACAAGGACAGCAGGGAATTCGTCATCGATGCACTGTCCGTGCTCGTTGATGCTGGCTCTAGGAGAGCTCGATGTGAACTGTTCGAGCAGGTACTATAAACACAAAACGAGAAAATAGTGTATAGTTCCTGCTGTTCTGGTAGCAGTCATATAAATCGAGCCTCGTTTCGGGACGTCGTATACTGGCAGTACGCATGGTTTGGGACCATGTAGACCGGGTTCGATTCCCGGCGTCCCGAAAGGAGACTTGATTAGGGCAGGGCGGCCTCGAGGAAGGAGCCGGCCTCTGCAACAGCTGCGGCCGCAGCCGGACTGGACGGTTCACGTGAAAAGTCCTCAAGCGAAATGCCAATTGCTTCGCGCATGGACCGATCGATATGCGCCGTTGATATGGCGCGAAGTTCACGTTCGGCCGTGTTTGCGCCTTCTGTGCGTGTTGTTATGACGCCAATGAGAAAACCCCAGGCGTTCACGACCGCGCCACCGGAGGAGCCCTGTTGGGCTAATGGGTTTGAACCAATGGAGAACGCATCCAATGTTTCGCCAACAAACGTGTATAGGCCCTGAACACTCGAATAGGCTGAGAGGGCATTGAGTGACCTCTGAATCTCACTTCCTCGTATAAATTCGGCCGGATACGCTCCGAGAACGACACCACCAAAGACGGCTTCTTCGCGACTGTCGAAAGGGAGGTGAGGTAGCGGGGTTGTTTCGTCGCGAACGACACGTAATATCGCAAAATCGTCCTCACCGGTCCCTGTGGGCCGATTTTGTGTGATGGACGAGGCGTACTTCTTGGCCCACGCAGGAGGGAAGTAGACGGTCTCAAGATGCCATTCAGCCAAGGCTGGTGAGCCAATACGCGCCACACAGTTAACGGACGCACCGACTTCTTCCAATAGGACGTTCTGTCCTATATGAGCGTTGGTGAGCACTAGCCCGTCAGGACTAATCATGATGCCGCTTCCGCTAGTAGAGCGCAGCGGGGGAGTGCCGTAACAGAGAATGTTCACAAGCGCTGCGCGCATGTCGGTATTGATATCCTCGTAAGCCCGCACAGGAGTCGAGTAGGCTAACAGAGCGTTCGACACTGTCTGTTCGGGCTCTGGTGCGGGAATTGGCAACGGAACCTCAGCGACAGGAGTCTCCGTGATTTCTGGCTCGCGCATGAGCATCTCAGCCGGTTCGGCTTCTACGGCAATCTCCGTAGACGTTGCAATAGACTCACCATCTACTGCGCTCGGCGTCGTAGGAAGTCCCAAAGGAGGGGGGAGAGCATGCTCTACGTGCGGGAATGCAACAAGAGCCGCTACGAGAGTCGAAAGTACAATGAGAACACCCAACGAGCGACCCATGTGCGGGATAGGGGGATCGAACCCCTGTCCTCAGTTTGGAAAACTGATGTCCTACCATTGAACGAATCCCGCGTGGCTCCAGTCTACACGACCGTGCATAAACACAAAAGCCCGCGATTGCGGGCTTTTGTGAAGGTCAGAGGACCTATTTGATTGCGTCCTTCAGGGTCTTGGATGCCCGGAACTTCGGGACCCGCATTGCCTTGATCTGGATCATTTCGCCCGTGCGGGGGTTCCGACCGGTGCGGCCAGCGCGAGTCTTAGCCTCAAAGATGCCGAGACCAGCGATTGAAACTTCTTCACCGTTCTTGAGATACGTGGTGACGGCATCAATCATCGATTCGACAGCACGTTCTGCGTCAGCCTTCGTGCCGCCGAGAGTCGCCTGGACCTTCTCTACCAAATCCATCTTGTTTGCCATAGTGTGTGCGCTAAACGAGTAAGCGTTTACCTAACGGTTCGACCTTATGGCCATTGTGGCCCTTCTACCCAAGGTGTCAACGGATGCTAGAGCGAGGACGTGAATAGCGCTTTTTGTCTACTTTGGTCTCGAAACGGGCTCGGAACGGACTTTTCGCGTAGGTGCCGAGGATGGTTAGTTTTCGCGCGTAGTAGCGAAGCTCATCAAGCGCGATGTGTACCGCGTCAGAATCCGGGTGTCCCTCGAATTCGACGTAGAACGATGCTTCCTCGTGTCGTGTCATCGGCACGAAACTTTCCAGTTTTATTATGTTTACTCCTGCGGTCGCGAAACCACCAAGGGATTTAAATAATGCCGCAGGAACATCGCGCGTCGCATAGACGATGCTCGTTATGACGTCGGAGTGCGGGGCGGTATACGGGCGATTTTTGGTAAGCACGAGAAATCGTGTCACGTTGTCCGCGCGGTCCTCGACATTCTTCTGCAGAACAATGGCAGTTTTATGTCGCTTTGCCGCGGCGGATGAGGCGAGCGCAGCGTACGCAGGATTCTTCTCCGCAACAATATGGTCGACAGCGCCGGCTGTATCCCCAAAGGGAACTGGTTCAGCGCGCAGCTTTCGGATATACGCGCGACATTGCCCAAGCGCCTCACGATGGCTATATATATGGCGAATATTACGGAGCACGGTGCCGCGATGGGCGATGAGGCAGTGGTGAATAGGCAGAAAGTGCTCACCAACTATGGTGAGACCACTTTTCGGGAGCAGATGATGGAGGTCAGCAACTCGACCGGAGGTTGAATTCTCTATGGGAAGCAGCGCGTAGGCGACGTCGCCTGCTTTGAGAGCGGCAACGACGTCGTCGAAGGTCGGATAGCCTATCGCCTGTGCGGCAGGGAAGTATTCAGCGACGGCAATGCTCGAGTATGCGCCGGAAACGCCTTGGTACCCGACCCGCAGCGCCATATTACCGCGCGAACTCAATAACGCGGGTTTCCCGCATGACGGAAATCTTGATTTCCCCTGGGTACTGCATGTCGCGTTCAATCTGGTCAGCAATGTCACGGGCGAGCTTGCGTGCCTCGAGGTCTGAGATAGCTTCTGGCTTCACAATGACGCGAACTTCACGTCCCGCAGAGATAGCAAAGCTCTTCTCTACGCCCGGGTGCTGGTTGGCGATGGCCTCGAGCTCTTCCAAGCGCTTAATGTAGTTTTCAACAGAGTCACGACGTGCGCCGGGCCTGCCGCCGGAAATGGCGTCCGCCACCTGCACAATCATGCTCTCGGGCGTTTCGTACGGGTATTCTTCGTGGTGCGCCTGCATTGCCTTGATGACGCGTTCGTCTACGTTGAACTTCTGCAGGATACGGCGACCAATCTCCACGTGCGTGCCTGGAACCTCATGGTCCACGGCCTTGCCGATGTCATGGAAGAGGGCGCCAGCGCGAGCAATAGCTGGGTCTGCACCCAACTCTTCAGCGAGCATGCCCGCGAGATGGGACATCTCAACTGAGTGGTCGAGTACGTTCTGGCCATAGCTGGTGCGGAAGTAAAGGCGGCCAAGAATCATGAGGAGCTTCGGGTCGATGTTACCGACGCGAGCCGCATACGCTGCTTCTGCACCCTTCTTTTTGATGATGTTGTTGATTTCCTGCTCTGCCTTGGCAACAGACTCCTCAATTTTTGCCGGCTGGATGCGACCATCCAAAATAAGGTTCTCAAGGGCGATGCGCGCAATCTGACGGCGCATAGGGTCGTAGCATGAGAGGGTAATAGTGCCCGGTGTGTCGTCCACGATGACGTCAACACCCGTTGCCTTCTCGAAGGTACGAATGTTGCGACCCTCCTTACCAATGATTTTGCCCTTAATTTCATCATTAGGCAGACTGATGGTGGTGGCGAGCACGTCCGAAACCACAGAATTACCGAGACGATGCACGGCTGTAGTCAGGATTTCGTTGGCACGCTTCTCAAGTTTCTCCTCGCCGCTGATTTCCAGCTTGTGCATGCGCGACTCCAAATCCTGCTCGTAGCGCTGCTCCATGGTCTTGATGAGCTCGTTTTTTGCTTCCTCGGCGGTCAGTCTTGCAACCGTTTCGAGCTTTTCTTGCTGGGCCTTGATGGCGGTTTCCAAGGACTCCTTCATCTTAGCGACATCTTCCTGTTTCGTGCTCAAGTTTTGCTCTTGGGAGTCAAGATTGACCTGGCGCGTATCCAAGAGCTCTTCTTTACGGACCAAACGCTCCTCTGTCGTCTTGAGCTGTTTTTCGCGGTCTTTCTGTTCAGTAGTGAGCTGAGCTTCCTTTTCCTTGGCGCGAGCTTCAGCATCTCCGATAATTTTTTTTGCGTCGACTTCAGCATCAAGCATCATCTGCTTGATTTCGAGCTCCATGGACCCCTTCTTGCCAAGGGAGATTATCCAGCGGAGGAAGTAGCCGAACGCTATGCCTGCAACGCCCGAGAGGGCGACGAGGACAAAGGCTAGTTTTAATGACATACGCGTGGGTTACCCACGCCAATCTCTAATCGTTCTCGATATTCCTATTCTGTGGCTGAAAACCGTGATTTTCTAGGCATGTCGTGCGATTCAGATTCTTGGCAGTGGTGACAAACATATTTTTAGTAAGGTGTAAACGCAGTATAAAGGCTTGACCCCCGGGCCACAAGGTCCGGGGGTCTTTGCACGCTTTGGGGCCTAGAAGCGTAGGCGCTTCGAGACCCAATACAGGAATTCAAGAACCGGCGCTCCGACAATGATGCCGAAGCCCAGTAGTGCAGCGACGATGCCGGGGGTTTGTAGGGCTGCTATTGGCACGGCGAAACCTGCGCTGAGCAGGAACATACCAACGACAACGACCCCACACCCGAGCGGAATCAGAGAATTCATCACCCTCATTCGTAGCCTCCTCTGTGCGGCGGCATCCTACCGTGAAGTGACGCAATAGGGAAGTGCGAGCTAGTCTTCGCTTAGTCGAGTACTTTGTCGATGATGCCGTACTTTACAGACTCTTCTGATGTCATAAAGAAGTCACGGTCCACATCGGATTCGATTTTCTTCAAGTTCTGGCCGCTGTTTTTTGCGAGAATCTTATTGAGGCGTTCGCGGGTTGCGATGATGTGCTTGGCGGTGATTTCAATGTCTGATGCCTGACCTTCGGCTCCGCCTGATGGCTGATGAATCATGACTTCGGCGTTCGGGAGCGCAAAACGCTTACCTTTCTGTCCTGCCGAGAGAAGCACGGCGGCCATGGATGCGGCGATGCCGACGCAGACTGTCGAGACGTGCGGCTGGATGTGATTCATCGTATCCAGAATCGCGAGACCGGCTGAGACGTGACCACCAGGGGAGTTGATGTAGAAGGAGATGTCTTTCTTCGGATCCTCGGAAGCGAGGAATAGAAACTGCGCGACGATGAGGTTCGCGACGTCGCCATCAATTGGACCACCTAAGAAAACTATGCGCTCTTTTAGAAGGCGCGAATAAATGTCATACGCGCGTTCGCCCATCGAGGTCTTCTCGATAACCATCGGGACGAGCATGCTACTGCGAGTGTTTTTGTATTCCATACGGCGCATCGTATCAGAAAACGATTTATTTAAAACTAACATCCGATATGCGCCCATTGGGTTGCGCAGGTGTCTGCTAGTTGTCACCTCGAACACGTGGGCGGCCACGGGAATCGTCATTAGATTCATTTTCAACCTCGCGCTCGTTCTCATCCTCGTCTTTAGCATCATTCATGTTTCGCGCACTGTCGGCGTATGCTTCACGCGCATCAATGGCGATGCGTACCGCACTGTTCCACAGCGCAGAGGCATCCAAGACGTTTCCATCAGTGTGTGCGATTTCCGCGTTCGCAAACGCATCGCGCGCACTCTCCACCCCTGCAACGAGTATCGCGATGTCGCGTAGGTTCTTTCGTTTCTCGGCAAGCTTCTCTTCGCGCACAATCAGTTTCTCTAACGTTGCGATGCGTTCCGCAGCGGCTTTCTTCTGACGCTGTAATGCTTTTTCTGAAATCGCTGGCGCAGTGCGTTTCGCGTTTGGTGCTGCCGACGTTTCCACAGGTTCAGGCGCGGCTGTTTCCATCGCCAGTGTTTCGACGACTGGTTCCGCCGCCATCATGAGTGTTGGTGCATCAGCGGAACGCATGGCCACATCGGCACCCGCGTTCGCCGGCGCTTCTGCGGTCATCGCGAATGTCGCGGAAACGTCGGCATCTTCGACGACGCCCGTAGAAAGCAACAACGGATCAAACTGTTCATCATCTTGCACGCCGCCGAACTCGCCGGGTGCGACAAGTGCTTCGTGCGCACGCAGAACAGCGACGACACGACGCTCAACATCGCGGCCCGTCTCGCGCGTGATGCTCGCGGCCTCTGCTTCCTGCACATGGCTGTCGAGTCGTGCATCAATTTCTTCGCGAAGCGTTTGATCGACGTCGCCGCGCGCGGTTAGGGTCTCGAGTTCTGCGATGCGTCGTTCAGCACGCTCAACAGCAACGTCAGCTTTCTGTGCCGGAGTCGCTAGTGCCAAGCGCACCTCTTCGTTCACGTTCACTTTGACGGAGTAGAGCGCATCACCGGGAAGTGCAGACTCGGCAGCGCCGACCATGGAGACGCCGGAGAGTACGACAATAAGGAAAGACGCGATGATGGGCATCGGATTAAAAAGAAATGCAAACCGCGAGACCGTGCTTTTCTGTTGCGCAGGGTGCATCGCCATATAACGCATGACAAACTCGCGTCCGCGGTCGCGCTCTTTTTCCGACATGCGGAGCATGGTCGCGGAGCGCACACGTGCGCGGACATCGGCGTCTTTATGTTGTGTGAACCAGTCAGTAAATTTCATAGCGCGAGATTGAGTTTTTCCCTTAGGGCCTTGATGCCGCGGTGCAGTCGGACGGATACGACATTCTCCGAAAGAGCGAGGATTTTAGCTATTTCACGGGGTGGAAGGTCTTCGGTGAAACGGAGCAATATGACGTCGCGATAGGTTTCATCCATCTCCATGATAGCCGCATGGGCACGCTTGAGATCGATGATGTCTATCTTTGTCTCCGCGCTCTCGTCGACAATGGTGAAGTCATGGTCTTCGACCAACTGATCGAGTGAGACAGACTTCTTCTTGCGGTACGTGTCCACGATGAGATTGTACGCAGTGCGGAAAAGGAATGGCTTCCAATCCTCCACATGGTTCCCCTTGCGTGCATAATCCCATGCTTTCGCAAAGGTTTCCTGCATCAAATCGTGCGCGAGTTCGCGGTCCGAAACTTTCAAGGCACAGAACCTAAAAATGGCGTCCCCGTGCGATTCATACGCCGCGAGAAACGCGCTCTCAACCCCTGCACCTGTAGACGAACGGCTCATGGAATCATTACAGGGTAGGCGAGAGCGGGCATCCCCGCAAGGCTGGCGTTTGGGCATTCGGGACGTATACTCACGGACATACTACTCTAGCCCAACGTCTATGATGAAACTGCTTATTGGCCTCGTCGTCGCAGCGCTACTCGCCGTCGGGTTCTGGGTCGCCATGAGTCCAAATCAGAATGCAGATAGTATGCTCCCTGCTGATGAAACTGCGCCAGTTACTCAAGAAGCAAACGAGCCAACGAGTCAACGGGGTACGTTTGCCTCACTCTTTGGCATGTCTGGTTCGTTCAAGTGCACCGTAACGTCTGAAAACCCAAATGGTTCGGCGGAAGGTGTCGTCTATGTCCGCGACGGCAACGTGCGCGGTGAGTTCAACACGATGTCGCAAGCGGGCGCCATGACTGCGTACATGATTAAAGATGGTGACGTTGTGTACTCGTGGTCGTCCGCGATGCCGATGGGCGTGAAAGCAATGGCCTCCGCAATGGAGTCAGGCGCGAGCGACACGCCGATGCAAGATACACAAGTCTTCGATGCAGGCGCGAGCGTTGATTACTCGTGTGAGCCGACGACAATTGACGCGGCAATGTTTGTTCCGCCAACGAACGTTGAATTTATGGACATGACTGCCGGCATGCCGTCGATGCCTGACTTGTCGAAAATGAAGCAAATGCAATAACGCGCACTGCACAAAAGAAAACGGGCCCACGTGGGCCCGTTTTCATTTTCCACCCTCGGATTATTTCGCGTCTGGAGTGCGTGTCTCCAACCATTCCAAGACTGCTTCATTTCGCAGCGCGTGCGCGATGTGTGTGCGCAGCATCGCATCGTCAGCGTCCGCATAGTGCTGTTTCGCTTGTGCGAATTCACGATCAACTCGCACGCTGTCCGCTTCTATCTTTTCCTTCCGAGCAATCTCCGAAAGTACGAGACGCATTTTCACGCGCTTATCAGCCGCATCTCCCCATGCACCACGAAGTTCCTCACGCGTCTTTTTCGTTTCCGCAAGATACGCGTCATACGTTTGTCCGAGGCGCTCCAAATCTTCTTTGAGACGGGCTTCCATGTCATCGAGTTCGTACTCTTTCAGCACTGTAGGATATTTAATCTTCGCACCAGTGACCAGCGCATCAATGATGAGCGTGCGGTGTTTCGATGTCGCCTGCACCTGCTTCTCGTGTTGAATCTGCTCGCGGACGCGTGTCGCAAATTCTTCCGTTCCGGCGAGACCCAATGTTTTTACGAACTCATCATCGAGCTGCGGCAAATCGTCCACCGCGTGCGCGCGTGCTTTTTCTGCTGCTGCCTGTGGAGCCTCACCGGCATCAATGGCCTCCATGCGCACACGTTCGCGACGGAAGTGCATCTCTGCTTCTTTGTATTCGTCGTCAGACACTGACACCGTCTCACGCGTTTTATTCTGCGCGATAGCAATCGCGACGTAGTCGGGGACCTCTGTCGTTGGTGCCAGTGGCGCACGCGCAGTGAAGGTAAGTGGCTCGCCCGCGACAACTTTTTCAATCGCGACGCGTGGCGTGTCCACGATGTTCACGGTGTGGGCCGCAAGAATTTCCGGAAGAAAGTGACGCACTGCATGTTCGGCGGTGTGCTCAAGAATATATGGTTCGCCGTACGCGCGAACAATCTCACTTTCGGGCACGTGACCTTTGCGGAACCCCTTGAGCTCCGTCGTGCGCATCAGCTCCTTAATGACATGCTCGCGCTCGTGCACGAGTGCTTCGGCGTCTAAAGTAGCCTTAACCTCCGCCTCCCAGCGGGATTCATCAGTGGTAATAGTGACATTGGAAACGTGTTGCATGCGGCGCACTCTAGCATGTATGTTCGCGGGCTCAAGCGGGGAGACAACGACAGCGCGCCCCTTGTGGGGCGCGTGTGGGGGAACAATGAACGGGGAGGCTAGAGTGCGCCCTCAAGCGCATCGAGATCTGCTTCAATTTCAGCCTCGAGTGCGTTCATGTCTGCACCGATATCGGCCTCAATAGCGGAGACATCATCAGTAGGGGTAGGTGCTGGCTCTGGCTCATCGCCGAGAATGAGCGGGAGTTCTTCCTGCAGAGCTTGCTGCTGGAGCTGCATGCCGTAGAAGTAGACACCGCCGACAATCATGAGGCCAAGGATGATGGCAATGCCAATCATCGGACCCATGCCGCCATGCGGCTGTGCGGCCTCCGGTTGTGGTGTTGGAGTTACTGGTGAGGTGCTTGGCGTTTGTGTTTCGTCCATACGATGAATGTGTGATGAGTAATGGTTATTCTGATTCAGGTTCATCGGACTCCTCCTCTGCGTCGTCTTCTACCTCCGTCTCGTCCTCAGGCGTCGCGTCTGTGTCATCGGAATCATCGGGCGGTGACGCGAGACCTTTCAGTGACTGCAATGCTTCGCGGAGCGCCTGATGCGCGGTCTTCACTGCGTCAACCGCAGTGGTGACTGCCTCGCGCACGGAACCCATCTCATCGCGCGGGGTTTCTGAAGCAGCGGCTGCTTCGAGCGCGCTTTGTGCATCAGCAATTGCCGTTGCGGCAGCGTCCATGGCGGCTCCGGCGGTAGCAGTCGCAACTTCCGCGGCGGCAGTGTCGACGCCGGATTCCTGCAATGTAACGATGCGCGAGTCTATGCGGGAGAGCAGCGACTCGAAGTCATCAAGAGCATTTAAGAGTCTGCGCAAGACGTTCCGTGCGTATTCGCCAGCGAGATTCTGCGCTTCTTCACGAACACCTTCGCGACGTGTCTTGAAATCGATACGCATGGTCTCGGCATCCGACTTGATACGCTCGCGGAATTCAAGACGTGTCGCGTGTGCGGTTTCGATAAGGGCTCGGCGTTCTTCCGGAGACGATGCCGAAGTAATCTGCGCTTTGAACGACTCTTGGAGCGCGCGGCGCTCCTCTATGGTCGCCTTTGTAAACTCCTGGCGCTCCATTCGGATTCCTTTGTTTGTCTCTAGTGCCTTCTGTTTGATGAGGATGGCGTCCTGCTTCGTTTCTTTTCGCATCTCAAGCGCATCCGTCCGATTTTCGCGGACCTCTTGTTTAATCTCCTGAATCTTCTGCTTCTGAATTTCTGCATTTTCTCTGAGTGCACGCAGAGGCGTTTTTCCCGGAGGCGCCATTCCCGGGACAGGTTCCTGAGCATGTGCTGCGGGCGCAAGGAGGAGTAGTGCTAACGTGAGAACGAATAGTTTCTTCATAGATGTAGCGATAGAGTAACCGCATACACAATACCACGTGCCCCAGGGGGCACGTGGTATGCGGGTTGTCCACATTCGTTCTACGCGTGCGTTTTCTTGTACTCCTCGTACAGTTTCACTGAGCGCTCAATGGCGGCCATTGCATCTTTCTTGCCCTTGAAGCCATGTACCGTGATTGGCGCGGGCTTTCCTTTCAAAATTTTGTACGTCTCAAAGAAGTGCTGAATTTCCTTAATGGTGTGGGAGTTTATCTGCGCGACGTCATTCACATCGTCCCAGCGCTTATCGTCCACGGGAACACCGATGATCTTAAAGTCAGACTCGCCGCTATCGGTCATTTCCATCACGGCAACAGGGCGCACGGTGACGAGGATGCCTGGGGCGAGCGGGAAGGTTGTGAGGACCATGACATCGAGCGCATCGTTGTCGTCCCAAAATGTCTGCGGGGCGAAGCCGTAATCTACCGGATATGGCGCAGACGAGTAGTTCGCGCGATCGAGCCGAATGAGGCCCGTCTCCTTGTCGATCTCGTACTTGTTGCTCGAGCCGCGAGGAATCTCGATAATAACGTTGATTTCTTCAGGAGATTCTTTGCCTAATGGGACATCGTGCCAGAGGTTCATAGAGCGTGCGTTAGCCGAATAAGTAGTACCGAGTGTACCACTACTCCGTTGGCTCTGGTGACTCGGCAGTCTCTTCAACTGGGACATCCTGCTCGCGGACGGTTTCTGCGACTGCTTCACCCTTTGTGGAGCGGATGTCTATCTTCCAGCCAGTGAGACGGGCCGCAAGACGCACATTCTGGCCCCCGCGGCCGATTGCGAGTGACTGCTGGTCTTCTGCAACGGTGACTGTCGCGCGGTTTTCCGCCTCATCGAGGTCAATTTCGAGGACTTGTGCGGGCTTGAGGGCTTCCTTTACGAAGTCCTTGGCCTGCTCGGACCATTCTACGACGTCTATCTTCTCGCCACCGAGTTCCGAGGTGACGACAGCGACACGGACACCGCGTTGGCCGACAAGGGAGCCGACAGGGTCAACATGCTCGTCCTTCGAAAAGACGGCAATCTTGGCTCGGCTACCCGGTTCGCGCACAACGCCCTTCGCTTCGACTATATTTTGAGCCATTTCTGGGACTTCCGTCTCGAAAAGCTTCACGAGGAACTTTGGATGAGAACGGGACAGGCGAATGAAGGTGCCGCGGACACCCTCGTCTACACGCAGGAGAAGGGCACGAACACGCTCGCCCTGACGGTAGCGCTCGCCCGGAATCTGTTCTTCGTAGGGGAGAATGGCCGTCGCACGACCGAGGTCGATAAAGAGGTTGCCACGCTCGAAACGCTGGACATGGCCCGTTACAATCTCGCCCTCGCGTTCGCCGTATTCGGAGATGATGGAGGTGCGCTCCGCCTCGCGGATTTTCTGCATGATGACCTGTTTCGCCGCCTGAGCAGCAATACGGCCAAATTCCTCGCGGGTCTCAAGAGGGAAGGAGATTTCCTCGTCGAGGGCCGCATCCTTCTTTATGCGCTGAGCATCCCCGAGCATGATGTGCTGCTCTGGATTGAAGCGGGAGCGGTGGTCGTCATCGCCTGCCTCCTCGTCCTCGGCACGTACCAAGGAGCCGTCCACAACGATTTTCGCCTGGCGGAACTCAAGGTCGCCGGTTTCTGGATTGAAGGTTGCACGAATGATTTGCCCGCGCTTTCCGTATTCGCGGCGGTATGCGGCAGCAAGTGCCGTTTCAAGGGCACCGACGACACTTTCACGAGAAACTCCCTTTTCCGCCTGGAGTTCGTCGAGTGCCGCGTTAAGTGCCTTGAGATCTAAGAGGGCCATATGGATTATGTTGTTATTCTTAAACAAAATTCCGGCGGGTGCCGGAACAGGTAAAGGCACTGTACCCGCCCTCGTTTGTCTTGTCAATCGCTGCATTCGCGACTGCTATACTACGGGCACGTGCGCTCCCCGTCTCGTACGGATTCATTTTGCGTATTGACTTTCGCACTTTGATTTTCTCTTATGTATATAAATGACGCACAGTTGAAGACCTTTCTCGCAGACGCGAATCTGATTTCGCAGCGAGACTTCGAAGCTGCCGTCACGGAAGCACAAACACAGGGGAAGAACGTGGGCGACTTACTTATTGCACGCGGCCTTATTGGTGCGGACGAGTTGCGTCGCACCTACGCCTATATACTCGGTATTCCGTTTGTCTCTCTCGTGTCGTCGAAGATTCCGTACGACACTCTTTCTCTGATTCCAGAGCCAGTGGCTCGTCGCAATAACATTATTGCGTACGCGCACAGCGGGGAAGAGCTTGAGGTGGCCATGCTTGATACCGACGATTTGGCCGCTATCGACTTCATTAAGAAGAAGACGCACTTGAAAATTCAAGCACGCCTCACTGACGAAGCGTCCGTGAAAGCGGCACTGAAACAGTATCAGCAGGGACTCAAAGACAATCTCGGTGACGCTATTCGTCGCGAGACCGGCACTCTTGAAAATCAGGGCGCGAACGCTGATTTGAAGGAAATGGCCGAAGGTGTCTCCGCGGTGCGCATCGTTGACACGCTCTTGCGGCACGCGTCAACGCAGGGCGCTTCCGATATTCATATAGAGCCGTCGGACAACACACTGGTCATTCGCTATCGTATCGATGGCATTCTCCACGACGCAATGGAGTTGCCGAAGCACGCAACCCCAGCAATCACGGCGCGCGTGAAGGTTCTCGCAAATATGCGACTTGATGAACATCGGCTTCCGCAAGACGGTCGTTTTGGTGTCGAAGCTGGGGGAGAGAAAATATCGTTCCGCGTCTCGGTCTTGCCAACGTACTACGGCGAGAAAATTGTAATGCGCTTGCTACGCGACAATATATCCGGTTTTACGCTCGAAGGTTCTGGCTTTCACGGTCGCGGACTCGAAATCATGCACGATGCAACGCGTCGCACGACGGGCATGATTCTCACCACGGGGCCGACGGGAAGCGGTAAGTCCACGACGCTCTATACGTTGCTCGATTTGATGAATACGCCTGACGTGAACATCTCGACCATTGAAGACCCGATTGAATATCAGATGACCCGCATCAATCAGACGCAGGTGCGTCCTGAAATTGGGTTCACCTTTGCTTCGGGACTGCGCGCGTTGGTGCGCCAAGACCCGGACATCATCATGGTTGGTGAAATTCGCGACAAAGAGACAGCGAATCTTGCGGTAAATGCAGCGCTCACGGGCCATTTGGTCTTCTCAACTCTGCATACAAACTCTGCAGCGGGGGCCATAGCGCGCCTTGTAGACATGGGTGTTGAGCCGTTTCTCCTCGTCTCCACACTCCGTGTGATTATCGGTCAGCGCCTCGTGCGTAAACTCTGTAAGGACAAAGAGCAATACGAGCTTTCGCGCGACCAGCAGTCGCAACTCGAACATTTGGTTGATGCCGGTGTCGTTCTCAAGAACCTCAAGGAAGAGAAAATTGTCCCACCGGAAGCAACATGGAAGAACGTGCCGTTCTACCGGCCGACGCCATCGGCAGAGTGTCCGGAAGGGTTCGCGGGCCGCGTCGGTATCTATGAAGTGATGCCCGTTACGGCCTCTATAAAGGAGCTGGTCATTCGGAATGCAACCGGCGATGAAATTCACGAACAGGCGAGAAAGGAAGGCATGATGTCTATGGCCGAAGACGGTATTTTCAAGGCCGTACAGGGAATGACCACTATAGAAGAAGTACTACGGGTCATCAGCGAATAGTATGGCTAAATTCATCTACACTGCGGAGAAGAATGACGGCGAGGTCTATAAGGGAGTCGTTGAAGCGAAGGATAGGTACGAACTGTATGCGTTAGTACGTCGTGAGGGAGGGCGCATCATCTCGGTGAGCGAAGAGAAAACCGATAACGTACTCTCATTTACCTACTGGAACAATCTCCTGCGCACGGTTTCAGATTACGAGAAAATTCTTCTGGCGAGAAATCTTGGCGCAATGCTCTCTGCGGGCTTGCCGCTTTCACGTGCGCTTGCCGTTGAAGAGCGGCAGACGCGCAATCCACGACTCTCTGGCGTCATTTCACAGTTGGCGACCGATGTGCGCCGTGGCAGCACCTTGCACGACGCGCTCGCGGTTCACAATAAAGTATTCTCGCCACTATTCATCGCCATGGTGCGCGCCGGTGAAGAAGGCGGTGACCTTGCGAAGACACTCCTCGTGATAGCGGAGCAGATGGAGCGCATGTATGGCTTGCGCAAGAAAGTGCAAGGCGCGCTCATCTATCCGGCAATCATTGTCGTCGCCATCGTTGGGATTGGGGTTCTCATGATGACGCAGGTCGTGCCGACGTTGGCGCAGACGTTCGAAGAGATGGGTGCAGAACTGCCTGCCTCAACCCAGTTCATCATTGCGCTCAGTAACTTCCTTGTTGAATACACGGTCGTTGCCATCGCAGGCGTGCTCGTCTTAGGAGGACTATTCTTTGCGGCACTGCGCACGCGCATGGGTATGCGCGCACGCGATATGTTCTTTTTGCGTCTTCCGGTCGTCGGGACGCTGGTGCGTGAGGTGAATGCGGCACGCACAGCACGTACACTCTCGTCGCTCCTTGCGGCCGGCGTTGATGTCTTGTCTGCCCTCGAAATTTGCGAAGACGTCATCCAGAACTTGTATTTCCGCGACGTCATCCGCGAAGCGCGCGCGAGTGTCGGCAAAGGTGAACAGCTTGCGGCGACCTTTGCGCGGTTCGAGCATCTGTACCCGCCGTTTGTCGGCGAAATGATTGCGGTCGGCGAAGAGACAGGGCAGATGACTGAAATGCTCAAGCGCATGTCCAGCTTCTACGAGGATGAAGTAGATCGAAAAACGAAAGACCTATCGACCATTATCGAGCCGCTCCTCATGGTGGTGATTGGCGGGGCCGTCGGCTTCTTCGCCATCTCCATGATCTCCCCGATATACCAGCTTTCAGAGAATATCTAGCGCGTGTTGAATTCTGCCTCGGCCGCGGGCCCAGCGCGTTAGAATGCTGGTATGTATTCCCCTGCGTCGAAGGGAGCGACGCTTATAGACACGGTTGTTGCAACAGGACTTCTCCTGATAGTGTTCGTCGGTATTACTGCGGCGTTCAGGCTCTCCGTCGAAGTGGTCACCAACAATAAGGCGCGCGCAGGGGCCATTGCGCTCGCGAACGAGCGGCTCGAATTTGTACGCTCGCTCCCGTACGACTCCATCGGTACCTCCGGTGGCATCCCTGCGGGGACACTGTTGCAAAGTGAAGACGTGACGCTTAATGGTATTCGATACGTGCGCCGCACGGTCGTCCTCTACGTTGATGACCCACGCGACGGCTCCGGCGGAGCGGATTCCAATGGAGTCACTGCCGATTTTAAGACAGTGAAAGCAGAGGTGTCGTGGTTTGCAAAAAATGGTGGCGTTCGGAAAGTTGTCTTGGTCACGCGCGTTTCCCCCATTGGTATTGAGCAAGCGGTTCCGGGAGGCACGCTGTCACTCGCAATCATTGATGCCGCGTCGCAGCCGGTCGTTGGGGCGCAGGTTCTCATCGTGAATACGCTGACGACCCCACCCATCAATACAACACTATTTTCGGACGAGGATGGCATGGTGATAATACCGGGTGCTCCAGAGAGTTCTGGCTACGAAATTACGGTGACGCGCGCAGGGTACACGACCGCGCGCACGTACGCCGCTGATGCGACGAACACAAACCCCTCACCGGGCCATCTCACTGTGGCGCTCAACCAGACGACATCGTCCACGTTTTCCATAGACGCAATAGCTACCAAAAACATCCGCACCTATACACCGATAGAAACACAGCAATGGTCAGACACGTTTAGTTCGGCCACAGAAATAGCAGAGCAATCAGGGGTGAACGTAACCAGCGGCTCCGTCTTCCTCGCGGGGGACCCAGGTGACTACACAACGGCCGGCACTGTGCGTTCGGTGGCAATTGCCTCGGCAACAGGCATTCGTGCGTGGACTGAGGCAGACTGGAGCGATACGCGGCCAGCCTCCACTGACGTTCGGTATCGCATCTACAGTGGGGATGGGACCGAGCTGGTTCCGGACGGGCAGCTACCCGGCAACTCGACAGGATTTTCAGTTCCACCGATAGACCTCTCCGGAGTCTCGACATCGACCTACCAGGCACTTTCGCTGCACGCGTCACTCTCCACGGGAGACATAAACGAAACCCCCGCGCTGCACTCGTGGAACATTACGTACGACACAGGTCCAATACCACTACCCGACCTAGAATTTTCCGTGCGGGGCACGAAGACCATAGGCAGTGGCCCAGCGGGACAGATACTCTTGTATTCGACGACGACTACCAGCGGGGCATCCGCCGGAGTGAATCTCGCAAATCTCGTATGGGACGCGTATACGATAACCGTGGCTCCGGCAACCGGATATGCAATTGCCTCAGTATGCTCGCCACAACCGCAAGGCCTTGCGCCGAATGAGTATCAAACGACGGACGTTATCGTGGCACCGCATACGCCGCACTCACTTTTGGTAGACGTACGGAACAGTGGCGGGGCGTTGATTCCCGGTGCGTCTGTGCGCCTGTATCGCACGGGGACCGATGAGACCGAATCAACGGACGGTTGCGGACAAGTGTTCTTTAGTGGCATCGGAGAAGGAACGACTGGTGGGGGTGATGCCTACTCCATTACGGTGACGGCAGGCGGGTACACGACCTACAATGCATCAGACGTCTCCGTCTCTGGGGTTACGCGCCTATCGATACTTCTTGATTGAGTATGAGACACCTTGCAACATCACGCGGCATGACGGCACTCGAGGCGCTCGTATCTGTTGCCGTGTTTATCTTCGCCATGGGGGCCATCGTCTCCTCGGTCCAGTATTTCTATCGCACCAATACGTATGCAGTGCAGCAGTCGAGTGCCGTTACGTCGGCACAGCGTGGCATAGATTCGATGGTGAAAACGATGCGTGAAGCCGCGTATGCATCCAATGGCGCGTATCCCGTCGTAGCGATAGGTCCCAACGATATTACTTTTTACGCGGATATAGATGATGACGTGTCGGTCGAGCGTGTGCGCTACTACGTATCCGGCACGTCTCTCCTGCGCGAAGTAACGCATCCAGCCGGTGACCCACCCGTCTACGGCGCAGCGCAAACATCCTCGGTCGTTTCAGAAACCGTGCGCAATCTCGACCAGGGCGTCACCACGTTCCGCTACTATGATATGAATGGCGGCCTCATCGTTGATTATTCGCGCATCGCGTATGTGCGTTTCATCGAGATGAACGTTGTCGTCAATGTCGATCCGGGGAAATTACCGAACCAGCTTATTTTGCGCTCGACGGCAGCGCTACGAAACCTTAAGTGATATGCACCACGAACGCGGCATCACCATCATGCTCGTCATTGCCTTTATGGGCATATTCACGTTGCTGCTCGGCTCCATCACGAGCTACACGTTTATGCAGGCCAAGTATGGTCGGGTGCTCCTTACGCGCGAACGAGCGCTCCAAATTGCAGAAGCAGGACTTGAGTACTATCGGTGGCATCTCGTGCACACACCGTCTGTTATGGAGGACGGCTCGAACTTCGAGAGCCCTGCGGTCTATGAAGTTGCAGACCCAGAAGGCGGGAGACTCGGACAGGCAGACATTACGGCAACAATAAACACTGCCTGCAGCGTTCCGCAGTATGTCGACATCACCTCAACGGGAGTCTCCGACAGTGGTCCGCAGTTCACACGCACACTCCTGGCGCGCTACATGCGCCCGTCGGCCGCAGAATATTCACATGTCGTGAATCAGAACGTATGGGCGGGATCCGACAGAAATATCACGGGACCGTATCATTCGAATGGGGGCGTACGCATGGACGGGACGAACAACTCTGACGTTTCCAGTTCGGTGCTGACGTGGATTTGTGACAGTACGTTCGGTTGTTCACCGACCAATAACACAGCGCCCGGTGTTTTTGGCGGTGGGTCGGGAAGTGCACTGTGGCAAACGGAACAGCCGCAAATAAGTTTTGAACAAATGGCAGCAGAATTTTCGTCTCTGCGCACGTACGCGTATATACACGGCATGTTTCTGTCTGGGACGACCACGCGCGTAAATGGCGTACAACAGGGAGGTTCGCACACTGCGGTAAACGCCAACGACCAGCGCGGATACCGGCTCGTCTTCAACAGCAATGGCAGTATCACGGTCTACCGAGTTTCGGGGACCACGTATGTGCGCGGCTACAACAACACGCTCGGGTGGCACAACGACTACAACATTGTCTCGTCGGAGTCTTCGCTCGGCACGTTCACGCCACCTGCTGACTGCGGACTGATATTCGTGAACGCGAAAGTGTGGATTGAAGGCACGGTATCAGGAAAGTACACGATTGTTGCGGCCGATACCGGTTCGTACGCACCGGATGTATTGCTCCGAAATAATCTCAACTACGCCACATTCGACGGCTCGACGGGACTCACCGTTATTGCCGAAGATTCTATTCAGATTCCGCTTACGTCGCCGGACGTAATGACGATTCGTGGCGTCTTCGTTGCGCAAGGAGGTTCCTTTGGACGAAACCACTACACGACGTCTGGAAGTAATGAAGTGCCCTCTTCGTATGACTCATACGTGCAGCAGTCCACATTGACGACGTTCGGTTCCGTCGTTTCGAATTTGCGCGTGGGCACGAAGTGGTTGTGTGGCTCTCCCGGCTCGTTCTGTTCAGGCTACAACAATCGCACCGACAACTACGACCGCATTCTCGCCTTCAATCCGCCGCCGTTTACGCCGGCAACGAGCTTGGACTATCGCATAGTGCTGTGGCGTGAGGAATGACTTGCGCGCCATGGCTCGTGTAAGTATTCTCGTCATAGCGCTCATGCACAGGGCGCATACACGGAGGATGCGATGGCAGGTCAGACAGAGACAGATCAGGCAGAGATATTGAAGGACTGGGAGACGTATCTCTCTCCGGCACAGCAGCAGCGGAAACGGGAGGGCGACTCCTGCGGGCACGCCCCACAGGTCGAATCGTACGACGGTTCGCCGTCTCTCACCTACGCGAGATGCTCGTGCGGGTGGGTTGGTGTCGCGAGATGTGACAGTCCAGCAGCATCGTTTGAACACTGGGGTGAACATTTCGCCAAAATGTCGGTCGTCAGCTGAACCGGATGGCCCGGGGCCCTATGGACACACGAATCTAAAAGCGGCGCCGAGGCGCCGCTTCCTGTTTATGTGACTATGCAGAAGAAGATGCGCGACCACCCCCTCTCCTTCGCCGCTGTGCGCACCTCAACCGTCTCACCGATGACGTAGGCACTAGTCGGCACGGCGCGCAATCCTCTTACCCACGAAGATTGCAAGCCTTGGGCGCAGGGTGGCATAGATAATCTCGCCACGTTTCGCATCGAGCTCTGCAATCTAGCGCCGTGTACGCCGGCAACGAGCGTAGACTATCGCATCGTTCTGTGGCGTGAGGAATAAACATTTTGCGTCAATTTGGTGCAGGTCAATGCGTGCTACACTCGCCGCATGAAGACACTCGTCGTCTGTAACTGGAAGATGAATCCGTCGAGCTGGAAAGAAGCGAAGAAGTTGTTTGAGGAGACGAAGAAGGCCGCGGGGAAAGCGCGGAGTGTGTCCGTCGTAGTTGCGCCACCCGCGCTGTATTTGCGCGAACTCTCGAAATTGGCGCGCTCTATTCCGCTTGCCGTGCAGCATGCACATGCCGATGAGGGAGGTGCGCACACGGGGGAAATCTCGCTCGCACAAGCGGCGGAGTCGAAAGCGACGTATGCGATTATCGGACACGCGGAGCGACGTGCACAGGGGGAAACCATCGAAGACACTAACAAGCAGATACTCTCGGCGCTCGCACATAAGATGACACCCATTCTCTGCGTGGGCGAGTCAACGCGTAGTATTCAGGGAGAATATTTTGAGACGGTGCGCTCGCAGGTAAAAGGCGCGCTCACAACCGTGCCACAGAATCGCATCGCAACAATCATTATTGCGTACGAACCGGTCTGGGCGATTGGTGCACCGCGCCCGATGGCTCCGCGCGACATGCACGAGATGGGCATCTTCATCAGGAAGACAATCGTGCAGGGATGGGGTGATGTGGGGCATGCGGTTACGGTCCTCTATGGTGGGGCGGTAGATTCAACGAATGCGGCGCAGATTTTGGATGAGGGCGATGTGCGCGGCTTCCTTGTCGGTCGTGCAAGTGCGGAGCCCGAAAAGATTAAGGCCCTGATACAATCTCTCTCATGAAATGCATTGATGAAGTCCCGGCATCGGAATTTGCAGGGAAGCGTGTTCTCTTGCGAGCCGGACTGGACTTGTCGCTCGACTCACAGGGTCGTGTGACGGATCTCTTCCGCGTGAAGCGTGCACTCCCGACGTTGGAATATTTACGCAACGCTGGTGCACGAACGATTATCCTCTCCCACATCGGACGTGACACAACGCAGACGAATGCGCCAGTTGCTGCCGCCCTCGCGCCGTTCATGAAAGTTGTATACGTGCCTGATTTGTTAAGTCATGCCGCGCACGCTGCTGTGGAAGCAATGCAGCCAGGCGATATTGTGCTCCTCGAGAATATTCGTCAGCACTACGATTTAGAGAAAGAGAATGATGAAGGATTTGCGAAAGAGCTTGCCTCACTCGGAGAAGTGTACGTCAATGACTCGTTCTCAAGCTCACACCGAGCACACGCATCAATGGTCGCGCTTGCGAAACTCTTGCCGCACTATGCCGGTATTCTCGTACGAGACGAAGTGAAAGAGCTGACGCGTGCACTCACTCCGCCGGAACCAAGTTTTGCGCTCGTTGGTGGAGCGAAATTCGAAACGAAGGACCCCATTATCCGCGTCTTGCTCGATAAGTACGACCACGTGGGTGTTGTCGGCGCGCTCGCGAACGATATACTCAAAGCAAAGGGCTCGCCCGTGGGGCACTCGCTGGTTTCCGAGCACGCACCAGGCGCTGACGTGTTGATGCGCCCAACCCTCCTGTCGTCAGTGGATGTAACCGTAGAGCGCATAGATGGCCAGGTTCGTGTCGTTGAACCTTATGACGTGAGTCCGAATGACAAGATTGTAGACATAGGACCGGATACGGTCGCGCAGTTTGCCGAACATATCCGCACGGCACAGTTCATTCTCTGGAATGGCCCGACAGGGCTCTACGAGGCCGGCTTCCTTACCTTCACACACCAAATCGGGCAACTGATACAGCGCCGCGCTGAAGCGGGCGCCTCCGTCGTCATTGGCGGCGGCGACACTATCGCGGCACTTGAACAATCGCACAGTGCCATGGATAAACTTGGCTTCCTTTCCACGGGCGGTGGCGCCATGCTCGAATTCCTCGTGCAGGGTACTCTGCCGGCTCTTGAGGCACTGAAATAATTGGCTGTAAAGAGTATTGCCTCGTAGAATGCTGCGATGGAACCAATGAAACAGGTCGTCATACTCGCCGCAGGGCGCGGCACGCGTATGGGGGCACTTACAGACGATTGCCCGAAGCCCATGCTGCACGTAGCAGGGAAGACCTTGCTCGAGCATAAGTTCGACATACTACCTGACAGTATCGAAGAAATAGTTCTGGTTGTTGGCTATCTGCAGGACCACATACGTCGCGCGTACGGCGAGAGCTACAACGGGCGGCGTCTTACGTACGTCGAGCAGGAGAATATCGTCGGCGGTACGATGGACGCACTCGCTCACGCCGCCCCATTCCTTAATAACCGATTCCTTGTCCTCATGGGGGATGACATCTATACGAGTGCGGATATACGCGTGATGACCGAGCACAGGTGGGCGCTTCTTGCGGCGCGTGTGCCGGACGTGGCGCGCGGAGGCTCGCTCGTCGCCGAAGACGGCGTGCTCAAGGACATCGTCGAGCAGACACGCACAGGTCCCGGCCTCATTAGTACGAACCTCTTCGCTCTCGATACGCGCATCTTTGAGTATCCTGCCGTCGCGAAATCTTCTGGTTCGAGCGAACTCGGCCTTCCACAGACGGTGCTTGCCGCGTCACGCGCTTCCGGCATTCCTCTCGAGATAATCGAAACGGAGGCGTGGATTCAGATTTCGAACCCCGAAGACATTCAGAGCGCCGAAGAAATTCTGTCCACACGTGCATCAGAGTAACTCGCTGCGGTAGGGCATACTTCTCGTATGCATGTGCGCCTTTTTGCGCTCCTCGTTCTCGTGCCGGTCTTTGCCTTCGCGCAGACGGACACGGCTTCTTTACTGAAAGCGCAAATTGCTGCCATCGAGGCACAGATACGGGCGTTGCAAGCGGGTGGTTCCACAGGAGCAGGTGCAACACGTACGTGTCCCACGTTAACGCGTTCTCTGTATAGAGGACTCTCCGGCGCCGACGTGCGTTCGCTCCAAGACTTTCTTCGTAGCGAAGGTGTGTTCTTCGAAGAATCGACCGGGTTCTTTGGTGCCATCACGGAAGCCGCGGTGAAAGAATGGCAAGTCGCGCGCGGTGTCGTCAATCCAAATGGGGATATCAGCGGGTGGGGGATAGTCGGCCCCAAAACGCGCGCCGCAATTGCACAGCGTTGTTCATCTTCTGGCGCTCCAGGCCCAGGGGCAACGACCATAGTTGTAAATCCACTGAATTCTCCAGCGCCCATCCCTCCCGCACCTGCTCCAGCAACCGCAGCGTCTTCTACGCAAGGTGCCTATGCCGCACTTGAACAATTGGCTTCTGGAACAAGTGCAACGGGCACGGCGGTTGCGTCGCGACCGAATCGTGCACCGACCATTTTCGGTATCGATGGGCCGTCCGAGCTGGAAGTGGGAATGCGCGGAGTATTCACCGTACTTGCCGATGATGCAGACGATGACCGCTTGCTGTACGACATGACGTGGGGGGAGTCGACGCCCCTTGATGCGCTCTACGCGCTCGCCGGACTTGAACCATCCAGTCCGTATAGTGTGTTTTCCCATACCTATGGAACGGCTGGTTTGTATACACTTACCGCAACGGTGCGCGATTCTCGCGGGGGGACGACAAAGACAACGCGCATTATTCGCGTACGTCCAGTGTCTACCTCGTGTCCTGGGTGCGCGACGTCAACACCGCTCTACGAGCAACCGCCGCCAACACAGATTCAGATTCCAAGTGGCATCACCTCGTGCGCAACGCCATGGGGAGGCATCATCCTGCAGACAGGAGGGACAACAACGGCAGAGACGTATTTCCGCGGCAGTGTGTCATTCACAGGGGAGGCGCCGCAGATGCGCTGTGTAGCAGGGCGGTGGCAGCGTTGTTCTCCGCAAGGGACGAACTGCGTTGCCCACACGCCGCCCGCGACAAATCAGTCTATGGCGAGTCTTCGTCGCTATGCCGACGTCGTCGGCTCACCAGGATGCACCCCCGGGGGACTGACTGTACGCACTGAAGCGCGATCGCTCTTGTGTGCAAACGTCATACATCAGGCACAGCAAGGACGATGTGCATACACACAAGAGGAAACGGCGGTAGAGCTGTTCTGTTCGTACAATAACTGGGCAGAACGACTGACGCTTCAGTAGCAAGCCCTATCCACACAGGGTATACCGACGGCATGCCGCGTACCGCATACTGACGGTATGCGCATCGTTGCGACCCTCCTCTTCGCTCTCGTGTTTCTCCCGGCCATCACTGCAGCCCAGACTGCTCCAGCACTTGAGGCGCAGATAACTGCATTACTGCAGCAGCTTGCGGCACTGCAGGCGCAACTGCGCAGCGCGGAACAGGCGGCACTCACACCAAGCCCTGCGCTCACTGCCCCACTCACCATCGTTGATAGACATCGATTCTGCCGCGCGTACTCACGCGAACTGAAGCGGGGTCTTTCGGGTGACGATGTTCGCGCTCTGCAAGAGTTTCTTATTACAGAAGGCATGTTCGCAGGCGAGCCGACTGGTTATTTTGGACCCATAACAGTTGAGGCGCTTCAGGCGTGGCAGGCCCGTGAAGGTATTGTTTCTTCGGGGAGCGAAGCAGCGACCGGCTGGGGTGTGTTCGGCCCACGGACGCATGCGCACTTCACACGGTGGTGCGGCGGCATAGGGGCTACGGCAGCGCTTACGATGCGTGCGAGTCCTACGTTCGGTATCGCGCCACTTGAGGTAGACGTGACGACGAACATCAGCGGCTTTCGTGCCGGCAATGAACGGTACGTCATCGATTTTGGTGACGGTACCATTGCCTACGCTACGCCATGTTTCGCGCCGTTCGATACCTGTGACGCGCCAGGAGTGAATACGCACACGTACACAAAGAATGGCACCTATACCGTACGCCTTATTCGAACAACGTCTCCGTGCCCGATAGACAATACATGTGGCATTCCTGGCACCGCGAAACAACTCTCGACACTCTCCATACAAGTGACTGATACACAGGCATGTTCGCGTGAACCGAATCATGTGTGCGCTCTGCAGCGCGTTACCTGCGTCGCGCCACCATGCGGTCCTGTCGAAGTTTCCTTTACGAACCGGTGTCTCATGGAAGCGGCAGGGGCGACATTCCTCTACGAAGGCCAGTGTCGCCCTGCTACTGCGGACCCGTCGGCGGATGCGAAATGCTCGGCATGGTTTGACGGCTGTAATACCTGTACGCGTACCAATCCTGGCGCGGCAGGAGCATGTACACGCATGTACTGCACTCCTCCGGAAGGGCAGGCACCGAAACCCTACTGCAGTGCGTACTTCGAGTAGGTTCGTCCTCTGAAAGAAACATCGCCGTCAGACGTCTCAAGAAGCGAGACGCATTGTGGATGCACACGGATGCGCTATCGTGTAGGCAGTAACACGACACGTTAATACGCTTTTAGCATTATTACTACGTTTAACATTGTATTCATGAAGAAATTCGCAGGTCTTCTCATTGCGCTCGCCATTGCGGCGCCGGTCGCGACGTCAGCATTGTCGGTCGCTGATATCCAGGCACAGATTCAAGCACTCTTCGCAAAATTAAGCGAACTCCGACTGCAGCTTCAAACAGCAGAGCAGGCGGGCGGTCCCGTCTCAACCTCTCCAGTGAAACCCGACTATATTCGTCCGCGCGTCTGCGATTTCCTTGAACGACGCCTCTTGGCGGGTGAATCCGGTGAGCACGTCATGTCATTGCAAGAATTTCTCAAGCAGGAAGGCATTTTTAAACAAGACGCGACTGGCTATTTTGGTCCAGTCACGGCAGAAGCGGTGAAGGCGTGGCAGCTCAAGGAAGGAGTTATCGGTGCGCTCGGCGCACCGGGCGCTGGTCTCTTTGGACCACGGTCTCGCGAGTTCCTCTTGCGTCGTTGTGGTGGCACTAGCGAGAGTGGCCTCTTGCGTGCCTCGCCACAACAGGGAGCCGCGCCGCTAACGGTTACTTTCGGCGTGAACGTCGGCGGCCTCCGACCTGCCCACATTCGTTATGAAATAGATTTCGGCGACGGTACGCGTTCTGCTGCGCCGGAATGTCTTGCGCCAGCTGACGCATGCACGTCCCCAGGAATCATTGCGCATACCTACGTCATGAACGGCAAGTATGAAGCAAAGCTCATCAAGGTGACCCAGAATACGTGTCAGTCGAATACGGACATCGCGTGCGCAGCCTGGTACAGCGCTGAGGAAGTTGTTGGGCGTGTCTATATCGCCGTAGGTGAGACCGGTCCGATTGCCTGCACGCTCGAATACGCTCCCGTCTGTGGAGCAAAATCTATCGTCTGCATCACGACGCCGTGCGACCCAATTCCAACAACCTACGGCAACAAATGTGCCATGCAGGCCGACGGCGCGTCGTTCCTCTATATGGGTGAATGTGGGTCTCAAACGTACCCTGACCCGGCACAAGATCCGATGTGTAAATCATGGAACGATGGGTGCAATACCTGTGGGCGCAGTGAGCCTGGCGGAATGGCAGCCTGCACGTTGAGATACTGTGTGGCTCCAGGGAAGCCATACTGCACCGCATACTTCCCGAAGGACACGAGCAGCAACAAGCCGCCGACCATCCATTCGGTCGAAGCCCCCACGGTACTTGCGGTGAATGAAACCGGCACGTGGAAAGTTAACGCGAGCGATCCCGAAAACGGCTCACTCTCGTACCGTATAGACTGGGGCGACTCGTATAAAGCGGACGGTCAGGTCGCTGGAGGGGCGCCTGTCTCGCAAGTGCAGCAGAACTCGTTCACGCACAGCTATGCGTACGCGGGGACGTACACCATCTATGTGTACGTAACCGACAATAAGGGCGCGCAGGCGAAATGGACGACGACAGTTGCCGTAGGAGGCGGGCCGATTGCGTGCACGAAGGAATACATGCCTGTCTGTGCCACTCCCTACTATTGTCAGGTGTCGAAGTACGCAGCCGGGCAAATCCCACTCGAATGTTTAATCGGAAAGACGTATGGAAACCGATGTACTGCAGAGGCGGATAAGGCTTCATTCCTCTACCAAGGTCAGTGTCAGAGTCAGCCAATTGCGTGCACCGCAGATGCCCGACAGTGTCCTGACGGCAGTTATGTTGGTCGCACAGGTCCCAACTGCAAATTCGTCTGCTCCGGAGGAGTCGTCTTCGACTAACGCAACAGAGACGACGTCAGAAAGGCCCCTTAGGGGGCCTTTCTAATGCGCTCCGCTATCTGTGCCAAGGTCGCGTCATCTGCGCGCTTGTGGTCGTGCGACGAAATGTGCCCCTCGTAGAATTCAAAGTATTTGTCGACGTCTGATTTCCGTTCGCGCCACGTATCGCTCGTGGTGCCATGAAGGGGAAACAGCTTGATATGCAAATGGTCTACACCGAATCCCTCGAATACGAACGCGCACCGGTCAACATCTTCGTATGCGGTGTCGATTTTCTTCGCGACCTTCTTCGCGAACGAGAGTAACGCGTCGGATACGGAATCTGGTACGTCAACCACGTAGCTTCCGTGATGTTGTTTGGGTATGACGACGGTGACCGCTTCGGTGTTAGGAAAGATGCTCAAGAACGCCACGTGCGCGTCGTCTTCATGCACGATGTGCGACGGAGCGGTTCCGGCGACGATGTTGCAGAAAATACACTCGTTCATGTCTGCAGTATCCGGTAATCAGCGGAAAGCGGCAAGGCCCTACGACGTATACAATGATGTGATGTCAGTTCTCATCGAGCACCTCCTGGAGAAACGAGGCATAGTTTCCGCTGCTGACATTGAACGCTTTCTCGCGCCGGATTTCTCGCGCGATACACATCATTACTCACTCATCCAAGATATGGAGAGAGCCGTTGCGCGGATTCTTGCGGCGATACTTCATAGCGAACGCATAGCAATCTATGCCGACTTTGATTGTGACGGCATTCCTGGCGCCGCACTCCTCTATGACCTGTTTCGCAAGATAGGCTATGACAATATCGAGGTGTACATCCCCCATAGAGATACGGAAGGGTACGGTGTGCACCCGGCGGCATTGAAAGTGCTCTCAGAGCGCGGCGTCGGGCTCATTATTACGGTGGACGTTGGCACGACCGCCGTTGAACCAGTGCGGTACGCGAAAGAGCTCGGTATGGATGTCATCGTGACCGACCACCATGAATTACAGGACGTGCTTCCCGAGTGCATCGTCATCAATCCTAAGTGCGGCGAGTATCCGTTTCGTGATCTTTGTGGCTCCGGCGTCGCGTGGAAACTCGCAACGGCGCTCATTGCTGGCGGGCGTGAGCGGGGCATTGAGGCATTCACCGCTATACCAGAAGGCTGGGAGAAGTGGCTGTTGGATTTCGTTGCCATTGCGACTGTTGCCGACCTCGTTCCTCTCATCGGCGAGAATCGCGTCCTCACCCACTTCGGGCTCACAGTCTTACGGAAGTCACCACGTCCCGGTATACGGGCACTCTGCCAAGCGACGCGCCTGCGCCAACCGGAAATTACTGAGGACGATATCTCATTCACCTTTGCCCCGCGCCTGAACGCTGCATCCCGCATGGGCGATCCGGAGACAGCGTTCAAGCTGCTCACCACGACCGACATGAATGAAGCGGAATCACTCGCACGGCACCTCGAGGAATTGAATGCGAAACGCAAAGGTGCGGTGGCGAGCATGGTGCGCGAAGCGCGAAAGCGTGTCAGGGCCCGGTATGGCGAGGAGGCATCGGTTGTTGTGCTTGGTGATACGGCATGGAAACCGGGCCTCTTGGGATTGCTTGCGAACACGCTCATGGGCGAGCGTGGCGGCTTGGTCTGTGTGTGGGGAGAGAATGCCAACGGCGAATTGAAAGGCTCGTGTCGTTCGGACGGCTCCATTTCCGTCGTTGACGTCTTAGCCGCGGCAGGAGATGCGCTCATCGAATATGGAGGTCATCAGCAATCTGGTGGATTCTCGCTCACGAGGGAACAGGCACTGACGTTACCTGAAGCGCTCGAGCGAGCAGCTACCACGCTCGAAGCGCGTGCCGTAGCGCCATCGAATACATTTGACGCAGAACTTGGTTTACGTGAACTTTCCTGGGCGCTCTACATGGACCTTACGCGACTTGCCCCGTTTGGCATGGGTAATGCGAAGCCCGTGTTCCGCATCCCGCGTGCGTCTATCGTATCGGTGCGCTCCTTTGGCAAAGAGAAGAACCATACTGAAGTTGAGCTTGCGTGTTTTGATTCTGGAGCCAAAGTGCGCGGCTTTGATTTCTTCCGGACGCCGGATGATTTCACTCGTGCGCCTGAGAGTGGTGCAGTCATTGACGTTTTCGCCACCATTTCGCGCGACACGTTTCGTGGACAGCGTGCGCTCGCACTGCGCGTCATCGACATTGTTGAGTGCCGTTAACCTGCCAGAGTACACCGGTTGGCGGGAAGTGTGCGCTCGCAATACGCGCGTATCGCATCGTGTTCGAAGAACGACGAGAGATTGCTGAACGCTTGTCCCACGCAGTACGTTTGCAATTCCCCATCAGTAAGGAGGCAGAGTTGGAATAGATTTCCCGCGAGCGTGTCGGCTGACCCGGAAGACTGATACTTCATCGCAAGTGCGATGCCGCTCACGCACGCGCGAAGTTCGAGCATGTCGGTGAGTGGGCGACAGAGCGCGAACGCGCGCTCTGGAGTTGGCGTCGCCAGTTCGTGTCGCACTTCGTCATCGAACAGTGCCTGCAGCACTGGTTCGCGGACGGAGCGGGGAAGTGTGCGCATGTGTCGCAGTGTTTCGTCGTAGGATTTGGCGAAGTGGCGGTTCATCCCAAGCGTCAGTTCGACGAAACACCGGAACTGATACTCGACCGGCTCGTCGAAACACAGCCGGTCCGTTGTTTCAGTGTAGGTCAGCTCATAACTCCGACTTGAGTGCGCATTGGCGAGTGAATTGTAGACACCAGACATGCAGACCTCACGTCCATGTGCATCGTCCGTGAAGCGTTCGCACTGTGCGGTGACCATCTCGACCATTGCCCCTGCGTCTCCCCAGAGCGAAGCATCAACCATGTCGAAGAGCGCGTGACCAACGCCGTGGTAGCAGGCATTCATGGCGCGAGCACGTGCGGACCATGTGGGGAGTGCATCAGAATCCATGATGCTATCGCAATACGTGCGGGCTTCGGTTAAATCACCAATGCCGCGCTCGAGCATCATTGTCTCGATGAACCCGTGATAGAAACCATAGCCGCAGGCGATGGTCATTGGATGTGAGTACACAGCTTCCGGATTCTCCGCGTACGCATCGTACGCGGCGGCGCCAACAACGTGCATGACGTCGTGACATTGCGATGCGAACTCTGGCGACTCCTGCGCGATTGCCGCAGCATTCAGTGCGGCCTCCAAGCCGTCAGACTTTATGATACGGCCGAGCTCCTGCCCCCAACAGAATGCTTGAACGGTGGCTTGTCCGTACGTCTCCAAACATTCATCCAGCGAGCGTTGTACGCCCAGCACATGCACGACGCCGCGTACGCCCGGGGCTAAGTGGTCGTGGAATGGCCACGTGCCGGGGAACTCGACGATGTACTGCCACGTACCTGTGGGGGCAATTGCACGTTTCGGGTCAAAAGTGCGAAGCACTGCGTGTGATGGATGGGCATCCGATGCTGGCCAGAATGGTTTCCCATGCATCGCTCGGAATTCAATCGTATCCCCAAGGCGCGCCGTAACCTCGCGCGGCTCAAAGCCGTTCGCTGTTCGATAAATGGTGATGGTGCGTGGTTCCGTGGAAGGGGACGCAATGACTAGACCAGTGGTCACTATAACGACGCCGAGTATGGCTATGGACAGACGGGTAGGAACCATGCGAGAGAGTATACGGCCTTCAACCGCCGGAGCGCTGTGCTACACTCGCGGCATGGCATTCTCGGCAGTTGAGACTCTAAAGACCGGCTGGAGCCTCTTCAAGCGCCGTCCAGGGTTTTTTATCGCCGTCTCACTTGGATTCGGCGTCGTGTTTTGGGTCTTAGGAGAATTCACCGATGATAAACAGGCTCATGGCCTAATGCGCTTCCTCTTGACCATCGCGTCCTTTGTCATTGGTGTCGTCATCGAAATGTTTCTCATAAATTTTGCGCTTGCCGCCCATGACCACCCGGAGACCGTCGAACTTTCTGAAGGAAAGGTACGGATGCCGTTCTGGCAGTACGCGGCAGCAAAGATAGCAGTAGCCATCGTCGTCGTTACCGGATTTTTCCTACTCATCATCCCCGGTGTCTTTGCTTTGCTGGCGCTTATGTTCACGAACTATCTCGTCGTGGATAAGAATCTCACTTTCATCGACGCGATGAAAGAAAGCTATCGCATCACCCGACCGCACTGGCTAGAGCTCTTCCTTCTCCTCGTCATGCTCATCGGCATTAATATCATCGGCGCACTCTTTCTTTTCGTAGGGCTTCTGGTCTCCGTACCAGTTTCCATGCTCGCGATGGCACACGCGTACCGCACACTCTCTAATCAGACACACACGACACCTATTCCCACGGTTGTCGAAACGCTCATGAATCCGTTTTGGATTATGTTGAGCGGCTTTCTCTTTGCTATTGCCCCTATCGTGCTGTCCGTGATTGCAGACCTGACTCAAGAGAATGCCTATACGGATGGGTCGGGCATGGTGTTCCTCCTTGCGTTCGCCACAGTACCAATTGGAGGCGTCGTCATCCTGCTCGGTGCCATCAAAGCTGTATGGGATTACCTGCACAAGAAATAAGCACGTCGCCGTAAAACTATGCCTGCATCTGAGTCGCTCACAATCTTCACCGACGGCGGTGCGCGCGGGAACCCAGGGCCCGCCGCGATAGGCGTTGTTATCTACGAGGGGGAGAAGAAAGTTGCCGAAGCGGGGCAATTCATCGGTGAGAAGCAAACAAACAACTGGGCGGAATACGAGGCAGTTATTTTCGCTCTGGGCAAACTCTTTGAACTCGAGCGACGCGATTCCGATATTGATTTCAAACTCGATAGCCTGCTTGTTGTTGAGCAACTGAAAGGTAACTGGAAAATCAAAGAGCCTGCGCTCAAACTGCAGGCGGAAAAAGTACGCTCGCTCTTGAAAGAATTCGGTCGCGTCACGTTTTCCCACATTCCTCGGGAGCAAAACAAAGAGGCCGACGCGCTGGTGAACGACGCGCTCGATGCGGAAGGCTTGCATGCCGCGTAGTGCGTACTAGACTGAACCTATTACTAGATACTCCATGTAAATATGTCAGGCTTTCTTGATTTTATTCGTGAGCAAGGTGTTGTTGGTCTCGCAGTCGGGTTCATTCTCGGTGGCGCTGTGTCGAAAGTCGTTACAGCGGTGGTAAACGATATTGTGAATCCGCTTCTCGGTCTCGTCCTGGGCTCTGCGGAAGGTTTGCGTGCCATGTCGCTCGGCCCAATTCTCCTCGGTGACCTCTTCGTCGTGTTTATTGATTTTATGGTCATTGCCGCGGTCGTCTATTTCGGCGTGAAAGGACTTGGTCTCGATAAGATGGATAAGAAAGCCTAGCGAGTGACTAGTGCCAATTGAGATGTTCGTATGTCAGATGAGACAGTAAAAGAATCACGTCGCGACCGAACCATTCTTGCCGCACCGCGGGAAGCCGTCGGCGGGTTTCTTGAATTCATTCGCGAACGCGGCGTTGCGGGGCTCCTTATCGGCTTTGTGCTCGGCGGCGCGCTCACCAAGGTGACGACTTCTTTTTCGAACGACATTCTCAATCCCTCGCTCGCCATCGTCTTTGGTTCTACACAAAGGCTCGCTGACGTATCGTTGGGCACCATCGCGATAGGCAAGTTTGCTGTTGCGGTGATGGACTTCGTCATTCTTGCGCTGGTCTTGTACATTCTCTTCCGCGTCATGGGACTCGACAAGCTGGACAAGCCGAAGTAAGGCCACGCATCTATCGCTACTGACCCGACATCGTTTTGACGCACGTCCTTTGAGGCGCTATACCTCACACGGGACTGTTCACCCCTCGAGAACGGGAGTTCACGATGATAGACAAGCAGGCTCTAGACTACGACGCCTTGCGCGACCGTTTCGTACGGTTGTGTGTCGGCGCAGTACCCGAACGACTACGCGAGGAGCGATTCGAGAACGCGCCAATTGAGTTCGACTACCTCTGTGGCGATTCGCGCTGTCGTTTCGTGTCAGTGGAAGGGAAGAAGCTCTTTCTCGGCACAACGCGACTAGCGATGGAGACACCGAAAGGAGGGTTTCACTGGGTCGGCGATTTTGCAATTCAGCTGGACACAGTGAGCAAACTCGTTACCTGCATCGGTTCCGATGAGCGCTCTGGAGAACACAAGTCAGTTGCGTGGCATCCGCACGTCCATTCGACGAGCACGCCCTGTTTCGGTGACACAGGACTCCACAAGCTCAAACTGTGGTTCGCCGACGGGAAGCTCGCGCACGCGGGACTCTACGTCATCGAGTTCCTGTGTCTCGCTCGTGGAACGAATCAATATGTTGCGCCTTCGTATTGGCCCCGACTTACGCTAGAGGAGATTAGTGAATGGAAAGCGAAGCTACCGCAAGAACCGAGATCCTCTTCCCGGCGCGCGAGTTCAACCCAGCTCCCGTCTACATTGGTGGTCTCGGAGCGCTCGGGGGTCACACGGCAGTGGCGTTGGGGAAGCTCGGAGTCGCAAACTTGAATGGATGCGACCGAGACATCGTCAGCCCGCCGAACATTGGCACGTCCATCTACGGGCCGGCGAACGTCGGGTACACGAAAGCGAGTCAGTGTCAGGCGATTGTCTCCAGTGCCACGTCGGTCTCGATGAGAGCGCATGACTGCTTCATACAGGAGCAAGACCTCGAAGGTGTCGTCATGATCTGTGTTCACGACATGGATGTCCGGAAGGAAATCCTCTTCGAGCACTGCACGCCACGTAACGGCGTTCAGCGAGTCGCACGAGTCTTCGAAGGTCGAATGAGCGCGGAGACCATCACTATCCACTCGCTCGATCCCGGGGAGGATGCACACCTCAATGAGTGGATGCGCTTCTGGTTTCCGCAGAGCGAAGCACTTCCTGCTCTCGCAGGATGCGGCGAGACGCCTGTCGGTGCGGACTACACGGCCGCAATCGCCGGACGCCTGATGGCGGCGATGTTCGTCCGTTGGTTCGCGTTCGAAACGGGGCGCGTTCGGAACGCGCCGAATCAGGTGCGGTATGACCTCTCAACATTCGAAGGGAAGGCATACTACTGGTGAGTGTTTCAAATCACCCTTTTGGCCCCGCGGCGTTCTTGACGTCGCGGGGCCATTGTTTACGATTCGTAAGGACCTGCCGCCAACCGACCATCATGGGCAGTCGTGCGAGTGTGATGGTTGCAAAGCAAGGAGACGGTCATGTCTGACCGACTGAAAGCGCTCGGAGCGGGCGCCAATATCGTCGACGTATCCAGAGTGTCTCCGCCCTCGTCATCGCCGGCCAGTCCGAGTCGCGGACTAACGCCAAGCGAGTCGGCCCGACTCCTTCGGGAGTCCGGCGCCTAACGCGGTCACGTTTCCGTAGAAGAAGGAAGGGGCGCCTCGGCGCCCCTTCTGCTTGCGCTATGCTTCACCCATGCAAACGGCGTTTTACGCTGGTGCCTCGGGACTTTCTCTCGGCATTGCCTACGGACTTCTTGTGGGAAATGGCCTCGCGCCGGTGTTTCTCTGCGCACTACTTGCACTCGTTCTCTTTTTTCTGCGTCCATCATGGGGCGTTTTCTTTTTCTGTGCCGCGCTCGGTGTGCTGCGCGTTGGGGATGTTGTTGTGGATGCTGCGCTTGAAAATCAGCTTGGTAACGAAGTGGTGATTGAAGGCAGGATTATCGAGGAGCCAGATATTCGTGAACGGAGCACGCGACTCTCCGTTGAAACAGATTCTGGTGCACGTGTTCTCGTCATAGCGCAGCCGTATATCGCCGTGCAGTACGGCGAACGCATTCGCGCAGAAGGTACGCTCGGGTTGCCGCGACGGTTCGAAACGGGGGAGGGCCGCACGTTCGACTACGCGGGATTTCTGGAGCGTCGCGGCATTCGTTATGAACTCTCGTTCGCGGACATTGAGCGCCTCGACGTGCGAGAGGGCAACGTTGTGATTGCAACTGCAATCGCCATAAAGCACTGGTATCTCTCTGGACTCACGCAGAGCTTGCCCGAACCACACGCAGGTTTGGCAGGAGGCATTACGGTTGGCGACAAACGTGGCGTCGGTGAAGACTTAGGCGATGTGTTCCAAACAGTGGGACTCACACACATCGTCGTCTTGTCGGGCTACAACATCATGATTGTCATCGTGCTCATTGAAAAACTTCTAGGGCCAGCACGATTGCGATTGCGACTCGCGATGAGTATTGTTGTCGCGCTGTTCTTCGTACTCATGACCGGATTTGCATCTGCATCCGTGCGCGCTGCGGCGATGGCGACCATTGCAACCGTTGGGCGCGCGACGGGACGAGTGTATCTCGCGCTCAACGCACTTATCCTCGTTGCAGCATGTATGATTCTCGTGAATCCACGACTACTCCTCTTCGATCCAGGGTTCCAACTCTCCATCGTTGCGACATGGGGATTAATCGCGCTCGCTCCACTCATTGAGATGCGGCTCACCCGCATTACCGAACGATTCGAGCTGCGCGGAATTATGGGCGCCACCATCGCGACGCAGATTGCAGTCTTACCACTCCTTTTGTTTCAAAGCGGCATGCTGCCTAGCATGTCATTGCCAGCAAACTTTCTCGTCTTGCCCTTTGTGCCGCTCGCGATGCTGCTGTCGTTCATTGCGGGACTGATTGGAGCAGTGCTACCGTTCGCCGCTCCCATCTTCGGGTTTCCCGCGCTCGCCGTGCTTGAGTACGTTATTCGTATTTCGGAAGCACTCGCGTCATTTCCACTCAGTACGGCAACAGTCCCCGCCTTCTCGCCGGTCGTGCTCGCTACTGTCTACGTCCTCCTTATTGCGCTCGTGCAGTCTCGAAGCGCTGCGCAATCACGTCCCAGTTAAGGTTTGCGATGAATGCATCGATGTATTTCGCTTTGCCCACAGCACCATAGTCGAGGAGAAACGCATGCTCCCACACATCCATAGCGAGAATGATAGGTAGTGTCGCAAAGTGTCCCTGATGCTGTTCTCCCGAAAAGCCGACGAGGAATTGTCCGGCGACAGGATCCCAGTAGAGAAGCGCCCATCCTGGGCCACGCATATTTCCGACAGCTTTGAAGTACTGGAGAAAGAATCCTTTGTATTCTCCGGCAAGCTGTTGCCCAAGAGGAGACTGTGCGTCTAACGGCTTCGCACCGCCTTCGAATTGCGCAAAATAGAGTTCGTGTAGCCGCATGCCATCGAATTCGAATGACCGGCGACGGACGAGTTCGGCAAGTGCATGTGCATGTTTCTCACTGTCTTCCATGCCGTACTCAACCAGTTTCTGCGATATTGCGTTGAAATTCTTAACATAGCCTTGATACAACTGGAGATGTTCATCTACTGACTTCTGCGAGATACCTTCGAGCGTTGGAATGCTAAATGTGCGTGGTTCGTAGTTCATAAGCGGAGTATATCAAAAGTGCGCCCCGCGCCGGAGTTATCCGGGCGGGGCGCGAGCATTCCTCACTCGTAGAGGAACGAGAGCAGCTGCTTCGACGCCGACAGGCGGCGACGGGCTGCGTTGATTGTGCCGGGCTGACTGCCTTCCGCGATGAGTTTGGTGACGGCCTCATCCCACCGCGCGTTGAGTGTGCTCCGTACGGAGTTCACGGTGTGCGGCGTGTGCTTCTGTGCTTTGACCCAGATTTTGTCGAGGTCTTCGGCGACCCGCTTGAGCTGTATGTACTCCTGCGTGTGCGCTTTTTCGAGCTTCGTGTGCACGTCGTTCAAGTCGTCCTCCTGTGTTTCGGCAACGTGCTGTTATACACCACATTCAGGACGTTACGCAAGGTAGCCTGCGAGATACGTGCGACGGCAATCACATCAGGTACACTATTTTTGTGAATGCGCGGCGTATCGTTACCGCCTCGTGCGGAGCACTCCTTGGTGCATCCATAGTCATTACGCATGCAGCGTTCGTGCGAACGAATGCGTTCAGTATTACATTCATCGATGTTGGTCAGGGAGATGCGGCATTTATCACTACTCCGTCGGGAAGGCAAATTCTTATCGACGGCGGACCCGATCGTTCCGTTCTGCGCGGACTCGCAGAACGTATGCCATGGTGGGACCGACATATAGACGTGGTCATTGCGACGCATCCAGATTCGGATCACGTCTCCGGTCTTATTGATGTGCTGGAGCGCTATCGCGTTTCGTATATTTTCGACCCCGGTGTTGCCCACGACACACCGCAGGCCGAATCGTTGTTTGCGCTGGTTGCCGACGAAGAAGCACAACATGTTCTCGCGCGTCGCGGGCAGTTCTTGGATTTCGGCGACGGCATCCGACTTGAAATTCTGTTTCCGGACAGGGATGTCTCGGGGCTTGAAACGAACGCTGCATCCATCGTCGCGCGTGTGATATACAACGACATCGTCATCCTCCTCACGGGCGATGCGCCGGAGAGTATCGAGCGATACCTCGTTTCATTGCATGGAAAGGATATGCGCGCCGACATACTGAAAGCAGGGCATCATGGCTCAAACACATCCTCGTCACTCCACTTTGTTGGCCTCGTCTCGCCAGAGTACGCAATCATTTCACGTGGGTGCGATAACACGTACGGGCATCCGCACGAAAGTGTACTCGAAACGTTTGCTCGCTTCGATGTGAGCGTGCTTGATACGTGCACCGAAGGGAACATCACGTTCGAGAGCGACGGGCAGTCGCTGGTGCGTCGGTAGTTGCGTCGGTGTTCGTGCCGGCTAGTATATCCGTGGGAGGAACAAACGATGTCACCGAAATCGCAAGACGCGTCTTCAGTAAAAGAACGGCTTATTACAGCAGTCATCGTCGTAGTCTCCATCGCTGTCCCGGCGTTGTACTACTGGGTAGTGTTCAATCTCCCTCGCCTCATGGCGATGACGCCTCAATAGAGGGAGAGCAGGGAAGACAAACAGAAAGGCCGCCCATCGGGCGGCCTTTCGCTAGCACGAGAGCATGCTTATTTAATGAGTCCCGATTCCTTGAGGGTCTTATATGCGCCACGCTTCTTCAAGACCTTGAGGCCCTTGGCCGAGACCCGTACGGTGATTTTCTTGTTCAATTCAGGTACGAAAATGGTCTTCTTCTGGATGTTCACGCGATTGCGCTTCTTGCCGGTAGGGTTGAATTTGGTCGCACGCGTGCGGTTAGAATAGCCGCCCCCGACGCGACTTCGCTTACCCGTTATGACGCATACACGTGACATAGTTCGAGGACTATACAGAAGAATAGTGGTTCAGGCAACTACCTAGGGGCTGGCCACTGCCGGGGAGCCTGCTCTTCCAAAAGGGGGCTGCCTGAACCGTCCGCACTCTAGCATGTATCGAGTCCAAGACGTCATGCTACACTCGCGGCATGGAACTCGTGGACACCTTGTTCGTGATATTCATCATTATGTTTAGCGCCGTCATTCACGAGGTCATGCATGGCGTCGCGGCTGATAGGCTCGGAGACCCGACTGCCCGGTACGCTGGCCGCCTGACCCTGAATCCTATTCCGCATCTCGATGCTATAGGCTCCGTCATCCTGCCCTTGCTCCTCGCCCTCTCAAATTCACCGTTTCTCTTTGGTTGGGCAAAGCCGGTGCCGTACAACCCCTACAACCTCTTCCGTGCACCTCGCTGGGGCGAGGCCATCGTCGCCTTTGCGGGCCCTGCCTCGAACTTCGCGATAGCGCTCGTGGTCGGCCTCATCATTCGGCTCGGACTCTTCGAGGCCATGAACCCCGTGCTGTTCATTATTGTCATCGTGAACGTGATGCTCGGCATCTTCAATCTCATCCCCATCCCACCGCTCGACGGCTCAAAAATCTTGCCCAAATTGCTCCCGCCGGGCCTTTCTGACGCCTATGAGAGCTTCCGTCGCCAGCTTGAATACAATCCGTTCGTTGGCATGGGTATCGTTCTGGTGTTTATCATGCTCTTTGGGAGTCAGTTTGGGGCCTTAGTCTATAGCGTCGCATCGGCTGTCGCGGGTGCCTAAGGCCCGTCTCGACCCCTTTTCCCGCTATTCTTGCATTGTCTGGGGGAGCATAGTACAGTGCGCGGACTTCCTTCGGGGGGTTTTTCATGGCAACTATCAATCAGCTCGTGAGGAAAGGACGCGGCAAGCGCTCTTTCAAGTCCAAGACCGGTGCACTCGGACGCAGTTTCAACACGCTCAAGAATCGCCCAGTACACTTTTCATCTCCGTTCAAGCGCGGTGTCTGCACTCGCGTCACCACCAAGACCCCTCGCAAGCCGAACTCTGCTATCCGTAAGATTGCGCGTGTTCGCCTTTCAAATGGCATGGAAATCACCGCCTACATCCCGGGAGAGGGACACAACCTGCAGGAGCACTCACTCGTCTTGGTCCGCGGTGGTCGCGTGAAGGACATTGGTCTCCGCTATCAGGTAGTGCGCGGCAAGCTCGACGCCGGCGGTATCGACAAGCGTCGCCGTGGCCGTTCCCGCTATGGTGCCAAGCGACCAAAAGCAGCTAAGTAACATTTTGTATGCGACGCCCAGTCAAAAACCGAATGCAGCCAGGACCGGACCCAGTGTACGGCTCTGTTAAGGTGTCCAAGCTCATCAACTACGTGATGGAGAGCGGCAAGAAGGATACCGCTAAGAAGATTGTCTACTCCGTCATGGAGGAGCTCAAGAAGGAAGGTGACCCTGTTCTCGTACTTGAGGAGGCATTGGAAAACGCATCTCCTTCTGTTGAAGTCCGCTCCCGCCGCGTCGGCGGTGCTAACTATCAGGTTCCGCGCGAAGTTCGCCCTGAACGCCGTCTCGCTCTCGGTCTTCGCTGGATAGTGAATGAAGCAGAAGCAAAGAAGGGCATTCCGATGGCCAAGAGCCTTGCAGTCGAGATTCTCGCTGCAAAGAAGGGCGAAGGCGCTGCAGTTTCCAAGAAGGACGCGACGCATCGCATGGCAGACGCCAACAAGGCATTTGCACACTTCGCGTGGTAATTTCCGTTCAATATTGACCTCACAAGCCCCGCTCTCGCGGGGCTTGTGCATTCATGGGATAGTGGCTGTGGAAGGCCCCTCACTCGGACTGTGGAGGATATGATGACCGCAGGGTACACAACGACAAGAGCAGATCACGCGCAAGGTATTCACCGCGCATGGAGAAGACTCATCGTCTTGTTCGGCGAGCCGCGCGACAGCTATGGACGAGTGCCGGTCGAAATCGGCGAATCAATCTCTGATCTCATCTACTGGGGCGAGAAAACAGGTCCACGCACGGACATCATGCTGTGCGGCCAAATGACCGGCCGAGCGCTTGCGTTCTTCTACAGCGGCGCGAGCTACGAGGCCATTCGAGAGGAACTGCTTCTCATGGCGCGTGAGGCATCATTGGACCTTGAGTTCAAGGCGTGAATGCAGACGTACAGACGAGAGAGGGGCGCGCCAAGGCGCGCCCCTTCGTTTGCCGCACTCTATGGACGGCGGATGTGCGGGAGTGTTGCTTCCCGCGCTTTGCTTTCGGCCTTCAACTGTCGCGCTTCTGCCCGCAAACGAGCGATCTCGCGCGTGATGGTTTGTCGTCGCGCGATGACCTTTTCATAGTCACGAACCATTTCTTCATCTCTGCAGTAGGCCATGTATTCCTCCTCTAAAACGAAAACCCCCTCTCAGCGAGAGGGGGCTGACGCGTGGGGAATAGGCATCAGCACTCTCTCGCCGAGAGGGATGTACGACGATTCTGTACGTGCTGTGCGGTCATGTGGTTATCGTACGGTACGCGCGGAGAGTTGCAAGGCTCTGCATGGTTGAATCGCTCTGGCTGCCAGAGCGTGATATCGTCTACGAATGGACAAGTGGAACTTGGGCGGCCGGGCCGAGAAAATGTACTGGAATATAGGAGTGCCGACGTTCGAATATGAAGCGCGAGAGGATGGCACGTTGAAGCCTCTCGATTTTCCCGAGCTGCAGAGACGGGTCACCAAGATGGTAAACGAGTGGTTTTCGATGGTGCCGAGTCAAAAGGCAACAAACGAATTCTTCCGATTCTCATTACTGTGGGATGACTCAACACAGAAAGCATCAGTACGTTTTTTTCCGTCGTCAACATTGTTACACGCCGACTGGCAACATAAACATGTGTTTGCGACAGAGGGACAATTTCGTTCCGCGGCGCGAAAGCGCATCGCACTCGTCGACACGAAAGCGCTCTCAGACAAAATCGAATCGAAAGACTTCGAGAAGTACAAGAATCATCCACTGTATGACTATTCGTTTTCCGTAGAGCAACAGAAATCGTTGTTCGGGCGGAGGCGAGCAGATCCAGCGTCCCTCGACTCAAAGTGGCGCTCTATTCACGCTCTCCTGAATACCGATTTCATACGAATAGAGAATGGAACTATCGTTCCCACAGAAGGATATGTTCAAGTGCGCAGCGAAAATCATCACGAGCAAAATATGCTCCTCTTCGCGAGAAAAGACGAGTA
>JAKFXQ010000024.1 GCA_021731295.1 Patescibacteria group bacterium
GGGTATACTGCCCCTATGGCAGATAAAAAACTCCTGGTCGTTGATGACGATCCGCAGATTACGAGCACTCTTGGTGATCTCCTTACCAAAGCCGGCGTTCAGGTCCAGCTGGCAAACACGTATGACGAAGGACTTGCCGCAGTGAAAGCGGGTGGCATCGACATCGCAGTCATTGACCTTATGCTCGCCGACAAAGACGGCATGGATTTGATTCGCGAAATTAAGAGTCTCGAACCGAAGCCCGCCATCATGGTCCTCACCAACTCATTGAAATCGGAAGACGTTGCAGAAGCAATGGAGGAAGGCATTACGGTCTTTCTTCAGAAAGCAGACCACGACCCCGAAGACATTGTGCGCACCATCATGCAGAAAATATAAGTCGGACGGAAAACAAACGTAAGAGCGGCCGCCGGGTATGCCCGGCGGCCGCTTTCGATGTTGCAGTGTCTGTCACTGCTTGATGTGCTTCAGGAACCAGTCCACGTACCGGCGCACTTGCCGTTGCGTGTACCCCTGTGCCTTCATGCGTGCGACAAACGCCACGTGCTTCTCATCAAGCTCCTTCGACTTCTTCTCGCCGAAGGCAATGATGTCAGCAATGGACGCCTCGGTGCGCTTGAGTTTGGCTTCACCTTGGGCAGCGCCTTTCTCGAAGAGCAGTCTCGTCTTCTGATCGAGCGCGTCCCAGATGGGAGCTGTAGCACCGTTCCTAGCACGATGGTGCAAGACTTGGTTCACCACCGATTTCCGGAATTCCTTCCGGTTATCGAGACCGAGAGGCTCCTCGATTTTGAGGAGTTCCCCGTCCTGCCACTCCTTGCCGTGGATGTCACCCGTTGCAGGGTCTTTCCAGTCCTGATCATCGCTCCAGGTGTCGCCAATCGAGAAGTACCGCTCGGCATTGGACTGCGCGAGCGACGCGTGACGCTCGATGTACGAACTCCGGATAACCGCACCGACGATTTCGTTGATGCGTGACGCGGCGTCCTCTTTGAGCATGTTCGGGAGCGAGGCGTTAGAAAGTACATTCACGCCACGCTTGAGCATGCTCTCGAGCTCTTCGTAGAGCACGATTTCATCCAGCGCAATTTCCGACGAGTCGGCGTGTGCCGCCTTATCGAGAACCGCAAACATGTCGCGCTCTGAGATGCCGCCCATGCCGGGCACCTTATCCGCGTTCGCGAGAATCTTCGGAATCGTGTGTTCTTTCTCGCGATCATTCCTCGGCGGTTGCCCGTCGAAGACACGCATGTTGGTCACCGAACCTCCCGGAATACGGGAAAGTGCGGCAATCATTGCTGGAATCTCCAGTGCATGCGGCGTCATTGGTAAGCCGTTCAGGTCACTTGTCCGTAGGTACATGCGGTAGATGTCTTGAATCTCCGTCATGCGGATGCACAGCGGGAACGCGATTGCATGAATTCGTCCGACGATGCCTTCGTTGGTCTCCTTCTTCCGGAACGAGTTCCATGCGGCCTCGTTCGTGTGCGCGATGATGCACCCTTCGTACGGAAGCTCTCCGATGCCGGAAGCCGCGTACGAACGGTCCTGCGTCGCTCCGAGAAGCGGTTGCAGGCGCTGTGGATTGTCCACGTTGCACATTTCCACGAGTTCGAGGAGGCCCTGCGTCGTGCGATTCAGGCCACCAGTGTATGCGTAACTCTCCGGCGAACCAGACTCGTGTGCTCGTCCAACGAATGCGCTCACGTCTCCGCGAGCACCATCACCCGGCACCACCTTGGCGATACCGACACGCAAGTGCTGTGAGGGCTTCACCCGCTTAACGACAAACTTGAACGGGTCGCCGCCGAACCGCCGCAGATGCTCCGCGCCCCACAAAGACAGTGGTGCGACAAAGCGCGACTGCGGAATATGGCAGTCCGTCTCAAGCAGGTCCCTTTGCCGCTGGTCTTGAAAAAGTCCGAGAGGACTCTCGTAGACCGGACTGGTGATGACTTTGTCACCCTCTTTCACCGCAAGGACGAACATCGGCTCGCGCTCCGCAAGCTCGCGCAAGCGGGTAGCGAGCGTCGACTTGCCGCATCCGACCGGCCCGTAGAACAGCGCGACGCGCCGCCAAGGGATAAGGCCTTTTGAGGCTGCCTCGAAGTACTGGACGATTTCGTCGATGACCGACTCGACGCCGAAGAAGTCTCCAAACGCTGGGTAGCGCTTGATGGTCTTCCCCTGGAACAGGCGGTTCAACCGCTCGTCCCGCGTGGTATCGATGACCGTCGGCTCGCCGATTGCGCGGCGAATCCGGCCGCCGATGTTCGCGGACAGGAGAGGGTCGCTTCCCCATGCATCGAGATATTCTTCGAGCGTGAGGACAGGTTCCGCGTCTTGCGACACGAAGCCCAACTTCTCTCTAAGCGACATGACTGTTACTCCTCTGTAGGTGTGAGTCTCAAAGAACGAGACCCACGATGAGTACGTGGGGGTTACCCGGATGCACCCTAGCACGGGAGGATGTGGTAGCGGAAGCGTTAGGAAAGCGCCTCGACGGACGCGCCCAGCTTCGTCAGACGCTCGTGCAAATTCTCGTACCCGCGGTTTATCGGATACACATCATGCAGGGTGGACTCCCCTTCAGCTGCCATCATGCCTATCAAAAGAATGGTTGCGGGGCGTAGTGCGGGCGGCGAATCGATATCTGCTCCGTGCAACTTTGTCGGGCCGTGCACAACAACACGATGCGGGTCGAGCAATTCCATCTGCGCGCCAAGTTCTGTCATGAGCATGTAGTGCTTGGCACGACCGTCGTACACCCAATCGTGAATCATGGTGTCGCCTTTCGCCTGCGTGGCGACCGGCACGAAGAACGGGAGGTTGTCTATATTGATACCGGGGTACGGACGCGGAGCAATTTTCTCTGGTGCGGCGCGCAACTCGGACGGCTTCACGACAATGTCGCAGAGTTTTGTATGCCCATTCTCTGCCAAGTACATCGCACCGACCTCGTACTTCAATCCCATGTGTCCAAGCGTAAACAGTTCCAATTCGAGGAAATCTATCGGGCAGCGTTTGATGGTTAGTTCCGAACGCGTGGTCGCCGCAAGCGAAACAAAAAACATGCTTTCAATCGGGTCTTCGCTCGGGTACGCAATAATGTCTTTGTTGATATCTTCAACACCATGCACAACAAGCGTGGATGTGCCGATGCCGTCTATCTCTACGCCACATTGCTCCAAGAAGATGCACAAATCCTGCACCATGTAATTGGCGCTCGCGAATTTAATCGTCGTCTCCCCCGGGATGCGCGCCGCCGCCATCAGTACGTTCTCGACGCCGGTGTCCGACGCTTCGTACATGATGATGTCGGCCGGCTGTTTCCAGCGCGCCTCGACATGGTATGTATGCGTCTCTTCATTTCCAGTCAAAACAATACCGAGCTTCTGTAGCGCATCTATGTGGCTACCCAGCGAGCGCTTGCCCAAGTCGCACCCACTCGGTGCCGGTAAATCGAATGAATGGATGATGTGCGACAACGGGCCCACAAACATCGCAATGGAGCGCGTGCGCGCCGCAGCATCACGATTGATGGTATCGAGTCGCAGTTCGTGAGGCTGGATGACGACGTCACCATTCTGCCACTCGACCGAGACACCAATGGATTGCAGTACTTCGATGATGCGATTCACTTCTTCTATCTTCGGCATGCGTTTCAGTGTCGTCTTTCCGCGATTCAGAAGAGACGCGCACAGCAGAGCAACCGCCGCGTTCTTCGAGACGTTGGTCGAGACTTCACCCGACAGTTTTTTACCCCCGATGACGCGATAGTTCATATGCCTTAGCCAAGGAATGTTAGCAGAGAAAAGAGAGTAATGAGAGCCCCGTACATATGCCACATGCCGTGATTGAGCCCATAGCCCCCGTACTGCTTATGCTTCGCGATGTAGTGATAGTACAGTGCGAGCATGAGGAACAGGACAGCTATAGGGAAATACGGAGCAGCGAAACTTCCAAGGTAAATGACGACTATATTGGCGAGTATGAGGGTCCATGCCGCCTTATTGTCGAACCATCCCCACCGTGTCTCGCGAGACAAGTGATACAACAACCCGAGCAGGATGACCATCCCTATCACGACGCCATGTACTGCCATTCGAGCGTTAAGCGCAACCATGAGTGGCGCGAGATAGAACGCATTGCTCCAGACCTCGTATCGCTTCCATAGACGCAAATCCAATCCCGTTGAGCGTGCGAATGTCATGTGTGTATCTCCGCCAACCATCCCACAACAGGATGGTTCATGGAACTCTATTGTAGCGCCTTCTGCAGGACGAGTTCGTAATCTCCGTAACCAACTGCACGATATGCCGCAACAGCTTCAGGATTGTTTGTAAGTACGCCGATACGCAGACGGTGAACGTCGGGTAGTTGGGCGAAGTGATTCTCAATCGCCGCGTGGAGCGACGTGAACACACCCGCGCCGCGGTACGCCTCAAACACGAACGCATCCGACACATAGCCGTAGGTGGTTGAGTCCGGCGTCTCGTTCACATTGTCCTCGCTCTCGACCCACCCGACGATAAAGCCGACCAGTTCTTCCCCCTCGTATGCACAGAGAAATGCGCCTCGTTTCGACTGCACGTTGTCGAGTAGCACCTTCAAATAAGCCTGTGCTCCCTCTTCTGTAGCTTCGACGCGTGTATCGCTCAACGGAACCTCGTGTGCCTGCAAACGCATGAGACCCTCGCAGACGGCCGGCGCGTCCGCCTCTCGATACGGCTCGATGCGGATATCCATACTTTGGTGCGCGCTGAAGGGATCGAACCTTCGGCCTTCCCCTTATCAGAGGGATGCTCTACCACTGAGCTAAGCGCGCAAAAATCAAACGTCTCCCCTTCGCGGCTGACTCCCACAGGTGATTCGGCATCATCCACCGGAGCTAGGCGCGCAGGCACTTCGGCCTAGGCCGTTGTCCGCCGATGGTAGCAAAAACCCGGCCCAGATGCTAGCATCTTTTCCCATGAGCCGATGGGACGGCTCATGACACTCAAAGGAGGAAAAGCATGGCTTTCTCTGGCCGACGCGAACCGCACCTGACGAAGGACAAAGACGGCAAGCCCAAGAAGAAGGGCCCGCACGTCCCCACCGTCAAAGAGACCCGAGGGGTCGAGTTCCGAGGCCGAGGCCGCAAGAAAATCTACCTGGCCGGCAAATGCGTCAGGCAGAAGCCGGACCAGAACGTCCAGACCTGACCCACAGAGGGTCGTGTATACAAAGGGGGGCGCCGCACAGCGGCGCCCTTTCACGTTGTGCAATGTACTGCTACTCTTTTTATAGCGACGTTGTGTCGCTGAAGGGAGGTTCTCATGGCTGATGTTGTGCCTACCGTTGTTATTGTCCGCGAAGGCAGGCGGCGCAAAGGCCGCCAGAGTACGTACAAGAGAGTCATCCGCGCGCTCCGATGGATTCGGCAGAATGCGGTGACCCGCTTCCCCAAACCAAACCCGCCCGTCGACGAAGTCGGGCACCTGCGCTGAAGCAGGTATTTGCATGAAAGACAGGCGCCGGCTCAACAGCCGGCGTTCTGCTATGTGTATGTGTAAAAAAGTCCGCCTGGCGAACCTTACGTAAAATGCTGGGTCTTCGCGAGGCGGAACCTGGCTTTTTTTCTGGAATAGGCGCGGCCCACCGGCCGCCCTCTTTCACGAGCACGCCGATTCAGCTCTGCGAATAGCGCAGAGCGTTCTCGGCGCGATCCAGTAAGTCTTCGCAATCACGTGCGTCAGATGTGCATATGAACACACTTAAAACCAGTCTCTTTATCATGGGCCTCATCGCACTAGCGGCGATTGCCTACGCGCTCATGGCACAGCCAGCGCCGAACGTGGACACTCGGGCAGAAACGCCGCGGGCGCAGGAAAACATGGACGCCGCGCCGTCAGCGAAAATAAACATTGACGCGGTCTGTGAAGGCGCGCTTGCATATATGACCTTCCCCGACGGCGCAGCCGCAGACGTCTTCGTCGGCGAATGCAAAGAAGGCAAGCATCCCGAAGTTATCGAAAAATACAAAGCGAGCTTGAACCTAGACGGAGCGACTATATAGATGATTGCGGGAATAGGCGCCATTTGGTAGCGTCCAGACGGTAGAAGCAACCGGAGTGAAGCAGATGCCTTATAGTCCATCTGTCGTCGACGTATGCGAGAAGTTCGCGAAGACTTTCGGCAAACCAGAGTCTGTGTACTACCCAGGGTGCGGCGATGATTCGTCCCCGTATGTCGGCTTCCCCGACACGGACATCGTGTTTGTCGACCCCGAAGAGCGCAGTATCGCGTCCCTCGTGTGTGAGTGCCCGAACGCAACGACAATCTGCACGAAGGCGGAAAATGTGCGACGCGGTCGTAAATTCGATCTGGTCCTCAGTGTTCATTCCCATGCACCGTTCGAGGCCGAGATATGGGACCTGAAAATAGGAGGTCGCCTGATAATCGCCAACAAGATGTCAGACCGCGCCTTTGAACACTCCAAGCAACTCGCGCTCGTCGGCGCCTGTCGGTGGAAGACCGGCTACGTACATGACGGGCTCGGCGACATCGAAACAAGCGACCTCGACAAGTACAAGGAGGTGGACCCGAACTACAGGATTCCCACATTCTCTAACCGGCGCAAGATAAAGGCTGCGTTCTATATTTTCGAGAGAATCAGGGGACTGCTAGTAGAGTGACTACCTTGTCCCACGCACGCGGCGCTCCCCATGGGGGCGCCGCTGTCTTTTATTGCATGCCCTTCACGCGCGAGGCATAGTTTCGACATGGAAGACAAAGAGGCGGCGAAAGTGCTTGAATCGATACTCAAGAAGTACGAGTTATCGGATGCGGAAAAAGATGCCCTGCGTCAGGCGATAGGAGTGCTTGCGTGGACGAAGCTCATCGAGGGGTACACGGAGAATCGCAAAAAGGCGCGAGATAGGAAACTGCGGGACGCGGGAATGGATTAGAACTCAAGCGTTTTTTCTCGCCTTCCGCTCAAGCTTCGCTGACACTCCGGCGATTACGAGCGACGTAACGATAAGGAACAGACCGATGGCGACGCCGCCTGCAATGTCGTCTTCGCCACGAATAGCGAGAACGACGTATGCCAATGCGACAGAAATGAAGCCCGCAAACAACAGTGCGCAGTTTCTTATCCTGCGCAACGCATGCACGGATTCCGGCGAGCACATGTTGCCGCGCCCGACGTAGCCGGCGAGTCTAAAGGCCGAGTACAGCCCCACGAATACGGCAATAAACGATACATACACGTACGCGAGGAACGGGTCGTCGAAGTAAATATCGTAGAGCGAGGTCGCATTCGCGTTCACGCCTTCGAGATGCGGCTCATAGAGCAGAACTATTAGGAGACCGATGCCGAGAGCGACAATCACGACCTGCAGGCATAGCATCGCGGCCCGCTGCATACACTATCCACGTCGTGCCGCCTCAATCGCAGCGACGTCAATTTTTCCCATCGTCATCATCACGTCAAATGCGCGTTTGGCTTCGTCACCTCCGGCCGCGAGCGCTTCAATGAGAACGCGCGGTGTAATCTGCCAGTTCACTCCCCACTTGTCCTTGCACCAACCGCACTGGCTTTCAGCTCCGCCGTTCCCCACAATCGCGTTCCAGTACTTATCAGTTTCTGCTTGGTCGTCCGTCGCTATCTGAAATGAGAACGCCTCGGTCTGCTTGAATGCAGGACCTCCGTTGAGACCGATGCACGGTATTCCGCACACGGTGAACTCGACAACGATGACGTCTCCTGCCTTGCCGTCGGGAAAATCAGACGGGGCTTTCTGAACGCTCGTTACCGCACTGTCTGGGAACGTGGCGGCATAAAACTCCGCCGCAGCCTGCGCGTCCTTATCGAACCAGATACAAATGGTGTTTTTTGGGATGGTCATGAGGATAGTGTAACAAATTGGCCAATTTCAAATCTGCAAGGGTGTGCCAGTTAATAATGTTGGATACGGGTCTGTGTGGTTTCGTTTTCCGAAATTAATGCGACCATCTTCCGTATACACTAGTTTGCCGGGGTCATCCAACCACTTCTTGTACTCGTCTGCTATGTCTAATGTTATCGCATCGAAAACTGGTGAGATTTGAGCAACGGTCCAGAAATTCTTTGTCTTTTCGAGATCAATTTCATCGTCCACATGCTCGAGTCCCACGCCATGAAATACTAAAACTACATTTTTGATGTTTACTAGTTTGTTTTGAAGGTCTCTGCCTACTTGCATCAAGTCATATTTTCCAGGTACCTCCACAAATCCGCATAGTATGTATTTTTCTGACAGGATATTTTCCTGGTCTTTCTTCAGAATGTTGGAAATCAGTTCCTCATCCGGATTAATACATCTTGTGACCTCAAGTTCCCTTGCGTGGAAATAACCTTTTTCAGTGATAGTCATGACTGCCATGTCAGGAGGATCGTTCTTGGGCTTACCCAGCCAGAAATCTTTTCTCTCTCTATGCTGCATAGCCAATGCCAGCATGGTAGTGGTCCAGACCTCGATAGTTCCCGTATCCATCTTGTCGAGAGATCTCTTACCAGCTGCATGCATCCGATTGAACGCTTCCTGGATACCACTCCCCGCTCGGTGCCAATAAGGAACCTCCTTTAGGTGTAGGAGCTCCCATTTGCTTGTTTTGCTTAGGTCACCGACAAAATGCATGAGTGCACCGTAACACCTGCTCTAGAGTCATTCCAGTGAAAGTTAGTGGAGCAAAAAACCGCCTTTTGTAGGGCGGTTTATTGCCTTTGTTTCGATTTACGTCCTTGTGTTCCGCTCGTGATATCCTCAATGAATGAATTGGCTCTCCTCCCAGAAATCCCCCGTCCGAGTCGCAATCATCACCGGACTCATTCTCCTCATCCCTCTCGTACTCACACTCCTCAATTCGAACGCCTCGCTGTATGGCGGCGCGGGTGGCGGATGGGATTGGGCGCCGATGGATTTCCTTGCGATGGGATTCCTCCTTTTCATCGCGGGGATGGCGATTGATTTCGTCGCACGCCGTTTCCATCCCCTTTTCCGCTACGTAACTATCGCGGTGATTGTCCTCGCCTTCCTCGCGCTCTGGGTCGAGCTCGCCGTTGATGGTGTGTCGCAATTCCTCGAGTTTATTTTCTAACGCAATGGGCCGCCCGAACTTCTGTTCGGGCGGACCTCCACTACGCCGTCTTGAGCGGCGGTTCAGGAAACATATCCTTGCAGCCCTGACAGATGTTCGGCACATCGTCATCCGGCCAGAATACGAATCCCGCGACGACGGTGACTTCTTTGCAGAAGAAACACTGTTCGTCGGGGGTGCCGAGGATGTAGTCGTAGAACTCAATGTCATCTTTCGTCAGCTTCCGCTCCTCGGCCCACTTCCGCACTTCTTCTCTCGTCATGACGTCACTCCTCTGCGCTCATGTGCGACATGCGTCCTTCGGGAATCTACCACGGGAACGCACGCATAACGAAAAAGCCCCGCAGCCGTTCAGGCAGGGGGTGTTTTTCGATTCTCGTTTTGCGCGACACTAGTGATTCACACTCTTTTGTTCCGTCCAAGCGCCGGTCTATTTCCGACTGTCAGGTATCAGTTGAGGTTGAATACCATTACCTATTCTGTGCTCGATCGAGACACAGAAACCGACTCGGTGAGCATCCGAAGATGCAACACCTTCCTGTTAGGAATGAATCCACGAGCAGGTTCCCCTACCCGTGCCTTGTTACGACTTACTCTTTGTCATTGAGTTCGCCTTGGTACACGACGAGCGTGTGCTTCGGGCGCACCCAACTCCCCTGAGTTGACGGGCGGTGAGTACAAGGCTTGAGAACGTATTCACCGCGGTGTGGCTGACCCGCGATTACTAGTGATTCCAGCTTCATGAGGTCGGGTTGCAGACCTCAATCCGAACTGAGGATACTTTTGAAGGATTTGCTCGGGGTTACCCCGTCGCGCCCCGTTGTAGTACCCATTGTAGCGCGTGTGCAGCCCAGGACATCAGAGGGACATGCTGACTTGGCGTCATCCCCACCTTCCTCCCCCGTGAGGGGGCAGTCTCGCCTGACAAATATAACAGGCAACGAGGGTTGCGTTCGTTACCCCACTGAAGGGAACGATTCAAACCACGAACTGACGACAGCCATGCATCACCTGTCCAGCACCCTCGAAGGCTACTAAGGTTTCCCAAAGTATGCAGCTGGATTTCTAGCCCTGGTAAGGTTCTTCGCTTAGCGACGAATTGAGCCACACGCTCCACCACTTGTGCAAGCCCCCGTCTATTCCTTTGAGTTTTAATCTTGCGATCGTACTACCCAGGCGGATAACTTAACGCGTTAGCTTCGCCTCTCAGAGGGTCGATACTCCGAAAAGCCAGTTATCATCGTTTAGGGCGTGGACTACCGGGGTATCTAATCCCGTTCGCTACCCACGCTTTCGTGCTTGAGTGTCAGGAAAGTGCCAGTGAATTGCCTTCGCTTTCGGTGTTCCCCATGATATCAACGGATTTCACCCCTACACCATGAGTTCCATTCACCTCTCACTCCCTCGAGTCGTACCGTTTCGTTCGCAGTTCCGGGGTTGAGCCCCGGGCTTTGACGAACGACTAATACGACCACCTACGCACTCTTTACGCCCAGTGATTCCGGGTAACGCTTGGGGCCTCTGTATTACCGCTCCTGCTGGCACAGAGTTAGGAGCCCCTTATTCATGAGGTAACGTCAAAATTTCCTCCCTCATAAAAGGTGTTTACGCGCCGAAGCGCTTCATCCACCACGCGGTATCGCTCGATCAGGCTTTCGCCCATTGTCGAATATTCTCGGCTGCTGCCTCCCGTAGGAGTATCGGCCGTGTCTCAGTCCGATCGGTGGGGGTCAAGCTCTCACTCCCCCTACGCGTAAGCCTTGGTAAGCCATTACCTTACCAACTAGCTGATACGTGGCAGGCCGCTCCAGAAGCGATAAATCTTTAGTCTTTCGACACCATCGTGTATTACCCTGTCTTTCGACAGGCTATTCACGACTTCTGGGTACGTTCCTACCTGTTACTACCTCGTCTGCCGGTTGCCTTGCGGCCCCCTTGACTTGCATGCCTTATCCATACCGCCAGCGTTCACCCTGAGCTAGGATCAAACTCTAAGTTAAAGTCCTTGCGGACTTTATATAGAATGGACGGAACAAAAGAATGTAATTCTTTCTTCCGATTTAGTTACTTAACTAGTGTGTGCGCTTATACCACTATTCGTATGTAAACGAGCAACGCTGCGACACCGAAAACCCTCTTCGGGAATTTCGTCCTCCGAAGCCAAGAAAGCTTGCGAGAGAGGCAGGTGGGGACATACTAGATGGCCTGCCACCCATTGTCAAATCTGGCGTTTTGGGCACATCCTGGGGAGAAAATGGGGACAATTAAGGGCCCCCGGAGCAGTGCTCCGGGGGCCCCTTTGGCCACTTTTGAGGCGACCTTTGGCCTACCCGCGCCGGTTTGCGGCGGGGCGATTCGGCGCGATGCCGTCAGGGCGACGCGGGCCGCACGCGACGAGATACGGGTCGTTGTACTCCCGTTTCCGGAAAAGCTCCGGCCGGCTCGCACGGCTCATGGCGTCGGTCGCCTGAGGGAACGCGGCCGCGATGCGGTCGAGATTCTCCTCGCTGTTCAGGAACCGTTGCATCGCGGCCGAACGCTGCCTGATGCGATGCCAGAGCGCCCTGGTCTCGTCCAACGTAAGTGCATCCGCCTTGCTTGGCGTCTTGGTCATACAGACCTCTCCTTTTTCGTTACTTCGTGTACACGCGGAGTCGTATCCGCCAGAACCATGAACTGACATGGCCCGAAGAGCGATGGTAAAGGAGCGAGCATGGATGTCAACGAAACTTGCGCGGCGTGCGGTGTGTTGGTATTCTCTCGCCATGCAGTCGTCTGCACATCAGAACTATTGGTACTTTACCGGCCCCTCCTGTGGAGAGGATTGTTCTGATGCGTAAGCGCCCCTAAAGAAATCAGAGCAACCCCCTCCACCAGGAGGGGGTTTGCATTCGCAAGCTCACATGCTCGAGGAGGCTTCCATGAGCACGAATAGTTCTGTGAACGTTGAGACGTCGCCTCTGGATGAGGCCTTGTTCAAAGCCATCTATGGCGAGGACAAGTACGAGACGCTGTACAAGGAGGCCGTCGCTTCCATGAAGCGCGGCCGCCACCCTCGTGTGATTCGTGACGAACTGCGCCAAGCAGTCCGTGCACGCCAATCCGGCACGAGCCAATAGGCGCACTGCGCGCCTCTGGATGGACCCATCGCATTGCGATGGGTCCATTTGTCTTCTCCATTGACAACACTTGGACGCATGGGTACAGTCCGGATAGATACGCTGATGGTTGCGATCCCTGCATAGGCAGGGACTGGGTCGCGACCGCCCTCGGGCACAGCGATTCCTGCGTAAGTGGGAATCCGGGTTCTCCCGTAACAGAGATAACCGATGTCGCTACGGCGGAGTCGGCAAGACCAAACTAAGGTGGCACCGTGGAGAAATCCGCCCTTATTGCACGAAATCTTTTCGCGCAGTAGGGGCGGGTTTTTGTTACAACAAGGACCTCGCAGACTGCTCTTTGGTACACGCATACACGATGGAGGAATGCATGAAGCATAGACCGCTTCAGAAACTGAGTGACTTTGTGGTTGAGGAGATGCCCGTAGTGCTCGCTCAGAGCCCTGCGCAGCTTCCCGAAGCCAGCAAACACCTTGCGGCACTGGTGCCCGAAACGGTAGTCACGGAAGCGATGCACGAGCGTCGCGGCCTAGCACTACTTGATGTGACCATGCTCGAGGCGGGCATCGTCCACTCGGGCCACACTGCCCCGCGAGAGCTCACCGCTCTTGTTGAGCGCATCGCGGGCGACGAATATCCCGTACTCACGTACGAGAACATCGTCCTCATCAATCCGGGCGAAGACCTGCGAACATTCACGGCCGGAGAAGTCGGTGCGGTTGAGAAATCGTTCTACCGACAGCACTGGTTCGTGGAAGACAGGCTCCTCGCTGCGACACGCGCTGTCATATCCACGCTCGACAAACTGGATGAAGGCGATTGCGCCGGCGCCGCGATTGAGTTGCGCGCCGTCCCGCCCTGCCTCATCGCAGTGCGGAACGCGACAGACATGCTCCGTGGCATGCCGAAGGAACACTTCCAAGCGTTCCGGAAGTATCTCGGAGTCCATCCGGTCAGGGACCTCAAAGGTCCGAGCGGTGCGTTCACTGCTCGTATCCCCGCGCTGGAGTTCGCTCTGCGCGGCGATGAGCTGCCGTCTTCATATCGGCAGTACATCGAAGACAACTGGCTGTATCTGCCCCGACGCGACCGCGCTATCCTGCGCCGCATTCTCAACGAAAGCACGCAGGGACGTACGCTCGAGAAAGCGTATCGCAAGAACGGTTCGCCGAAAGAGCTGACGAGTCCGCTCAATGCGTTGAGCGACTTCTTCTTGGAGTTCCGCAAAGTGCATCTGCGCGCAGTCGGGAAGCATATTCCCGAAGCGCTCAATGATGCGACGCTCGGCACGGCCGGAGAAAAGCCCGGAACATTCTTGAGGGAGCGACTCGCTCACTCACGACGTGCGGATAAGCAACAGGATGGAGGTACGAATGACTAGTCTGTACAGGCCGCAACGTCTCATCAAGGGATGCTGGCAGCTTTCCAAGGGTCATGGCCCTGCGGCCGACGGCGACACCTTGGAAGATGTGCGTGCGTTCGCACGTGCAGGCTTCACGACGTTCGACTGCGCCGATATCTACACCGGCGCCGAAGAACTGCTCGGGCGATTGCGTTTGGAGTGCCCCACAATGACGGTGCACACCAAGTTCGTCCCCGATCTCGCGATGCTTCCTTCGATGACCCGAGGCTATGTGGAATCAATCATCGATCGATCGCTCCAACGCCTCCGGGCCGAGCGACTCGATTTGGTGCAGTTCCACTGGTGGGACTTCGCCGTCCCCCGATACGTCGAAACGGCCCAGCATCTGCAGAGACTTGTAGAGGCAGGCAAAATCGCACGCATCGGCGTCACTAACTGCGACGTCGAGCATCTCGCGATGCTCATCGACGCAGGAGTCCCTGTTGCCGCGAACCAAGTTCAGTACTCGCTCTTGGACCAGCGGCCGCACGGACGCATGACGGAGTACTGTGCCGACCATTCGGTCGCATTGCTCTGTTACGGCGCGCTCGCTGGCGGATTCCTCTCAGAGGATTTCCTCGGCATGACACAGGCGCCCGAATCGTTGCGTAATCGATCGCTGGTGAAATACAAACTGGTTATCGATGACCGTGGCGGTTGGGACTGGTTCCAAGCACTTCTGCAGACACTCTCGCGCGTCGCACAGACGCACGACGTGCGCATTGCAGAAGTGTGCCTGAACTACACACTCGGCATGCCCGGCGTTGCGTCCGTCATCAGCGGCGGTAGTGCACGGCGGCTCGATACGCTCGTTCGCGCAGAGAGCCTCGTGCTTAGCGCGAGCGAACGCGATGCGATTGCGTACGCTGTCGCACAGGGCACTCCCCTCCTTGGGGATGTGTACCAGCTCGAGCGCGACCGCTCGGGAAAGCATGCCCAGATCATGCGCTACAATCAGAACATCGTGTGATCATGCAGCATTTGTCGGGGGCGGCTCACGCTGCCCCCGACTCTAAGACTTATAAACGACACCATTTGCATATGAACCAAGACGACACGTTTGAACTGTACGATTTGCGCGTTGAAGTCGCGCGCTGTGAGGGAAAGATGGTATGCAACCACGCCATTGGTGACTATTTTGAATTGCACGGCGAGAATCTATACATCCCTGACGGGAAACCATTTTCAATCTACGCGCTCGCCGCACTTCTGCCTCTCCTTCCTGCAAAGCAGCGTCCGACACATGTGAACGATTGGATGACTACAGACACTGACGTCGCATGCCCCGATCCGCACTGTGGTGCCATCTTTCGCATTACACGCACGGGAAAGCGCACCTTGAAACATGCCGACGTTAGTGCGGTGCCTCTGAAGATGGACGATTCGCAGTAAGTTTGCGAGCCTCTCCGTTATTTTTTCTTCCTCTTGTGACGAAGACGTTCTTCTACTGCCACCAAGAGTGGCGTAGCGAGCGCGATGGATGAATACGTACCGGCGGCGATACCGATGATGAGTGTGAGTGCGAAATCTTGCGTTGCTTCTGGGCCAATCAAGAAGAGTGCACCAAGAGACGCGAGTGTCGTGAGAGACGTGTTGATGGAGCGTCCGATGGTCTGGTCGACTGCACGTCCTGCAACAAGCTCGAAATCTTCAGTACGATTCTTCTCCTGATTGATGGCAAGATTCTCACGTGTGCGGTCGAAGACCACAATGGTGTCGTGCACGGAGTACCCGAGAATGGTGAGAATTGCGGTTACGAACAATGCGTCTACCTGTGCCCCCCACAGATATCCGAAGACAGCGAATGCGCCCAAAGGAACAATGATGTCGTGGGCCAATGTAACAATGGTGATGAATCCGTAGACCCAGCTGGAAACAGGCTCCGATACTTTACGAAACGCAAACGCAATGAAGAGAACTATCGCAAGCACGACGAGCGTGAGCGCGAGTATCGCCTTGTTACGCAGCTCCTTGCCGATGGACGGGCCGATGTCGCTCAAGCGCTCGATGCTTCCGGTGCTTTCCCCAACACTTACGGCGCCAGCGAGAGCCTCGCGCGCATCTTCTGAAAGTGGTGCGGAGCGAATGATGTAACCCGACTCACTTTCACGGACGCTCACGCTTTCAAGTCCTGCGGCCTCCAACTGACTCGTGAGTGCGTCCTTCTCTGGTAGCGTGCCCGGATAGCGCACCTCCACAAGCGCACCTCCCGTGAAGTCAGCAGAGATGTTGAGTCCAAAGACGAACAGTGCGCCCAATGAGAGCAGCGAGAGCGCGCCTATCACCGCGAAGCAAATGTTTCTATAGTGGACGAAAATCATAGGCGTACTCCGCTCCCAAAGAGCTTACGATAAAACGGCTTGTCACCGCTCACCGAGACAGCAAGCAAGAAGGTGCGAGAAACGGTGATGGCGGTGAGCATGGAAACGAGGACGCCGAGCCCGAAGACCAGCGCGAAGCCTTTCACGATGGATGTGCCAAGCCAGAACAGGATGGTTGCCGTAATCATGGATGAGATGTTCGAGTCGCGAATGGATGCCCACGCACGTGCGAATCCTTCACGTACCGCGGCTTCCACGGACTTCCCTTTCTCTAGCTCTTCTTTCATGCGCGCGAATATAAGGACGTTCGCATCCACCGCCATACCGATGGAGAGAATAAATGCAGCGATACCTGCGGCAGTAAGTGTTACGGGGATGAGCTTGAAGAGTGCGAGGGTGAGCACCGCATAGAGAACGAGTGCGAGCGTGGCGAGAAGCCCAGGCAGGCGGAACCAGATAATCATGAACAGTGCGACCGCGCCCAACCCCCAAAAGCCTGCAGTGATACCGTCTGCGACTGCTTCCGCACCCAACGTGCCTGAAACGGCTTGTGTTGAGAGCAGTGTGATGGGGACAGGGAGCGCACCAAAGTTCAGGTTGCGCACGAGTTCACGCGCCTCGGTCGGCGTGAAATTTCCAGAGATTACCGCCGTGCCTCCCGGAATTGGTTCACGAATGACCGGAATGGAGATGAGCGAGCCGTCGAGGAAGATGCCAAATGGGCGGCCGATATTATCAGCGGTTAGATTGGCGAACAGTTCGCCGCCTTCAGAATTGAAATCGACGACGACCACTGCTTCGTTTGCGAGACCGCTGCCGTTTCCGAACTGCAGAGATGCGCGAGCGACATGCTTGCCGGTAACGGTCGCGGGTTCAAACTGCTCACGAATAGTTTCGAGTGATGAACCTTCGGGCGGCGACACCGCATCAGCCTTAAGCAGGCGGAATTCGAGGGTCGGTGTCTGACCAATCATGTCTATCGCAGCTTGTGTGTCGGTGACCCCCGGCAACTCAACAATGAGACGCTCTTCCGTCTCCCCTGCGAGGGTGCCGCCCCGCTCCGTCTGCACGAGTGGTTCTGCGACGCCGAAGATGTTCACGCGGCGCTCAATGGTGTCGCGCAGGGCGTCCATCGAATCACGTACCGTGGTTGGCGGGATGCTCGAAAGGTCGGCTTTGTAGATGAGCTGGGTGCCGCCGGAGAGGTCGAGGCCGAGCCTAAACGGGCGGTATCCATTCACTTGGGAGTCATACACAAACCACGCCAAGCCGGCGCCGATGAAAAAGATGGCTAGCGCGGTAAGGCGCGTTTTCAACATGCTCGGGAGTATACCCGCAGAAGTACTTTCTCTGAAATTTGACGATACATTCTATTTATGTCATATTAGTCCCAGCGGCAATGACCTGTGGCTGGGAGCAACAGACCATGTTTACGTGGAACGGAGCGTTCATACTCTTTCTTGCGGTTTTCGTCGGCGCGCTGTGGGTGTACGGACTGGTACATCTCACGGCATGGATCGGACTGCCCTTCCCGAACTGGGTTCGGGTCGTCGTGTTCATCGGCGTCGCTGGCGTGACCACACTTCTCTTCACCACCGCCACGAGCGGCGACCAGGACGAGAATGACAATTGAGGTACAACGAATGCAGAGGGCGGCGCACATGCCGCCCTTTCGTATTCCCGCGTATCAAGAGGCGCGAGAGAGAGCGACGAGATTTTTGAAAATCATCGCGACCGCGATAGGACCGACGCCACCGGGAACCGGTGTGAACACGCTGGCCTTCTCCGCGCACGCAGGGTCAGCATCTCCTACTACCTTCCCGCTCGACTCGCTCGTCCCCGCATCAATGATGACGACACCGTGTTTAATGTGTTCGGGCTTCACCATGCCGGACTCACCCGCGCCAAGGACAATAATGTCTGCATCCTTTAGTGCGTCGAGTACGTCACCTTTCTGCAACACCGTGACGTGCGCGCCCATATCGCGTAGCACATCAGCACATGGCTTCCCTACCAAGCGACCCGCGCCGACGACAACGGCACGTGCATCAAACACCTGCACCGATTCTGCATTCAAAATTTCTTCAGCAGCGGCCGCAACTGGCGGTCGCACACGCGGGGTCGCCGATATGCCGTCTACATCTTTTTCTGGTGGAATGCAGGCAAGTACTCGTTCCGTATCTATATGCTCCGGCAGAGGGAGTTGCACGATGAGTCCGTGCGTACGTGCGGCGAGTGAGCCGACCGCATCTTCTATTTCGCTCTGGGTCGCACTCTCCGAAAGCGTGTCGCGTTCAACGATGACGCCAAGCCGCGCTGCGGCGCGTTCTTTCGCGCGCACGAACGAACTCGTGACCGGATCCGCTCCTATCATGAGAATACCGAGCGAAAGCGGCTGATGCCCGAGCGATGTATATATCCGCTCGGCAATGAGCTTCCCATCAAGAATCATAGCTATGACAATCCCCACTCCTTCTTCAATTGTTCGATACCTTCTTCCAGCGTGATGGTTGGCTCCCAGTCCAATAGTTCCTTTGCACGACGATTGTCAGCTTCTGAATGTTTTGCTTCAACGCGCGGGGCAGCATACCGAATCTTCCCCCCAAACATTTCTGCGAGCGCCTGAATGGTCATGCGACGACCCGCACCAATATTGATGACTTCGCCCTTCCCTACTTTTTTGCTCTTCGCTGCGAGGATGTTTGCGCGCACGACATCATCTACGTGCGTATAATCGCGCGTGATAGTTCCGTCGCCGAAAATCGTAATCGGCCTTCCTTCCTTTCGTGCAAGCAGAAACGCACCGACGGCAAGTGCGTACGGCCCATGCGGATCAATACCCGGTCCATAGACGTTGAAGTAGCGGAGTGAGACCGTTTCAATGCCATACAAGTCGGCCCACAGTTTCGCCTTAAGTTCGCCCACATATTTCTGCAATCCGTACGGATTCACCGGATTCGCTGGCATGTCTTCATGCAGGGGTAGCGTCTCTTGCATGCCGTATGCCGAACCCGATGCGGAATAGACGACGCGGCGCACTCCAGCTTTCGCCGCCGCATCGAGCACCGATACTGTTCCCATGATGTTCACGTCACTCGTCTCGAATGGATGCTCTATAGAATACGGAACGCGTGGAATCGCAGCCGTATGGAATACGGTGTCTACGCCTTTACACAATTTCGCTAGTTTCGCCGTGTCGCGCATATCAACCCGGGTGTATTTCGCCTTTTTAATCATTCGCTCGGGCTTGTCCCCCTCGGCAAAAATATCTACGACGATGACATCGTGCCCCTGGTCGATAAGTTCGCGAACAAGGTGGTGCCCAATGAAGCCGGCTCCGCCCGTAACGAGCATCTTCTTTTTGTTCGCCTTCACGGATTTCCGCGCGGGTTTCTTTGTCGTGGTTTTCTTTTTCATGAGCCTTTTGCGGTGAGCATGATGCGGAATGTCTGCAAGAGAATGAATATGTCGAGCAAGAGCGACCGGTGCTTAAAGTAGTACAAGTCGTAGGAAAGCTTCTCTTTCGTTTCCAAAACGTCGGCACCATGGTGAGGATGCCGGTCGTGTTTTATCTGTGCCCAGCCGGAGAGTCCGGGAGCAACCAGATAGCGCGCGTTGTAATACGGGATACGAGCGTTGTAGTGGGCTGCCAAGGTCGGTAGCTCCGGCCGAGGCCCCACAAACGAGAGATCGCCTCGCAGAATATTCCACACTTGCGGGAACTCGTCAATACGTAGTAAACGCAGCCACTTCCCCACACTGGTCACGACGAGCTTCGTCTTTCCGTTTTCATACTTACCGTCATCGTTCCCCGACATGCTACGGAATTTGTAGATGCGAATGGGTTTCTGGTAGCGACCAACGCGCTCCTGCGTAATGAAAAGTGGACCACCATCATCGAGCCGAATCGCGAGTGCGACAAACGGATACAGTGGCACCGTAACCACAGCGAGCATGATACCGAGCACGATATCAATGAGGCGCTTCACGCCATCGTACAAACGTGAGCGCATGAGATTCGAGAGCACCCATTCATAATCCACGAACGACAGTGGCGTCTTCTCGAAGACCTCTTCGTATAGTTCGGTTATATCCACGAGCGCGAAACGACGTTTGTTGAACGCGGCGTCATAGACGATAGGGAGCGCGACCTCGAACGCGGCGTCGGAGAAATCAACTACGAGAAACGACAGGTCATCTTCCTCGATGACGCGACACGCTTGCTGAATGACCTCGTGAGACGCTGCGTGTTTCGTATCCACGATGCACTCAAACGCGAATGAATAGCCGCCCTTCCCCACCTCGTCAGCGAGCGCTTTCGCGTCCGGCCCAGAGGCAATGAGAATTCCCTTCATCCGGCCGTCGGAGCGCAAGCGCGGGAAGACAACGACGCGCCACAGGAAGATGCCTATCGAAGAGACGATGAGGTAGATGAGGAGAATTGTTTTCGGTGTGATGCCGAAAAATGGAATGAGAAAGAAGAACAATGCAGCGAGGACGATATTTACCGTCTGCGTATAGAGAATTGTCGGGAGAAGTCGTGAGCGGAAGATGCTAGTCTGCCTGCCATAGAGCCCCGCGAGGAAGAACACAACAAACCAGACACCGAAGAGAATCACGAACGGAGACGCGTGCACTACGAGAGTATCCGCCGCAGGAACGCTTACATACCGTATGGCCAAGGTCGCCCACAGGGACACCAAAAAGACCACAAGGTCTCCCAGGAGCAAGACGAGATACTCCCTGCGTGGCACAAGGGTCATATATGTAGTATCATGGCCGAAAACAGGGATATATTCAACAACTCACCATACTCCCCCGTGTGCGCAGTATGAAGACGAAAATCCTCTACATTGTGACGAAAGGCACCTGGGGCGGTGCACAACGCTACGTCTACGACCTGGCGACGTCCCTACCTGACACCTACGACGTCTCTGTCGCCTGTGGTTCAGAGGGTCGGCTGACCGAGAAGCTGCGCTCCCATGGCATCCGGACCATGCTGTTGCCGCATCTGCGGCGCGACGTCTTCTTTCTGCGTGAACTGGTCGCCCTCTATCACCTATTTCGTCTCCTGCGCGCTGAGCGCCCAGACATCGTTCACCTCAACAGCTCAAAAGCGGGCGGCATTGGGACACTCGCCGCTCGCCTCGCCCGAGTACCGCGCATCATCTACACCGCGCACGGCTGGCCCTTCACTGAGGAGCGGCCGTGGATAGCTCGCAAACTGATTACCACGCTTTCGTGGCTCACGATGCTTATGTCGCACAAAACCATCGTTTTATCGGATAGGGACAATAATCTTGCAAAGGACTGGTGGGGCGCTCACAAATTGACGCTGATTCCGAACGGCGTCCGTAATGGCAGTGCGTTTGATGCGACCCATGCGAGACGCATCCTCGAGTCGGAATATCATGTCCCCGCCACAGCCATTCTCATCGGCACGATTGCAGAACTGCACCCCAACAAGGGTCTCTTTGATCTCATCACGACGCTCCCTATGCTCCCGGATGACGTGCACGCCTGCATCATCGGCGACGGAGAACTGCGCGAACGTCTGCAGGAATACGTCATACAGCTCGGCGTAAAGAACCGCGTCTCGTTTCTCGGCTTCATACCGGATGCGGCAGCACTCATTGCGGGATTCGACGCATTCGTCCTCCCCTCCACGAAAGAAGGAATGCCGTTCGTCATTCTGGAAGCGGGTTCGCTCGAAGTTCCTATTATCGCGACACGAGTCGGCGGCATACCTGATGTAATCGAAGACGGCGTAGACGGCTTTCTGGTTCCTACCCACGACTGCGAGCAACTTGCCGCACGAATCAACGATACGTTGCGCTCAAAGGAAGCGGCACAAGAACGCGCGCGCCGTCTCTCTCAGAAGATTCGTGAACGCTTCAGTTTCGATACGGTGACACTGCCAAAGACGCTCGCGCTATACGCGGATTCGCGCAACTGATTCGGTTCTATCTTCGATGACGAGGCGCTCGCGTCCGCCGCGAATCAGCCCCATGAGAATGCCGAGGGCGAGGAACTCCGTAAGGAGATGAGAGCCGCCGTAGCTCATGAAGGGCGTCGTTGTTCCGGTAACGGGCAGGAGTCCGATGTTCATGCCTATATGCACGAGGAAATGACTGACGTACATAATCGCGACACCCGCGCCGAAGAGCATCACGAAATTATCAGGCGCCTGAAGGGACAAGAAGAGCACGCGAACGATAACGATTGCATAGAGACCAAATAGGAATAGGACGCCAATGAACCCCCACTCTTCAGCGAACGCTGCGAATATGAAGTCTGTTTGATATTCAGGGAGGAACCGTAGTTTTGATTGTGTGCCAAGTCCAATGCCCTTCCCCAAGAGCTCGCCCGAGCCGACGGCGATGGTGGATTGATACGCGTTGTATCCGGCACCTTGAATGTCAGCAAGTGGATTCAAGAACGACACGATGCGGTCTTGCTGATAGTCGGCCAGTCCGTACTGCCACAAGACTCCGGCGGAAATAATGCCGATGGTGAGCAATGTTGCGAGATGCTTCCATGAAATGCCCGCGACCAAGACCATACCCAGCCACACGGAGGCAATGATGATGGCGCCACCGAAATCGGGCTGGAGAAACACCATGCCGCAAATAAGGGCGGCATATGCACCGGAGACGAGTATGTGACGGACATTCGCTATGGCCACGTGGCGGCGCGCGAAATACTTGGCGAGGACGATAATGAGAATGAGCTTGGCAAAGTCCGCCGGTTGCACGGCGAAGAAGCCGAGGTCGAAACGCTGCTGCGCACCTTTGACGACAACGCCGAAGAGAAACACAAAGGAGAGCATCGTGATGGCGCCCGCGTAGAGCAGAGACACTATGGACGTGCGTCGCAAGAAGGTGTATTCGGGTAGCGTCGCGACGAGAAACGCGATGACACTAATGACTATCCAGATAATCTGTCTATCGAAGAACGATGACGAATCGCCCTCGAACGGGCGCATGGTGAGGAGTCCCAAGAGCGCTATTGACAACGCGGCTATAAACGCGAACCAATCGACGTGCGAGAACACGCGCGAGAGACTCCCAAACGCACGCATATTACGGAATGATTGGCGTTCGCAAAGGGAGAACGTCTAGACGGCCGACGGGAACAGAGAACGGGTGCGGCCACGTGAATGCGAGGTCGTGACGGGAGCCGGGCTCCATGCGCGGCAGAATCGTGCGCGAAGACGCGATGGCGTTCCCCTGTGTATCAAAAACAACCGCGACGAATTCCACATCAGTGTGTGCGCGAACGTCGGTGTTTTCAGCAATCGCGGTGACGCGCGGCTCGAGTGTCGAACCAGAAATCGCTTTTCCGTTAATGCGAATAGGTGTGGACGTATTTATAAGCCGCTCCCACACTAGTGGCGCAGTAAACTCGAAGAAGGTACGTGCCACCTCACGATTCCCCACTTCAATAGCACCTTCATACACGGGAGTCACTGCAGCAGGCATGATGTACGTGACACCTTCGCGCTCGGTTATCAAAATGTTGCGATCGTCATAAAAGCGAAAACGGTACGGCGCGGCAAGGACGCCAGCGCCTTCGTTCGGGTTCTCAACGTAGGCAACAGAGCTCCAGGTGCCTTCTCCACCGCCTACAGGACGCACCACAAACCCACGCGCCCATTGCACCACATGCGGAATAAGTGTGCGCTCGTCCAAGAGTTGGCACGGCCCACTCATGTCTGGTGCTGTTTCGCCTTGATTCTGGATACCGTCAAAGCACGTTGGCTGTTCATACAACGACATCACAAGTGGTACGCCAATCACGGTGGAGAGAAAGAGAATGACGCCGGTGAGATACGTAAAGCGCCTGCGTGATGCCCATGACATCTGCACATGATACTCGCCGTTCTCTCGGGCACAAAGGTCCTTGCCGAGGATGGCGTCTCTGGTAGCATCGATTCCACGGTGATGTTCCAGACGGCCGAAAGACGACTTTCTGCAATCTGGCACACCATTAGGGCGCCAGTACTGGGAGACTAACCATGTCTGAAGAACGTTCTTTACCACCTGAAGTACCGTCCGGACAGCCGGACACGAAGGAGTTGGTTGTGGCGATGATTGATGGAGCACGTGTGATACGCGACGCACAAAGCGACACCTGCTTAGTCGTCATCGGTGGCGTGCACGGCAACGAGCCGGCCGGCATGCGCGCCATCGTGCGTCTCGCGACACTCGTTGAGAGCGGAGACTGGAAGCCCACGTGCGCGATATTTGGGCTTGTCGGTCATCCACAGGCAGTCGCTGCCAACGCGCGATTCATCACCGAGAACCTCAATCGTGCGTTCGGTCATGCGACCGTTGGCACTGTCGAACATGCGCGCGCGGAAGAGATTTCGCTGTGGCTGCGCGCGCTCAAGGCCGCGTACCGGAAACTCTACGTTCTCGATTTGCATTCCGTGTCCGTTGGGGACACGCGCATCGCAATCGTGAACGACACTCCGGGGCGCCGCGCGCTCGTTGATGCCGTCTCGTCGATACCGTTGAAGCTCCTTGCTCCCAATGGCGTCGTCCCCGGCACACTCCTTGGATTTGTTGAGGAGATAGGAGGCGCGGCAATCGCCATCGAGTGCGGCAACCACGAATCTCCGCTTGGGGAGACGGTCGCGATGGAGCATGCGGAGCGCATGCTGGAACATCTCGGCGTTCTTTCCACGAAGCGGACTTCGTTCATCGGCGTCAGCTATGAGGGAAAGTCGCGTACGTACGCACTCATCGAGGCCATCAAGCCTGCCGTGGGATTTACGTGGACAATACCAATCTCATCGGAATTATTCGTTCCCGAAGGCACGGTCTTTGCCACCGACAGCACGCGTGAGCACGTTGCGCCAACCGATTGCTATCTCATGATGCCGTCGAAAGAACCGCTCTCGACAGACTACGATGCCGGGTTCCTTGCGGCACGTGTCTGAGCCGACACAAGAATACGAAAGGGCCGCGAAATGCGGCCCTTTTCTGCTTCTGGCGGAGTTCATTCAAACTCCGGTATAAACCCGCGGACCATGCCACGACTGATGATGCCGAGCTCCTCGTGTCCGACGATGAGGTACATCGGCGGATAGTCATCCTCGCGGCCAACGCGCCGCAAGACGATGGACTGCCCCGCCACAAGCTCAACGGAGTGAGCCTTGTCGGGGCGCGTCAGTACCGTGGCACTACCTACGGTGGCTGACGTCTCGCGCACGTCGTGCGCCGTGTGTACTCTATCCTGCATGCGTTACTCCTGTTCTGGTGAGTCGGCAGCATGGCCGACTCACCGAGATGGTTCACTGCTTTTCGCCGTAGACCCACACAGGGTACGGCCTATCCAGCGTCGGAGGCCGGAGAAGGTACCCCGGGTTGTTCCGACGTCGATTGTCGACGATCGGCCCAGGGACCTCCTTTGATGGCTCCGTATTTCCGGACTGCACTACAGATACCAAAGAGCGTTCTTCGGGCATTTCTTCGTCTCCCTAAACTGGCACCCTAGTGTGGTGTGCCAGATCGCAGAAAGGTATCTTTCGGCCGTCCGACACATCACCTAAAGAAAAGCCCCCTCGTGGGGAGGGGGCTTTTCCAAGTTGTGCGAATGTTAGTGAGTCGCCACAGCTCGAAGAAGCCCCCGTCGAAGGAGGAGAATTCCGAGCGCAATTGCCGAACGACTCATACATGCACTGTAATCGAGCGCCATATTCTGTCAATGCACTACAAGTGAAAAAGTCCCCTGCGGGACTTTTTCTTTTAAATCGTCTGTGTTGGCGCCTAGCTACTCTCGCCTTGCGACTACCATCGCCTCAACTGGGCTTAACTGCCGTGTTCGGAAAGAGAACGGGTGTACCCCCAGCGACAAAGCACCAACACACACGATTCAATAAATGTGAATACGATTGAAATGAACTTCGGCCATTGGCAACCGAAGAACGACACGAATTAGAATACTCAGGAAAACACTCACGCGACTCCCACAATCCCAGGTCACCCGTAGCTGCGCTACGGCCTACACCTTAGGAAGTTCTGTCGATTCATTAGTACACCTCGGCTGAGTGCATTACTGCACGTGCACCTGGTGCCTATCAACGTGGTCATCTCCCACGAATCTCAACGATTCCTTATCTTGGAGTCGGCTTCCCGCTTAGATGCTTTCAGCGGTTATCCAATCCCGACATAGCTACGGGGCGGTGCTCCTGGCGGAACAGCCCCCAGACCAGCGGTCAGTTCATTCCGGTCCTCTCGTACTAGGAACGAATCTCCTCAAGAATCAACGCCTACAGCAGATTAAGACCAACCTGTCTCACGACGGTTTGAACCCAGCTCACGTACCTCTTTAAATGGCGAACAGCCATACCCTTGGGACCTTCTCCAGCCCCGGGATGAGATGAGCCGACATCGAGGTGCCGAACATTGTCGTCGATTTGGACTCTTAGACAATACCAGCCTGTTATCCCCAGAGTAACTTTTATCCGTTAATCTTCGGCCGCATCTAATGCGGACCGTCGGTTCACTTTGCTCAGCTTTCGCTCCTGCTCGGGATGTACCCCTTGCAGTCAAGCCACCTTTTGCCAATGCACTATCGGCACGGTTTCCATTCGCGCCTAGGTGACCATAATAGGCTCCTCCGTTACTTTTTAGGCACTATGTTACGCGCACACACTGTGCGGGTGCATGTATTTCTACTGCACTCTCTGCATCGCTGCAGAGGTCGGACTATATCATCGTCGCGACTGCATTTACTCAGTCGGACGGTCAGCGTGTAGTCTCTGAGGGATTTCATGTGAATGAAACTTCCCTGCTGATTGTCTGACGACATAACGGATTCGTCAGGTGTTCCAGCATATAGCTAACTTTGCTTGCCGCGATTACTCACGGCAGTCCCCCTTTTATTTTGTACACATCCCCGGATAAGAGAATGTCTTAGGCGCTACTTAAGGACAGCGCCCCACCGAAACTGCCCACCAGGTACGGTCTCTCTAGAGGTTTATCTCAAGAGGTTAGAAGATACAATTTCTAAGAGTGGTGTTGCATTGGCGACTCCACGAGAGCCAGAGCCCTCGCTTCAAAGTCTCCCACTTACGCTACGCGGAAAAATCGTATCCCCAATACCAAGTTGCAGTAAAGCTTCTGGGGTCTTTTCGTCTAGCTGCAGGAAGGCGGCATCTTCACCGCCCTTGTATTTTCACCGGGCAAATGCTCGAGACAGTTCCCAAGTCGTTATACCATTCGTGCGCGTCTGAACTTACCAGACAAGGAATTTCGCTCGGGTTTCCTTAAACCAGGACCATTTCTTCATCCACCGAGGTGGAGCATGACGTATGGCCTCTCATCTGAGTCATGTTGTTCTAGGACCGTGGTACGCGTTACCGAGTACCGAGGTAGCTTCGCACTTCACTCATATAATCGTCCTAGTCCTTCCGCGCCCCATTGCTGAGACGCAGAACCTTAGGACGATTATAGTTATCGCCGACATTGACCGGGGCTTATATAGCGCCAGCAATATGCATTGCTGCATAAGACCGACCATACTTGACCTTCCGGCATTGGTCAGGCATCACCCCCTATACATCCTCTTTCGAGTTCGCAGGGAGCTGTGTTTTTGGTAAACAGTCGCTTGGGAATAATTATCTGCGACCACTCAAATAAATGAGTGGCTGGGCTTATTGCGAACGTACGCCCGCTTTCTTGCCGAGTTCCTTGAGCATCTCTCACCCGTTCGCCTTGGTCTACTCGACCTGAACACCTGTGTCGGTTTGCGGTACGGTTCATCTAGTGTTGAAGCTTAGAAGCTTTTCTAGGAAGCGCGCTCATGTGGATTCTCTTCGACGAATCTCCGATTCTCGCCCGTACTCGGAGTAATGCTGCCCGGATTTGCCTAGGCTGCCTCCCTATACGATCGACGTAAATCCTTAATACGCCCACACTACTGCACTCCGTCACTCCATCGCACACTAAACAAGTCACGGAATATTAACCGTGAATCCATCATCTGCGGCTGTCGCCATCGACTTAGGACCGACTAACCCTTCGTTGATCTCCATTGCGAAGGAAACCTTGTTCTTTCGGCGCCCCGGAGTCTCACCGGGGTTGCGGTTACTCGTGCCAACATTATCACTTCCCGTCGCTCCACTATGGGTCGCCCCTTTAGCTTCATCGCAACGAGAACGCTCTCCTACCACGTCATCTATCCGAAGACAGATGACATCCGCAGTTTCGGTACTACACTTAGCCCCGATCATTTGTGGCGCAGAATCTCTGAGTGAGTGAGCTGTTACGCTTTCTTTGAATGATGGCTGCTTCTAAGCCAACATCCTCACTGTCTGTGAAATTCCACCTCCTCGCTTGCACTTAGTGTAGATTTAGGGACCTTAACTGGCGATCTGGGCTGTTTCCCTTTTGACGTGTGGAGCTTCGCCCCCACCGTCTAACTGCCGTATTCTTGACCTCTGGTATTCGGAGTTTGATAGGTTCAGTGGCCTTGCGGCCGATCTAAACCTTCCAGTGCTCTACCCCCAGAGGGAACATACGACGCCAGCCCGAAAGCTGTTTCGGAGAGAACCAGCTATTACCAGGTTCGATAAGCTTTTCACTCCAACCCACAAGTCATCCCAAGATTTTGCACTATCTACGGGTTCGGCCCTCCCGCCGTACTTCTACGACGTTCAGCCTGCTCATGGGTAGCTCACCTGGCTTCGGGTCTAATACGTACTACTAGTCGCGCTATTCACACTCGCTTTCGCTGCGGCTCCATCCGAAAAGACTTAGCCATGCAGTACGCATTAACTCGTTGGCTCATTCTTCAATAGGCACGCCGTCGAGGACTTGCGCCCTCTCCGACTCCTTGTAGACATATGGTTTCAGGTCTATTTCACTCCCCTTACCGGGGTTCTTTTCACCTTTCCCTCACGGTACTAGTTCACTATCGATCTCTAAAAGTATGTAGCCTTACCAGTTAGTTCTGGCGAATTCACCCGAGCTATTCGTGTCTCGAGTTACTCAAGAACTACAGCCATAGAGATGCATCGTTTTCGGATACGGGGCTATTACCCGCTGTGGCCCGGCTTCCCAACCGGTTCTCCTAACTACGCATTTTGTAACTCTACGCCCTTACGGGCACGCTGTAGCCTTATGACCCCCATCCCCAAAATCATCCCGCGACTTGCGTCGCGTTCTGATTTTGTGGCTGAGTTTGGGCTCCTCCCTTTTCGCTCGCCGCTACTAAGGGAATAACTATTGTTCTCTTTTCCTCTTGGTACTGAGATGTTTCACTTCCCGAGGTGCACTCTCATTACTTTTTAGGGTTATGAGTCATACAGGTTCACTGTACGGGGTTACCCCATTCGGAAATCTCCGGATCGAAGGTTGCTGGGCACCTCCCCGAAGCGTATCGCCGCCATGCTGCGTCCTTCATCGCCTTTTAGAGTCTAGGCATCCACCATACGCCCTTACTCAGAACTCCTGCGGCGCTAGGCCGTATCGCACCTTTCGGTGTGACCAGGGATTCTGAGAACCGCGTTTTTGTGTCTTGTATCCAACACCGCGTCAAACCGCCTATCTGAAAGATAAGTGGGTGGACCGAATCTGACTGTTGCCAGACTCGGTCCACGGGTCAAGCCGTACGCGAAACATACCTCGGCTTGACGCGGTGTTGGAATTTTTTCCTGCATCTCACGAGGCAAGACGGCCTCATGAGAAGTAATCCCTTCGGCCTCTCGGCCGACGGGTTTTTGATTCTTTTTCGTGTCGTTCTTCAGTTGTCAATGAACGTCACGCAGGGTCAAGAAAAAAGCCGCTTGGGAGCGGCGCGTTCTGCACAGACAAATGTCTAGGCTAATCGCGCCACGTTCCGTACTGCTTTCCGAACACCATACGTAGGCCGGAGTATAGACGTGCTCCCAGTCTCCGTCAAGCCCTGGGAAAATGGCCTATTTTCAAGGCATCTGTGGATTCCCTGTTGATAGAAAGTGGATAGCAAAAAGGCCCCCTTTCGGGGGCCTTTTTGCGAAGAGTGCGGGGTCGAACCGCGACTAATCCTGATGATGCGAGACTTCCGAGCGGATACGCTCGATTACCACCCTATTACTGCCCCTTCTTTTTCTTTGCTCATAATCATAGAGATTATTATACACGCATTAAGCTGATGTGACGTAATTATCGAAACAAGATAACAAAAGCCAAAATCATCAATAGACCAACGCCGATACCAAGAAAAACTGTTTGAACTACCCACGTCCATGTTGGCGAAGCGCTAACACCTTCTTTCCCTTGTGATACTCCAGAATGAAAGGCTACCCCTACATCAAAATCAACTTCGGGTTTATTCAGAAGCTTGCCCCAATTAGTCCATCGAGCATTGTTAGCGGCCATCACATCATCCCAGAATTTCTCCTTACGTTTGATGTGTAGCAAGCCTACAATTAATGATATGACGAGCGAAGAAAGAGCGACAGCTACCGTCAACTTCATCCCGAACACACCTGTTTCGGGTCCGAGGCCCTGACCAAAGAAGGCCAGAAAAGCACCTCCGAAAGTGAAAAGCAGGGCGGCAATTTGAACTTCAAGACGGTTAAATTCATCAGAAAGCTCACATCCGCGGCGACAAGCAAAAACCATCTGCTGGTAGGCACTCGTCGCGTAATCGATGGCTCTCGTCCTCTTACTTTCTTCTCCATTCATAGGACGAGCATCCTACAATAGACGTGACTTTCTAGCAAGAAAGACGATTATTATTTATGTGATGACGGGATACGTCCTGACAAGCAAAAAGGCCCCCTTTCGGGGGCCTTTTTGCGAAGAGTGCGGGGTCGAACCGCGACTAATCCTGATGATGCGAGACTTCCGAGCGGATACGCTCGATGGTGCGAGCCGCTGCCTCCTTGCCCCCGAGACCAAAGGCCAAACCGAAGGCGAGTGCTGCCGCTATAACGACGCCCGTGAAGAACGTCTGGATGAGGGCGCCAGCGACGCCGAGTTGAGTGAGGGCCGCGATAATCGCGAAGACCCAGATAGACCATTTAGCTACCGCGCCTGCGAGATTGGCTGAATGCACGCCCGCAGCCCGTGCCGAACCGACGACAATCTTCCGCACGATATCCGCGACAATCGCCGCGATAACGAGGAAGAGAACCGCAACAATGACGCTCGGAATGTAGAGCAAGACCACGCCCTGGAGGAACGTGTTCACCTGCTGGAGACCCAAGACATCCAATGCTGCGACCAAGAAGACGATGATGATGAACCACTTCACGAGCTCGCCCAGAAGGACGCCGACGTGCAGATGGTAGCCCGTATGCTTCACGACGTCATTGACGCCGGTTGCCTTGAGGGCATCATCGACACGCAAAACCTGCACGACCTGCTCGACGATTTTCGAGAGAATCATGCCGGCAATCCAGCCGATGAGGAAGATGACAATCGCCGCGAGGATGTTCGGGACGAAAGCCACGATTGCGAACCACACATCTTGGAAGGATGCTTGGAGCACATTCGCTGATTGAGACACTATCATAAGAACTAATGTGTTGTATTAAAGACCCGTTATTAAAAGAGGTTCGACCCCTCGTATGCATGAATGATAGCACTCTCCCCTTTTCAGAGGCGCTTTCGCGTGGCTCTGTGTGGATAGTCAGCTAAAGTATTCCCGTACGGTCTACGAGGACACGATGGGGGAAATCAAGGACATCGCGCAGGAGGCGGTCCTGAACCGTGAGGCGGTAGCGAAATTCCGGCGTCGTGAGGAGCGCGTAGCGTATTTCACGACCGAACTTAGGCTCGAGCCCTCGGACGACACGTTCCAGTCTGCGCTGATTCATGTCCCCCGCAATGAGCAAATCTGCTGGACGTGTATGGTCCCCAACAAAGAGGCCCGAGAGAACCAAGGCGCTCACCTTCCCCGCCCCCTTGATGGCACGTTCGACTTCGAGGAACTGCGTCGGCGAAACTTCATGGACAAACGCGGCAAGCGCACGAGCGTTTTTCTGCTGAGCGTCCCACGACCACACCTCTTCCATCTTCTTTGATGGCTTCCCGTCCATACGCACGAGCGCCCGCGTGCCCCTGTGCACAAGCTTCATCGCCGCAAGCGCACGCAGTTCCCTCTTCGCTATGGCGGTGCGAACACCGGCACGCTTCACTAATGTGGCAACCGTGAGTTCGTCGAGCTCATTGACGACAAAGGCGCGTACTATCCGCGCCCGATACTGGTTTCCGAGAAATGTTGAGAAAAAATCTTGCATACGTGCAGTGTAGCACGCGACCTCTTTCTCACTCTCGAGCAAATCGCGTGTGGACAAGCATCAGGACACAAAAAGAAAACTGCCGCGAGTGCGGCAGTTTTCTGTGCGTGGGGCGCGTGTTACTTGAGCGTAACCTTGCCACCAGCTGCTTCGATTTTCGCCTTCAACTCCTCTGCACCTGCCTTGTCCATGTCTTCCTTGAGAACCTTTGGAGCCGAGTCCACGAAGCCCTTTGCTTCGGCGAGACCAAGCGCGAGTGCTTCCTTGATAACCTTGATGACGGCAACCTTCTGCTCGCCCGCTGCAGTCAGCTCGACGGTGAACGAGGTCTTCTCGTCTGCCGCTGCGGCTGCTGGGCCTGCGACAGCAACTGCTGCTGCAGAAACTCCCCACTTCTCTTCGATGGCCTTCACGAGCGTGTTCAACTCGAGAATGGTCATCTTCTCAACTGCCTCAATGATTTGATCCTGTGTCATACGGTACTGTAATGAATGATTGATTAATTCTTCGTCTTTGCGACTTCGCTCAACACGATCGCGAAGCGCGAGCGCGGTGAGTTAATGACGTTTGCGAACATGCCACGCAATGCATCCAATGAAGGAATGGTTGCGATTTCGCGCATGCCTGCCTGACTCACGAGCTTCCCCTCAAAGATGCCTCCGAGGATGGAGAGCTTGTCCTTAAAGGACGCGCCGAACTGATGCACCAAGCGTGCTGCCGCGGTGGCATCATCGCCGCCGCCATAGGCGAGGGCAACTTCACCGGGCATCTCCGCTTCTTTCGAAGCAAGCCCGAGATTCTCGAGCGCGCGACGGATGAGTGTCTTCTTCACCACTGTGTAGCGAACATTCTCTGCTCGTAGAGCGCGACGCATCGCCGTTTCATCAGCGACGTTCATGCCCTTGAAGCCGACGAAGACCGTTGACGTCGCGGACGTGAGTGCGTCAGTCAATTCCTTAACCAGCGCAATCTTCTGATCCTTTGTTTGTTTCATGAACGAAAAAGACCTAGTTACTAATCTAGGCCCTCCCTACGGAGTGGTTCGACCTCGGCAGGCGTCTTTCGACTTACTCCCTCTCGGGAACCCGCTGTCTCTGGCCTAGTCGGCGCATCATTACATGCGCGCCTGTACGCGTCAATCCGAGCGCAACATCGCCTCTAATGCGGCCGCTGTCTGGGCCTCTTTTGCCTCTTTTTCTTCAGCGAGAGAAACGAGATAGGTGACACCAAAACTCACGGAGATGAACACCGTGAAGCCTGCGACGAATTTGAGAAATGACTCAAGCGGAGCCATGCCTCACTATTCTAGCACCAGCTATTCGAGGGCAGCCTCAAAGGCGGCCATAAATGCGGGGTCAGTCTCATATAGACCCGGGGCTTCGGCCTGAATGACGGAAACGTGTTCCGCGGCAGCCTCGACGTTGCCGAGTATGAATTCGGCCTTCGCCAAATCGTACATCGCATAGTAGTCAACCGGCTCGGCTTCAGCGACGACGTCCGCTAGAAACCGACTCGCATTCTCCCAGTCTTCGATAAGCACGTAGTACCGCGCAGCACGTCGCGCAGTGTTCTCATCTCGCCGACTGTAGCGTTCAAGCCCAGCGTCCGCCGCCTCCGCCGCTTTCTGTGCATTACCGAGCGTCAGGTACAGTGTGGCAATCACAAATCGTGGTTCTGCGGATGCTGGTACGAGTGCCGAATATTCCTCCAGTGTCTCGATGCCCTCGCGATAGTACGTCAACCGACCTGCGTCTTCTGGAGGCAGTACGTCGCCTGCACGAATGGCGATGTTCGTCTTGATGTACCACGGTTGAATGCGCTTTGGAGACAATTCGAGCGCGTGCTCCACCACTTCTTTCACTCGCGCCTCGTCGCGTGCCTCAATGGGCGCAGAGTCCAAGACGTGCGAAAGATACGTTGCCGTGCGCGCATCGTACGGATATTTGGCGAGGTTTGTCTCGAGCGTATCGCGCGCAAACTGGTACGCCTTCATGCGCTCCGCACCTTGGAGCATCGTCATCTGTCGCTCGGTATACATTTCATACAGTTGATACCCGTATTCCAAATCTGCATAGGTACCGAGTTCGAGTCCTTGCTTCATGGCGGTGACCGATCGATTCACATCGGCGACGTGATAGATGTATCCACTCCCGAGAAGGAGATTAGCGTGGAGCGGCTTCCACACGACGGGAATGACGAGGATTGCTAAGAGGACACCGGCAATCACCGGCACATGGTGCGGGACAGGCTGTATGAGGGCTGTGGACTTTTCGTTCCCAACGAAAAGCACCGCAAGGAGCGCGAAGAAGAGCCAGAGCGACGAGATAGTATCGAAGACGAAGAAGTTTTGCGCCATGTAGACGATGAGCATCAAGAGGAATAGTTCCCCCATCCGCACGCTTGCGGCGTCGCTACTGCGCATGAGCGCAACCGAGCGCAGTGCAAAGCTCAAGAGAATCGCGAGATACAGACCAAGTCCAATCGCGCCATACTGGACGAAGTAGTCGAGGTACACATTGTGCGCACGGTCGAACCATTGCTCGACCAGCGCTGTCGGGTCGTAGACGCGATTGAAAATGACTTCGATGTTCTCCGCTCCGGTCCCCAGTATCGGCGTCTCAAGCGCAGCCGCACCAACATTCTCCCAGAGGAAGAGGCGGCTTTCGACGGTCGCATCAGTGAGCGAAATCGTAGCGACGCGGCGTACGACCTCGATAGGAGCCTGCGCGAACTGCTCACGGAACATGAGAAAGATTCCTCCCGCGACAATGAGTGCGATGAGCCCGTAACGCGCATAGGTGCGCGTCTTTCCACTCCCCTTCCAGGCGACGTAGAGTAATGACAACACAAGGCCGAGACCAAGTGCTAAGACAGCGCCACGAGTCGCGCTCGCAATGACGGCGAGGAATTGTGCCGCGGCGGAATAGTACGCGCGGTTTTGCCACGGCGCTCGCACGCGCGCCGCCACAACCAGCGTTACAAAAAGCGTGAGACTAAGATAACTCGCGAGAAATGCGGCGTTGCCCAGAGTCGAGCCAATGCGACCCTGCGTGAGCGGGAGCGGCAGGTTTATGCCGCTCGCAATTTCAATCCACTGCAAGAGCGCGAAGCCCGCGACAATTGTCCCAGTCCATGCAACCGATTTAAGAAAGCGCGTCACCATCTGCTCATCGAGCGCGAGGAGGAGAAGGTAGAACGACGCGACAATGCCCGAGAGGGTGAGGAGTCCATCGCCACGATCGAACACCGACCAGAAGCTGTGGTAGAAATCAACGCCAAAGATAGATGACGCGTACGCAGATATGAGGAGGAGCGCTGGAAGCCACGTCCAGCGATTCTTAAGCCGTTCGACATGGAACGCGACACCAGAGAGTATGAGCGTCGCAAATGCCGCGAACGCGAGAATAATTGCCGCACGAAAAAAAAGTGTCTTTGGCGCGAGGTACGGATAGTACATCCCGTCGAGGAAGAGGAGTGGTGCAATAGCGGGCGCGAGAAGAAGCGTCGGAAACCAGCGCTCGAGACTGCGCATCATATCTTTGCGCGCAATCGCGCAATTTCGGCATCAATATCCCGTAGCCTATCTTCTGGCGCACCCGCTTTCATTTTCTCCCATTCCGCTATAGCGTCTTCGAACGCGCCTGTTTGCGTGTAGTATTGCGCTCGTATTTGGAAGACGAACGTGTCATCGTCAAATTGCGCCTCTGCCCTGTCGAGTGCTGACGTGATAGCAAGTGCATCATCATCGAAACGACTCATGAGGAAATTGATGTAGGCAGAATGATACGCATCAATGTGCGGCTGTGCATCCACCGCGCGTGCGTATGCTTGGCGCGCAGAATGTTTTGCACCAAGTCGGTCCATGAGAGTGCCAAGATTGTGCCACGCGAGACCGGTCGTTGTACTGTCTATCGCAAGCGCCTTCTGAAGCTCCGCGTACGCTGCTTCGCCGTCGCCAAGGAGGAGATATTGATTTGAGAGGCCTACATACACTTGATAGTCCGGCGGCTCGGTCGCGTCATCGGCAAGATGCTCATTCAAGCGAGTCATCTCGTCGCGAACACGCTGTTCTAATTCCCCGCCATCCTTGTATGCGCTTTGCACTTCCCAGTTTGAAATCGAATCTTGGGCATCAATGGTAAATACCACTTCCGGCTGTAATGAATACCAGTAGTACCCCGCCCCGAGGACTGCGACCAGTGCGACTGCATATATGTATCTCTGCATCGCTCTATCCTACCTAGGATGTCACAAAAGCAAAACCCCCGGTTGCCCGGGGGTTTGCTTGTGCTAGCTCGTTCTCCGCTAGCCAGAGTGATTCGAGAGAATCAGGACTACGGAGTACAGGTCGTCTGAGTGCCGTACTGACACTGGCGGGTGTCGTTGTCGACATCCTTGACGAGGTAACCGTTGGTCCAGTCAGCCGTTGTCGTGGTGTGGCTGGTCGCAGAGCGATCAGACCAGACCATGTTGTCGCCTGCATGCAACGTAGAAGCTGCAGCATTGGCAACGACATCGGTGTCTTCAGCGAACGAGATGGTGATCTGGTCACCAGAACCACCCCAGTTCGCGACAGTCGCAGCGCGGAGTTCGTAGGTCTTGGAAGATCCCGAACCAACCTGCTGTGTCTCACCGATTGCACAGGACGTATCCGGGCAGATCGAGAGATTGCCAGCTGGAGCTTCTGCAACAGTCGTGTTGACTGCAACAGCCGTGCCAGTGACATCGTAGAGCGTGAAGCCCGTGAACTCGGCTCCAGTCGTAGCGATGGAGAACGAGATCTCGCGCCAGTCGATAGCACCTGCCGCGTCAGCCGTGACGGTGAAGCGGAAGAGGCCGATACCCGATGCAACCGTGTTCGAGGTGTAACCCGTCGAGAGGCGTGCAAGGGTTGGGACTGACTTCTTCACGTACTTCGTGCCGTAGCCGCCCGAAGAGTTCGAGGAGACGTCAGCAGCAGCAAGTACAGTGTCGGACGTACCCGCTGCGTCGATGGCCTTGAAGCCTTCGCCTGCATCGAGTGAGACCGTGATACCTACACCAGACTTCGAGCCCGAAGTGGTCGTCGGGATGTCGACGTAGACGTCGAGATCAGCCGAGTCATTCAACGGAACGTAGAAGCTGAGGCCAGTGAACGTCGCCGTAGCATCGTTCTGACTGGTCGACGGAAGCGAGAGTGCCTGTGTGGCAGTCTGCTCCACGCCTGCCGAGTTCTTGTACTTCAAGACTACGCTCGAGACAGACGTTGCTGCGTCGGACGGAATCTTCACCTTGACCTCCTGCACAGTGTATGCGGAGTTCGCGGCGTCGAAGTTGAACTTACCAACATGGACCTGGGTCGAACCTGCAATCACGTTCGAGTTCACAGGCGTACCTGCGTCACGAGTGACCGTAAGCGTACCCGAGCCAATGGTGATGGTCTGGAGCGATGCGTCGCTGCCGATGGTGACAGACTGACCAGTCGAAGCGCCCGTACCGCCGGAGCTTGCATCAAGTGTGATGCCGCCACCGAGCGTACCTGCGCCCGCGCTGGACTGAACGTTCGCGTACACATCGATGGTCTTCGTCTGTGAAGCGGTCATCGCGATGTTCGTAGAGAACGTGTTGCCCTGCGAGACCGAGGTCTTCGCAGAACCAATCTGCTGGCCGTTCGCATTATCAACGAGGCGAAGGTCAGTGAGGGTTGAGGTCACTGCTGCCGAGAAGTCGATAATGATGGTGTTCACATTCACACCTTCCGTTGAACCGGTTGAGAGCGTGAAGGAACCGATGCGTGCGTTCTGCGCGCCTGCGACAATCGTCTGATTGCCGTAACCGGAGAACTTAGTACCCGTGAGGGATGACGAGGAAACCGTAAGAGTGTTTGAATCAACACCATCCGTGATGGATGCGCCGATGTCGGAGCTCAAGCGGTCGCCAGAGCTGATACCCTCCGTGTTGTCGTTGTCAATGTAGACCTCAACGAGAACCGTTGTGCCGTCTGCGTAGTTGGTGCCTGCAGTCGTCTTAGCATCACCGTAGATTTCAACGACGTGCGTAGTGCCCGCCTTGAGAATCATGGATGAACCGAGAGAAACTGAAGTACCTGCATCTGCGACGTCAACGGTCGAGCCGACCTGGACGCCATCGAGCATGATACGGACGTTGTCCATACCAGTGTTAGCGGCCTGATCAACATCGAGACCGAGCTCCTCAATCTTCAGGCTGTCGCCCGAAGCGCGGAACTCGAACTTGCCCCAGAGAACGTTAGTTCCTGCGACAGAGACGTTCGACGTTGGCGACGATGCCGCGCGGACGACCGAGAGGCCGACGCCTTCGACAGTGTTCGCCGTGTTCGCACCATGTGTTGATGGCGAGAGCGGCTGGTTCAATTCAGAGTCGACGAGATTGATGTCGATGCCACGGCGAACTTCGAAGTCGAAGGTTTCACCAGAGCCACCGACGATGTCAGCGACGAGTTTGATTTCGTTGCCTCCAGTTTCAAGCTTGAGTGGGTTGGACGAAAGATCGAAGACGATCTTGTCGTTCATGAGCATGCCAGCGGAGCCGACCTGCGTTCCCTTAACGTACAAGCGGATGTTCTGGAAGTCAGAGTCCTGAGTAGAACCGCGGTTCTCGAACTGGACCGACTGCAACCACACTGCGCGGTTTGAAACCGTAAGCGTGGAGAGGAAGACGGTCGTGTCGGAAGACGGAGCGAACTCAGCGCCAGATGGCGAGACCGCGCCCCACGAGACAGAAGCGATAGATGCAGACGAGATTGTCTGGATACCGCCCATGACTGGGAAGACGACGGACGAATCAAGGACGCCCGAGGTGCCGACGGAGACGAGCGATGCGCCGACCTGCTGGCCGTTCGCTGCACTGTCGATGTCTGCACGCACGGAGACCGTGATTGAGCCACCTGCTGGGACCTTGAAGAGTCCCTGCGGGTTGTTGAAGCTGAACGCCGAGCCCGAGATGCCTGCAGAGTCGGTCAAGCGCATAACCCCTTGGTAGAGGTACACGTTGTCGATAGCAGAGTCAGTCGAGGCGCCGATGCGGTTGAAGCCGACGCTCGTGACGATCATCTCAGCACCCGTTGGGTTAGAGAAGGTGTAGCGAGCGAGTTCAGCAATACCCTGGCCCTGGACCAATGCGACGTTGTTCGGGGAACCAGCTGCGAGCATGACCTTGAGGCCGTTGCCCGTGACCGGAGTACCCGTGCCGCCACCACCGGTGGTCGGGACGCACATCGCGTTGGCCTTCGCGCGGGAGATAGGGCCCCAGTAACCAGCCGTCGGCGAGATGCCGTTTGCAGCCTGGAACTTGGAAACTGCAGCACGCGTGAGCGCACCGAAGTAAGCCGTCTCATTACCCGGCGAACCAGCGCCGGAAGCGGCGATCTGGTAGCCATTCTTATTAAGGAACTGCTGAATCCACATGACCTCACCACCCTCATCACCTTGTTCGTGATTCATGGTGAAGGTGTTGCAGGATCCGCCAGTGGTTGTACCACCGCCGACCTGGCCCTGGAGTGCAGCAATCTGTGCGAGCAATGAATTGATCATCGTCTGGAGGTCAGAAATCGTCTGCGCCTTTGCCGGAGTGGCGAGCGCGAACGAACCGACGAGCACCATGGCGACGCCAAGCGTCACTGCCGCAATGTTCTTTGTTGTTAAACTCATATTTTATTGTTGACCTTTCATCTGCGCATCAGTTTTTCTGAAGGCAGATGCGTGTTCGTGACATTTCGACGACGTCACGTGCACTTGCTGACCCGCGTGTGCGAGCCAACTAATAATGTGCTAATCCTCGCTCGCATTACTGTTAATGGAGAGCGCGGAAGTAGCAGCAGGATAGACGTCTGACATGCAGTCATTCTTTCGTAACCGGACAGTGCTTCCGTTTCAGTATCCGCCACACACCTCTTAGATGTATGACGCATGAGTGCCGCATTTATTTCAGCGGCTAGATTCCACTATGTAGTTATCAAAGACCAACGCGGTCAAACCGCGATAAAACTCCCTTACGGGAGATACACAGAAGTATATATGCCAGGGGCCTGAATACCCTCTAGTGCATAGAGCACTTTTGTGGATAACCAGAGGACAACTCCACGCCGAAAAAGCGTAGAATTCGCCCAAGGTTATCAATGCGAGAATAGCTCTATAAGAGGGTGCAGTCAATCAAATATACGCTTTGGATGGGCGACGAGGCTCTGTCAAGATGCGTCTGAAGCGGCCGTTTGGGGGCGTACAAAGGGCTACTCCACAACGGCCTCTAGCGGATAAAACCATACCGACTCCATCGTTTGGCTCCGACTTTATTCACCCTACCCTCCGCGACCAAGTCTGCAAGCTCCCGCTGAATCATTTTTTCGCTGTATTCCGGCATATTTACCGCAATGTCCTTTATGCCGAGTAAGTCGGACGTCCGCAAAAGGCCTACAATTCGGTCCCCTCTCGATTCGGTGACCTCTGTCTGTCCTTTAGGGGCAGGCCTGTCCTTTATGGACCTCTGTGGGCTCTTGCGCTGCCGTTGCGTGCTCTGCATTGTAGGGACTAGGTCGTCATAGGCGAGTACATGGAACTCCGAGAGGCTGGAGCGTTGGGCACTCGAAAGGAGGTGCCCCATCTCATCGAGCGCCGTGACAAGGAGTGTGGTGTTCGGAAGGGACACGTATCCGGCAACACCCAGAAGTCTGACTTCTGAAATGAGCCGCCGTATCGCGGCAACCAGAACTTCCCCTTCGTGAGATTCCTCTGAACGGAGCGAGATACGGACGGCCAGTGCCAGCTCTATGAGACGCAGGGCACCCTCACGAACGGACGTCCTTAAACGTTCAAGGTCAGGGACATGTGATGTAACAAGGAAAAGAGCCGCAGCAATTCGCTCGGCTCTCTTGTATATTTGCTCGGCCGTTAGACTTTGTTCGAACGGGTTTGTTCGTAACGACTGATTGTCTATGTACTTTACTATGTCTGATTTACTTGTCTGGTGTGTGTCTTTTAGATTGCCAGTCGCGTTGGTGTTTTTCTGCGTGTCCGTATTATCGAATCCGGGCATGGTCCGATTATACGTATAGGACTACGCATAGCAATGCGTGTGTCTTTAATGTGGGGATTGGTGTGTCTCAGGTGTCTTTTCGCATGTCTCATGTGCCTCGTGTCCGTTCGCGCTCGTCCAGGAGCCAACTCGTCCTCCCCTCTCGTGCTACTATTCCTGCGTGGCAAAAGACAAGCGTTCACGACGAAAAAAGGACGAGGAGGAGCCGGGGCTTCCGCTCATTAGTTCGGATGCCTTACGTGGTGTCGCCGCGGTCTTAGTGTTTGCACTTGCGGTCTTTCTAACGCTCGCTGGCTTCTCGCTCGCCGGTACGGCCGGTGAGTTCTTGTACGGGCTTCTTACGAAACTTCTTGGCGTTGGGTACCTTCTCTTCCCACTGTCACTCTTCGTGCTTGCAATCTCACTGATGCGCTCATTTGAGAGTCGATTTGGGACTGTTCAGATTGGGAGCGTCCTCATCTTTCTGCTTTCAGGGTTAGGTCTCATCAATGTCGCACTGCCGGGTAAAAGCGGCATAATTGGCACTGCTGTTGCAAGTCCCCTTTTGGCGACCGTGGACACCATCGCGACGGTCATTTTCCTCATCTCATTCATTTTTGCATCATTGATAGTAGCGTTCGATATAAGCCTCGGCGCCATCTGGTCTACACTGCGCTCACGAGCTGAAAGCGCATCCAACGGAGCCTTCCCCACCGAACCTGTTGTACATGATCACGTAGCGGATGCAGAAGCCGTCGAACCTGAGGAGGTACCCGACGCTGATGAGGAGGAGGACAACGATGTCCGCGCTCAAGAATCAACGCGCACGAAAGCGCCGGCGATAGGCGCCGACGAGGAGGCAGCGGCAGGATTCCCCGTCATCACCGCATCTGACGTTGCATACGTTCCACCGCCCATCGCGCTTCTCGGCAAGAATAAAGGCAAGCCGGAGGTTGGTGATGTGAAGGCGAACATGAACATCATCAAACGGACACTCCAGAATTTCGGCATTCAAGTGGAGATGGATGAGGTATCCATTGGGCCGACAGTCACACGCTATGCGATGAAACCAGCTGAGGGTGTGCGTCTCTCAAAGATTGTTGCCCTGCAATCAAACTTAGAACTTGCACTCGCCGCGTCCCCTGTCCGCCTTGAAGCGCCCATCCCAGGAAAATCACTCGTGGGTGTCGAGGTGCCAAATATTGCGAGAACGACGCTCGGTCTTTCCCCGCTCTTTACGGACACCAAGTACACGCAGGGTGATAAGCCGCTTCTTATTGCGCTTGGTCGTAGCATTTCAGGCTCATCTGAATTCGCGGACCTCGCACGCATGCCGCATCTTCTCGTCGCCGGCACGACCGGTAGCGGTAAATCCGTCTGCATCCACGACATCGTACTCTCGCTTCTCTATCGTTGTGGTCCAGAGCGTCTCCGCTTCATCATGATTGACCCAAAGCGAGTTGAGCTAACGCCGTATAACTCTATCCCCCACCTCCTCACGCCCGTCATCACGGAGCCGAAGAAGGCGATTCTCGCACTGAAGTGGCTCACGAAAGAAATGGAGCGCCGATACAATGTGCTGCAAACAGAAAAAGTGCGCGACATCGTTTCCTACCATGACAACGTCGTAAAACCTGCGCTTGAGAAGAAGCGCGAGGCGGATGCAAAGCTGCCCGAGGCCATGCCTTATATCGTCGTCATCATCGACGAGCTCGCTGACATCATGCAGATGTACCCCCGCGAACTGGAGGGCGGCATCGTTCGTTTGGCACAAATGAGTCGTGCGGTCGGCATACACCTCATCCTCTCCACCCAGCGCCCGTCGGTGAAAGTCATCACCGGACTCATCAAGGCAAACGTGCCGGGACGTATCGCCTTTCAAGTCGCGTCACAGATAGACTCACGCACCATACTGGACACGGGCGGGGCAGAAAAACTCTTGGGCGCCGGCGACATGCTCTACCTCTCTGCTGAACTTTCCAAGCCACGCCGTATACAGGCCCCATACACATCTGAAAAGGAGGTGAAAAGTGTTGTTGATTACCTCGCGCGACAGTATCAAGGAGAGCTGGGCGACCAGATTAGTTTTGATGAGAACAAAGGCGAGCCAGGCGGCATGGACGCGGTCTTTGCCTCTATGGAGGACGAGGAGGGCGACGATTTGTACCCTGAAGCGAAGAAGGCAGTGATTGAGGCGGGCAAGGCGTCAACGTCCTATCTCCAGCGCAAGTTGAGTATTGGGTATTCTCGTGCAGCAAAGATGATGGACCTCTTGTACGAGCGTGGCGTCATCGGCCCGCCAGATGGATCGAAACCGCGCGAAGTTATTGGTGCAGGAAATGCCGACGAGCTTGCAGCCGAACCACCAGAGAATGACCGCGCCTAGTCACCTATGACACCATTGCGTGAAAATCGCCTCATGCGCCTCTCACTGGCTCTCTTCTTTGTACTTTTCATCCTCTACGGCCTGTACGAAGCGAGTGCGCTCTTGTGGGGTCCGCAAATTACATTGCCAGAAGATGCCATTGTCGTTTCAGAACCACACGCTGCAATTCGTGGCATCGCGGCCAACGTCTCCAGCCTCTTTCTCAACGGCACTGTCGTTACGATGACCGAGGAGGGGGCGTTCGAAAAGACGGTTACCTTAATGCCGGGCACGAACCGTTTTCTCCTCATCGCTCACGATAAATATGGCCGCACTCGTGAAGAAGCGCTCGACATTCTGTTCGTTGAGTCCCCTGATGCACAGAGGCCTCCGCCGCGCGCCGCGGCAACAAGCAGTGCCCCACTCTAGCGGTGTATACTCACTTCATTAGCCATTCCTAAACATCCGTATGCAGAAAAAGAAAGAAAAACCGGCACCGAAGGCAGATGGTTCTGATAAAGACATTGACCGCGCGCTCTCCGAAATTAAGACAAAATTTGGTGATGAGGCCATCATGAAATTGGGCGACTCGCCGAAGGTAGACGTGAACGCCATTTCAACCGGCTCCATCGGTGTCGACTGGGCACTCGGTATCGGCGGATTACCCCGCGGCCGCATCATCGAAGTCTTTGGTCCAGAATCCTCCGGCAAGACGACGCTCTCCCTCCACTGCGTCGCGGAAGCACAAAAGAAAGGTGGTATCTGCGCCTTTATAGACGCGGAGCACGCATTGGATCCCGAGTATGCAAAGAAGCTCGGCGTGAACATCAACGAGCTTCTCGTCTCACAACCAGACACCGGCGAGCAAGCACTTGAAATTGTTGAATCATTGGTGCGGAGCGGAAAGATTGATGTCATTGTCATCGACTCAGTGGCCGCACTCACTCCCCGCGATGAAATAGAAGGAGACATGGGCGCACAGCATGTTGGAAAACAAGCGCGCCTCATGTCACAGGCGCTACGCAAATTGACGGCTATTGTGTCGAAGACCAAGACGGTCATCATCTTCATCAACCAAATTCGCATGCAGATTGGCGTGATGTTTGGAAACCCAGAAACAACGCCAGGCGGCAAAGCGCTCAAATTCTACACATCCGTACGTATAGACATCCGTCGCATCGCGCAAATCAAGAAAGGCGATGAGATTATGGGTGGCCGACATCGTGTGAAAATCGTTAAGAACAAAGTTGCCGCCCCCTTCCGTCAGTCTGAGTTCGACATGCTCTACGGCGAGGGCATATCGCGTGAAGGCGAATGTCTCGCGCTCGGGGAAAAGCTCGGCATCATCCAGAAATCATCGGGTGGCGCGTATTCATATGGCGAGACAAAAATCGGCCGCGGCTATGATGCTGCGCGCACATTCCTGCACGAGAACAAGCCAGTCCTCAATAGTATTCTCAAAGACATCAAGAAGGGACTTGAGAACGGCGGTGTTGCGGTGTCGAAATCTGGGGGCGACGAATAGTCGCGCCTGGACATACCTGTCATATCGACTAGAATGCCCGCCATATGTTGAACTACAACGAGATTAAGCCGGGCGTCGCGGTCCTGGTAGAGAACGAGCCATACGTCTGCACGTGGAATAACATTATGCAGAAGCAGCAGCGTCGTCCCGTGAATCAGACGAAGCTGCGCCACCTGATTAAAGGCAACGTTATCGAGTACTCGTTCCAGCAGAGCGACAAGCTCTACGAGGCAGAAATCGATACGCGCCCTGCACAATTCATCTTCGAGAAGAATGACGAATGGTTTTTCCACGACGCCAGCGACAAGTCCAAGCGCTTTTCCCTTTCGACCGACATGGTTGGCGAGAGCGGTAAGTTCTTGAAGCCCAATACTGAAATCGAAACGCAGGCATTTGACGGCAAAATCTTCCGCGTAAAGCTCCCGATTAAAGTCGAGCTGAAGGTAGTCGAGGCGCCGCCAGATGTACGCGGCAACACCGCGCAAGGTGGCTCGAAGATTGTTACGTTGGAAACCGGCGCGACCATCAACACGCCGATGTTCGTAAAGGAAGGCGACATTGTGCGCATCAATACGGAAACGGGCGACTACGTCGAGCGCGTGTAGCCACGTCTCGTCTCTGCATGAAAGAAGCCGCCCAAGGGCGGCTTCTTTCATGCTCGTTCGAGCTGCCTATTTTTGGATGTACGGCATCAGGGACATGAAGCGCGAGCGCTTCAACGCCTCCTCGACTGCACGCTGCTGCTTTGCAGTGAGACCAGTCTTCTTGCGGCTCATCATACGGCCGTGCGGGTTCACAAACTGCTTCAAGAGGTCCACGTCCTTGTAGTCGACGTGGCGGATGTCGTTTTGGGTCAAAATGTTGTTTGTTGCCATAGCGAGGGGACTATATCGTAAAGCGATGAGTAAGTCTAGAACGGGATGTCTTCCGGATTGATGTCATCCTTCGGGTAGTCGATGCCTGCTCCTGAAGTTGAACCTTCCTCATCCTTGCTCTTACCGCGCGGCGCGCCACCGGTGCTCGGGCCAGCACCAGCGCCGCCTGGACCACCAACGCGTGGACCGAACTGGACGCGATCGGCGACAACTTCAACGCGGTACTGCTTCTGGCCGTCTTTCTCCCAAGAGCGCGACTGAAGCCGGCCTTCAATAAAGACCCCACTTCCCTTTTTCATGTACTGCGAGACGGTGTCCGCCTGACGACCGAAAACGACGATGTTATGGAAATCCACCTGCTCTTGCTTCTTGCCATCCTTGCCCGTAAAGGTGCGGTTCGTGGCAATCGAAAATGAGCAGACGTTCATGCCACTCGGGAGCGCGCGGAGTTCAGGATCGCGGGTCAGGTTGCCGTACAAAATGACGGTGTTGACGTACATAGCCTATTCGGCAGTGAGAGTCTCAAGAGCTTTGTCGAGGTCTGCCTCGGAAACGGGTGTCTCTGCGGCTTCTTCAGTCTTCTTAGGAGCAGAGCGAATGGTGTCAGTGCGGCGCACTTCACGCATGGTTACCTTCAGCTTTGCGCGAGTGTCTTCGCGAACCGTTTTGAAGACGAGGTGACGAATGATAGACGGATGCGCCTTGAGAGCGGCGTCGATGTGGGCGGAGACTTCCGTCGTGGTCTCGAACTTAATCCAACCAAAGAATGCACGGTCGTACTCGGTGTATTTTTCGCCATGACGCACAGAAATTGGGTAGGAGAGCTTTGTGTGAGCGGGGGCGCCTTCGGCAATGAACGAGCTCCCTGCCTTTTCGATGAGGGCACGGACTTCGGCGACCACCTTCTCGACATCCTCCTCTTTGACCGAGGGGCTCACGTGGAAACCGACCTCGTAGATACGAAGGGTCATTTCCTTCTCCGGCGCTTCTTTCTTCTTTTCAGCCATATGTGCGGTGGACAATAGCACGCGCTTACGGCGAGGGCAAGAGACTGGGCGAACGGGCCTAGCGGTCGAAATCAAAGACGCGACGGGCATTTTCGGCAAGCGTTTCGGCCACTTTTTCCACTTCTCCCCCCCGGATACCAGCTATCGCCTTCACCACCTCCGGTACATAGGCCGGCTCGTTGCGCTTGCCTCGGTACGGCACCGGGGCGACATATGGCGCATCAGTTTCCGAGAGCAGCATGTCCAGAGGCGCATTCTTCACGACCTCGTCGTAGTCGTGGGTAAAGGTGAGCACGCCAGTGAACGAGAGCGTAAATCCCCGTTCGAGGAATTTTTTCGCGACATCCCAGTCCCCCGCAAAGAAATGCACGTCGCCGCCGACTTTAGCGTGTGCATCGAGGACTTCGAGCGCATCGTCATATGCGTTCCGTATATGGAGCATTAACGGTTTCTGTAGACGGTTGGCTAGTTCTATCTGCGCGACGAACGCGTCTATTTGGGTCGCCTTTGTGTTTTCCTCGAGACGATAAAAGTCGAGCCCACATTCACCTATCGCGACTACTTTCGGCGATTGCGCGAGTGCTTCATACGCCACTGCGTCAAAAAGTTCACCTCGAGACGTGAAGGTCTTCCCACCTTCGCCGAGCTCCTTTTCGTCGTGATATGACTTCCCAGTGTGTATCGGATGCAGTCCGATGGTCGCCCACGCATGGTCGTACTGTTCGGCAAGTGCGACGGCGTCCCGAGACGTATCCAGCTGTGTCCCGACGATATTCATACCCACATCAGCCTCCTTGGCCCGCTGCATCGCCGCGTCGGTGTCGTCCTTGAAAGCGACGAAATTTACATGCGTATGACAATCGTAGTACTTCACGGGACGATAGTAGCATATTGACGTAGCGCCGGTTTCGGCGATGATGGCGCAGGACCAACGACGGAGAGTCCGATGGAATCAGTCCTGTTTAGTATCAAGGTGCTGTTCACAATCGTGTTAGTGGGTGCCGCTATCTTCCTCGGCTTTGTCGCCCTCGTGGTACGCACGTGGTCGCGCATCTTCGCTATCTTGAGCTACACGACATTCAAGACGAGCTGCGAAGTGGCGGAGGAATACCGAACGCGCTTCCGACCTATGATGGGACTTACGAAGTCCCACGCGGAGCATATGCTTAAAGCGGCAACTGAGAAGAAGATGGTCATCGAGCGAGAGTCCGATGGCCGATGTGGCTGTACACATGAATACTGCCTCTCTGTGACGACGAGACGCAGACGCACCGTGAAAACACGTGTACGAGAAGCGTGGGACGGGGCGTGGCGCCCCGCCTGAACAGCACGGACCGCATCGCTGCGGTCCGTTTGCTTTTATATTTTGCGGGGAAATAGATTCTCCGGCTTCGTATTCGCGAGAATCGCAGCCTTGATTGCATCGCTTGTTGACGGAGTGAATGGCTGCAAGAGGCGCGCAACATGATAGAGTCGCACTGCGAGGGCGGAAATCATAGTTCTCCCTTTTTCTGCATCGGTTTTAACTACGGAGAACGGTTTCGTTTCCGCAATTTCCTTGTCCATGTCGGATATCAGCCCCATGCAGTAGTCGGCAGCACTCTTGTAATCGAGTGAGTCGAGCGCATTGGTGTACTCGCTCGGAAATATTCCAGGCTCCGGACGCGCTATTGGTATTTCGAGATGTGCTTGCGCCAAGGTCGTGACGCGCGCAGCGAGGTTTCCGATGCCGTTTGCCAAATCCGCATTGTACGCTTCCTTGAACCGCTCCAGAGTCACATCGGAGTCCTCGAACGGATGGACGTGCCGCGCGAGAAAGAGCCGCAGTGCGTCTGTCCCGTACTCACCGACGATGGAGAGCGGGTCTATGACATTGCCGAGCGACTTCGACATTTTCTGCCCGCCAGAGGTAATGAAGCCGTGGTACGCGACACGTTCAGTATTTTTTATGCCCGCGGACATGAGCATCGCCTGCCACATGATGGACTGGAAACGCACTTGGTCCTTGCCCGCCATCTGCATCACCTCCCCGTTGACCCAATACGTATCAAACGGACAGTCAGGTTCACCCTGCGAAGCCGTGGCGGAGCAGGGCCACCCAAGAGTCGAAATGTAGTTAGTGAGCGCATCAAACCAGACATACATGACCTGGGCATCGTCGCCCGGCACAGGAACTCCCCACGGCATACGTGCTTTCTCACGCGAGATACTGAAATCTTCCAGACCGCTTTGTACGAACTTCAGTGCTTCGTCTCGACGCCACTCCGGAACGACGACGCCAGGCTTTGAAAGATATTCGACGAGCTTGTCCTGATACGCACTCAAGCGGAAAAAATAGTTCTCTTCTGAAATCTCTACTGGCTCCATTGTCGGATGATTTGGACACTTCCCCTCTACAAGATCGCCGTCCTTCAGAAACATCTCGTCTCCAACACAGTAGAGACCGGTGTAGCTCTTCTTGTAGATATCGCCATTCTCCGCACAGCGGCGCCAGAGCTCTTGCGCGGCGGCTTTGTGCGCAGTGTCTGTTGTTCTCACGAAATGCAGCGTATCTGAAAGACCGAGAACACTTTTGAGCTCACGGAACTTTGCCGCGTACTCATCCACGTAGTCCTGTGGTTCGCGGCCAGTATCACGCGCTTTCTGGTAAATCTTCTGGCCATGCTCGTCAGTTCCAGTGTTGAAAAAAACAGCGTCACCTTGAAGTGCGCGGTAGCGTGCGTAGATGTCCGCTTGCACAATCTCTAGCGCGAACCCGATATGCGGGTCCGCGTTCACGTACGGTAAGGTCGTGGAAAGATAGAGGTGCTTCACGAGGCTACACTACCACGCCGGCGCTCTTTGTCAGCGTCGGAAATCAACTCCTGCACGATAGCGGCGATTGGCGCCGAGAGAAGAATACCGAGAACGCCGGCGAGCTTTGCGCCGATAAGGAGGCAGATGATGACCAACAAGGGCGGTACTCCTACGACCTTGGTGACAACCAGCGGATAGATGAGGTGATTCTCGAACTGCTGAATAATGATGTACCAGACCGTGACCGCAACACCGAGACCAAGTCCCCCGTCCGCGAGCGCGACCAACACGGCCGGCACGGCGGCGAGCGTAGGGCCGAAGACCGGAATAATCTCGAAGAACCCAGCGACAACAGCAAGGAGGAGCGCGTGCGGTACGCCAAGAATCATGAGCCCCAAATACACCAAAACACCAACTATGACCCCAAGAAGTAGCTGACCTTGGAGCCAGAGCCCAATTTTGTGTTGGGAGCGTTTCCAGAGACCCACAATGTAATTCTCATACTGCACCGGGGTCACGACACGCAGAAAATCTTCCACGCTGCGCTCTTGTATCGAAAAGTAGAAGGAGAAGACGATAATCAAGACGAACGACAGGACCCCGCCGAAAATCGTTGAGACAGCCGTCAGTGAGTCGCGCGAGAACTCCGCGACCAATCCCTGTACGTTGCCGAGGAGGCGTGAGGCGATAGTATCCGGAGACGTGTTCGTAGCATCGAGTATGGGCGCATATTCGAGCGGCACGTACTGGACATACTCGAGATATCTTGGGATAGATGCGACAAAGCGCGCTGTCTCACTCAAGAGTATGGGCACAAACAGATACAAAATGCCGATGAGTGCGCCTAGGAATGCCGCGTATACGATGATTACCGAAGGGATGCGTGGAATGCGGTATCTCCCGAGCGCACGGGCCGCGGGTTCTATACCGGAGGCAATGACAATCGCCGTCAGAAGGACAATGACCAAGTCGCTCAATTGATACAACAGCCACGCACCGGCGAGGATGATGACCACCTTAAGGATTGTGCTTGTCGTGATGGAGATAGTTCTCTCTTCCATGCGTGCATGATAGCACCCCTGTTTATCGCGTCGTTAGGAGATGCGGGCGCGCAATTCAGAAATGGCGACGCGCTCCTGCTCCCCTGTGTCGCGATCGCGCACGGTGACCGTATCTTTCTTGTCCTCCCCTCCCTCACCGAGCGTATCGAAATCCACGGTGATGCAGACGGGTGTTCCTATCTCATCCTGCCGGCGGTATCGCTTGCCGATGTTGCCGTTGTCATCCCACATGATGTTCGGCACTTCCTGCTTCAGAGCTTCATAGATACCACGTGCCTTCGCGACCAGTTCGGGTTTGTTCTTAAGCAGTGGAAAGACGGCTGCCTTCACGGGCGCGAGATGCTTCGGGAACTTCATAAATACGCGCGTCTCGCCACCGAGCTCGTCTTCCGCATACGCTTTCACGAGCACAGCGAGGACGTGTCGACCGAGACCGAACGTGGGTTCCAAAACATGCGGAATGAAGCGTGTGCCGTCTGGCGTAAGGTAGTGCAAATCTGCTCCCGAGTGCTCAATGTGGTTTTTCAGATCGAAGTCCGTGCGATATGCGAGACCGCCAATTTCATCGAACTTGTGGGGATACTTGAAATGGAAATCGATGGTGCGCTTGGAGTAGTGGGCGCGCTCGCCATCGGGGATTTCGACTTCGCGAATGTCGCCCTCCTCGAATCCGAGGCGCGCAAACCAGTCGTGCATCCCCTTCCTCCAGTATTCAAATCGTTCTGCCCACTCATTCTCTTCCACAAAATACTCGAACTCCATGATTTCCAGTTCGCGGACGCGGAAGATGAAGTCGCGCGGTGCGATTTCATTGCGGAAGTTGCGACCAATCTGCGCGATACCAAACGGCAACTTCGGGTGATATGAATCGAGGATGTTTTTGAAGTTCACAAACATACCCTGCGCAGTTTCAGGACGCATGTACACAGTGGTGTCGGACCCGTCAACAGAGCCAACGCTCGTCTTAAACATCATGTTGAATTGCTGCGGCGCAGAGAGCTCGTTCCCTTCTGGGCTCTTGATGCCCTTTTCTTTTATGAGCGCGGCCATTGCTTCAAGCGACATGCCGGTCGGGTTTTCGCCATTTTCTTCGAGCAGATGATCGGCACGATAACGCTTCTTTGTTTTCACATCGGAGACCAGTGGGTCATTGAACCCGCCTACGTGCCCAGAGGCTTCCCACACCCGAGGATTCATCAGGATGGCCGAGTCCAGTCCGTACATGTCATCACGCGACTCAACGAACATCCGCCACCATAGATTCTCGATATTTTTCTTGAGTGCGAGCCCGAGCGGACCGTAATCCCACGTTCCGGCAAGCCCGCCATAGATTTCGGACCCTTGGTAGATGAAGCCGCGACGCTTCGTAAGGGACACCACTTTTTCCATGGATACGTCTGACATGGGGCTGAGTATTGCTTATTTCCCTCACACCGACAAGCGGGTTGAGAAGCTATTCAAGGACGACGCTGGCAGAGGCTGGCGTGAATCCAGGGTCACCCAATATGTTCGTCGAGACGTCAGCCGCGGTCTTAGAGACAATCTCTCCTGTGGCAGAATCAGTACCGGTGAGGGTGATGCCACGCATCAGGGGCGGTTGTTGGCCTACCTGGGACGTAGATGGCGTGAAGCCGATAGAAATGGCCGCATGTCGCGGAAGCGCCTCGCCCACGCCGACCCCCGGTGCAATTGAGCCTATGTTCCAGGTGAATGTGCTATCGGTAGGGTTGAACGTAACGCGCTCGCTCGAAGGCCCATAGACGCCGGTCCAACGCACATACGGCGGGAGGATTGCCTTAAGCGTCGCATTGCGAATCTCGCTCGTGGTGTTCGTGATTCTGAACACGACGGCATACGTCGTCTCTGACCCTGCCTTCGGCGGCATCGGCCCTGTCGAACCGTAGGGATTAGTGTAGTACAAGCCATGCGCCATGAGCTCAAGGTCGGTCGCAAACTGAATGTCTTTGCTGGCACTTGCTTGCAAGGATTCCGGCACGCCGACTTCAGCAACACGCTTCCCCGCCGCATGCACGGTGATAGTTAACTTTGGATTGCGCAGGGCATTAATGACGTCACTCGAGGGAACTTGAAATGAGAAACTGACCGTATCGCGCGCACCGGGCGCAAGCGTTGCAAGATTCGGGTCGGTGGATTTATCCCAGAGCATACTGCGATCGACCGAGCGATAGAAGCCATCGGTAGATTTCACCGTCGTTCCATCTATATCAACACCGGAAAGGCGCGCAACGAGAATGGCGTCATTGATGACATTCGGGAGATTGTTGACGTAGGACACGGACACCGTAACTACTTCACCTGGGTCCACCGATGCGGCACCTTGATTCTCCTGCCTGTTCACCGCAACGGACAAGTCGAGGAACGGGCGCGAGACATAGACACGATGTGCATAGTCGCTCAAGACAACCGACATACTTTGTTCACTCATGCTCCGCCGCGTGCCTGACGTGAATCTGAATACGCGTTCATCACCCATCTCGCCGACCAAGGTCCCCCGCAGCACAATGGTCTTCTTTTGCCCCGGTACAAAATCTCCCAGTGTCCATAAATTCGGTGCGGCGTCGGACTGCTCCGGTTCAGCCGTTTCGAGCGTAAAGCCGAACGGCGATGAGATGGAGAACAGCACGTCTTTAAGGGGCGCGTCCGCGTTCGAGGCAACCGTGACACGAAACTCTAC
>JAKFXQ010000006.1 GCA_021731295.1 Patescibacteria group bacterium
GGATATGGCCCTACTCAGCCCCCTTCTCGTTGTGCTCATCGGAATCTCTGCCTTTGGCCTAGGACGACTTTCCGCCTTGGAAGATGCGCGCCCTAGTCTCCATCTCACAGCGGCTGGTCTGTCCGACGGCATACCCATGATAGCTGGCGGGATGGTCGTCGCCTCGCGTACTGGCTCTAGCTACCATTTCCCGTGGTGTTCAGGTGCGGAAACTATTAAGGATGCCAATCGCATCTGGTTTCGTGATGAAGCGCTTGCACAGAAGGCGGGCTACGAGCCGGCAGGGAACTGCAACGGACTCTCGGGCGCCGGGCGTTGACCAGAGAGTATTTTAATGTTCTAGTCGCTCCGGCCAACATCGGCCGTTTTGACTGGAGAGGGAAACCGATGGACCTGATAGAAGGACTCTGTATGGCTGCTGCCGCGTGGCTCGGGGACGTCTGCGAGCCGCAGCAAAGGCACCTCGTGCGTCCAGCGCCCGTAATCGAGCGTGCGCAACGTGCCCCACTGGATACGGGGTGCCCCACAGGCACGTACGCTGACGGACCATACGTCTGCAAGTTGAAGCGCCCAGAAAATGCGTCCGTTCGCGAGTGCATCGTGACGGACAACTGGAAGCCCATTCGGTCGAAAGACCGCGGATTGCAGATTGAGTATCGTGAGTGCAAGAAGTAAGCGCTCGTATGCGCCCCCGCCGGATTATTCCGGACGGGGGCGCTTCGTATCGCGATAGGGTAGAATAGCCGAATGCTTGTTATTGATGTTGAAGCTTCGGGCACCGAAGCACATAAACACTCTATTGTTTCCGTGGGAGCTTTAGATTTGGCGAACCCAACAGATCGCTTCTATGAAGAATGTCGCGTGTGGGACGGGGCACATATTATGGACGACGCGCTCAAAGTGAACGGCTTTACCAAGGAGCAGATAACCGACCCGAAGAAGCAAAGCGAGGCTGACTTAGTGCACGCGTTTCTCCTGTGGAGTGAAAAGATTCCAGACCGAACGCTCGCAGGACAGAACGTCTCATTTGATAGAGATTTTGTGAAGTACGCGTGTCAGCGAGCAGGGCACACAGACTGGCCCTTTGCCTATCGCACAATAGATACGCACACGCTCTGCTGGATGCACATGATTCATCGTGGACTCCAGCCGCCCGTAGACCCGCGGCATCGTCGCTCGGCGCTCGACTTAGACGCGGTCTTAAACTACTGCGGCATTCCCGAGGAACCGAATCCTCACAATGCGCTCACCGGCGCACTCTCGCACGCAGAAGTCGTTTCTCGTCTCCTCTATGGCCGCAAGCTTCTCCCAGAGTTTGAACAATATGCCATACCCTGGTAACGACACGTCGTGGGGTTCTGTTGCGGAGTGGTACGCAGGGCATCTTGAAGGAGGCGATACGTATCATGCGAAAGTGGTCTTGCCGCATGTGCTGCGCGTTTTGAAAGGAGGGCAAGGGATGCGCGTACTCGATCTCGCGTGTGGCGAAGGAGTGATGACGCGGGCACTCGTGGAAACTGGCGCAGACGTTGTTGGCACGGATGTCGCTCCTGAACTTATCGTCCGAGCCACCGCAAAGGGAAGTGGCACCTACCATGTCGCGTCGGCGGACGCGCTCTCATTTGCCACAGACGGTGAGTTTGATGCAGTCGTCTGTGTGCTTGCGCTTCAGAATATTGAACGGCCGGAAAAAGTCGTGGACGAAGTCGCGCGCGTACTGAAACCGGGCGGACGATTTGTTATCGTCTTGAATCATCCCATTCTGCGCATTCCGAAGCGATCGTCGTGGGAGTTTGACCAGCGCGTCGGACTGCAGTATCGCCGTCTCGATGGCTACTACATGCCAAGCAAAGAACGCATGCTCGCCCATCCGTCGCAGGGGGAGAAGGGAGGCTATACATGGTCGTTCCATCGGCCACTGGAAGTGTACGCAAAACTTCTATTCAATCGCGGATTCGTCATGACGGCACTTGAAGAGTGGCTGTCGCATAAAACAAGCGAGAAGGGTCCGCGCAAGGCCGCAGAGGACAGGGCGCGCAAAGAATTTCCCATGTTCATGATGCTGGAGGCGCGTCGAGAGGCATAGCTGCGCGTATTTTTCTTCCGTGGTAGCGTGAGGGCTGGTTCCTTTGAGGAGGAGGTGTCCTATGCGGACTAACGCGTTTCTTCTGTTTCTTGCTGCAATGACGATACCGTCTGCGGCACGTCAGGCGCCAGAAGAACCCATGCGAGGGATTTTCTGTTACGAGCGAGACATTGCGGAGCACATCGCAGCACGGTTGCGCAGTAGGCCCGGTGTGCGCGGCCACGAGCGAGCGCGGGTGATGATGAGTATCCACAATGGACGACGCAAAATTCCGTCGTTCATTCATTGGCGCAGTGAAGGTCCCACGATGCGACCGACGTGTTCATGCGAATCCAAGCATGTACGGGCCGTCTCGCAAGCCGCGGCGAACCATGTCGTTACGGTCGAAGAGGAAGTCTACATTCCGGTGCTCGACTTCCGCGTGCCGATTGAACAGTTCCTCGTACATCGCTCGGCGTCCGTGTGCCAATAAGCGAAGATGAAATAGGTAAGGCCCGCCCTCGTGCGGGCCTTGTCGTATTGTGAGGGAAGACTATAGTGCCCGTATGTGGCCTCTATTTCCGCTTATCGCGGTAACCGTCGCGCTACTGGTTATTATTCTTAGGCAGGTTAACCAGTATGAACGCGGTCTTTTATTCACGATGGGTCGATTCTCGCGAATCATCGAACCAGGATGGCGCATCGTCATTCCAGTGTTTCAGTCTTTGACCAAGGTGGATATGCGCGTCAAAGCGGTGGACGTACCGGAACAGAAAGCAATCACCAAAGACAACATCTCCGTCGGCGTGAACGCCGTCATCTACTATCGGGTCAACGATGCGTCGAAGGCGATTCTCGAAGTTGAAAACTTTATCTGGGCCATGAGCCAGCTTGCGCAGACAACGATGCGTAATGCGGTCGGTGAAGTAGAGCTCGACGACCTGCTCTCTCAGCGCGACAAGATTTCCGCTCGCATCCAGGGTGTCGTCGATGCCGCGTCAGACCCATGGGGAATCAAGGTCTCGAACGTTGAACTCAAAGACATTGCCCTGCCCGCAGATATGGAGCGCACGATTGCAAAGCAAGCGGAAGCCGAACGCGAAAAGCGCGCCGTCATCATTCGTGCAGAAGGGGAGGTGGTAGCAGCAGAGAACATGGCCAAGGCCGCGACCATGCTTGCGGCGGCTCCCGGGGCGCTTCATTTGCGCACACTGCAGTCCATCAACGACATAAGTTCGGATCAGTCCAACACAATTGTCTTTGCGATGCCGCTCGAAGTTTTGCGCGCGCTCGACAAGTTGGGGAAGTAGATTCGATTGTGCACGTTTGAGTCAGACCGCCGTGTAGGCGGTCTTTCTCTAGGGCAGGCGAGAATACAGCATGTCGCACAATATATCTTTTGCGACACTTAGGCAGAGGGAGAACTGGGGGACCGGCCGTATACTGAGCCGATGTCCACGTCCTACGCAGCGCGCGTTCGCTCCGTCCTCTCCCCTGATGAGCGTCGGCTTTTTCGCTCGCTTAATTCTCCGGAACGTATCCAGGACTTCCTCGATTCTGTGCCGACAAATTTTGAATTATCTGGTGAGACAAATTATTCGCCGCGCTCGCTCATCCGTACGAATCTCGCGCACTGTTTTGAGGCGGCAGTTTTTGCTGCGGCCGTTTTGGCGTTCCACGGACACAAGCCGCTGCTTATGGACTTCGCGACAGGTTTAGATGATGAGGACCACACCGTCGCATTGTTCATACGTGATGGTTTGTACGGCGCGATAAGCAAAACGAATCATGCGGTCGTAAAGTATCGCGATGCGATATACAGGACGCCGCGAGAACTGGCGATGAGTTACGCGCACGAGTACTATTTGTACGACGGGCGTAAATCCCTGCGCGCGTACTCAGCGCCATTCAATCTGTCTAGGTTCCCGCCAGAAAAATGGATTACATCGGGGGAGTCGCTTAACGGGCTTATGACTTCCCTTTCTCAATCTCGGTATTTCGAGATTGCACCGGCGCGTGCGATACGACGCGTACGAAAAGCCAGTGCAATTGAACTCAAGGCACTAACGCTTACGGAATGGAAGGATCCGCGACCTAGAGATAGTCGAGCGGGTTGAGATACGCGCCAAGTGGCGAAACTGGAATTTCAGCGTTTGCGCACGGTGTCACGCGACCCGTAGATTCGCCCAACTTCATGACGCGCACGCCATTCGATGCGTAAACGGAAAAATGGAGATGCGGGCCGGTCGAATAGCCCGTATTTCCGGAGTATCCGAGAATTTGTCCAGTCTTCACTTCGTCACCACGCGAGACATTACTCTGCGATAGGTGCGCATACAGGCTCGAGAGGCCGTTTGAATGTTTGACCAGTACCCAGCGACCGTAGGAGTAACAGCCACGTATTGAATCCGTATTACCAGAGCCTTCGACCGTACCGGAAAGCGCAGCCTTAACGGGCGTGCCAATGGCGGCGCGGAAATCTACCCCGTTGTGGCCCTTGCCACTGTACGCGCCCGATTTTGCAAATTCAGTGTTACCAAAGTACTGCGTTATTTTTACCGCATCGAGTGGCCAACGAAGAATGCCTTTTCCAGCGGGCGGCAATCGGGACGGGTCCAGTGTGTATTCAAGTCGCGATTCCAATTCATTAAGCGTCTGCTCGAACACCTGACGCGCCGCCTGTTTATCCGCCAAGAGCTTCTGATACGAGGACTCCTGATTCTTTGTCTGCGTGAGTAGTGCGGCCTGCTCGCGCCGGTTAATTTCCAGTGATGTCTGCTGACCAACGAGCTTTTGCCGCTCCCCTTCCAATTCCTTTTGTTTTTTCACAGAGGCATCTCTGTCAACAGTCAGTTCTTCCTTTATTGCCGTAACCTCAACGATATGTTCGGAGACAGCGTCCTGAAATCGTTTGACAGTCTCCACCTCATCCCAGATACGCGAGATAGACCCACTGCCTAAAATATGCTCGGCGAGTGTTATCTCATCCGCTTCACGGAGTCGGTTTATCGCGGCAGCTATCGCTTGGTTGTCTTTCTCGATGGTTACTTGTTTGTCAGAAATGGAACCATCTAGTGTCTGAATCTGTAGTAAGAGGCTTTCTATAGAATTCTTCGTGACGCTGATTTTCGCGTTCAACTGTTTACGCTGAAGATCGAGCGTATTTAATGTACTTTGCAGCGTCTGCTTCTTCGAACCGATATCCGTAAGCTGGCGCTCGTACTGTTCGATTTCCGCGTTCAACTTGTCGATTTCGGCGGCGTGCGAGGAAATCTGCTCGCGCAGTTCATCGGCCGACTGGCCCGTTGCTACCAGCGGTAGCAGACCCAGGATGCAGACGATACAGAGCACGCTCGGGATACGAGACATACACCTATGGCAAGAGCTCCATGGCTTTAGTGACGCGTGAGAGTGTCTCAGCCTTACCGATGAGTGCCGCTATGGTGAATGGATCAGGCGAACGGTCTCGCCCGGAGAGGGAGTAGCGCAGTGGCCACAGAACGGCCCCTCTCCCCTTTTCTGTCGCATAGTCCCACAGAGCATTTTTCACGTCGTCCGCAACGAAGTGCTCCGGGAGCGCGTCAATCGCTTTCGCGGCAACCGTGAGGTGCTCGCGTGCACTCGCGGCGTCGGACTTCTTATCCGGTATACGGCCCGCATCGAGCGTTGGTGGTGCGAAAAAGAAGTCGAGCTCACCGGCTGCTATCGTTGCATCGAGGTCTCCCCAGAGAGAGATGCGTTCTTTGATGATAGGGAGGAGTGTACGAATCAGTGACTCGGGCCACTCAGGGTGCGCTCTGTGTACTCGCTCGAGCACATTTCGAAGATACTCCTCTTCAGGCACGCGCACCAAATATTCGCGATTGAACCACGTCAGTTTGGTCTCGTCGAAAACTGCCCCAGCATGATGGACGCGGTCCAAGTCAAATGCAGTGACGAGTTGAGGGAGCGAGAAGATTTCTTGCTCCGTCCCAGGATTCCACCCCAAGAGCGCGAGATAATTAATCATCGCTTCAGGGATGAATCCGCGGTCACGATATACCGTAACGCTCGCGCCGTGCTTTCGCTTTGAGAGCTTGGAACGATCTGGCGCTAGAATTAGGGGCAAATGACCGTAGGCCGGTCGCGGCATGCCGAGGGCCTCTTGAATGAGAATCTGTCGCGGGGTATTCGAAATGTGTTCCTCCGCGCGCAAAACGTGCGTGACGCCTGCGTCGCCGTCATCTGCCACGACGGCAAAATGATAGAGCGGGTCGCTTAACGAACGTGCAATCACGAAGTCGCCAAGTTCTGTTGTATCGAAGGTGACATCACCCCGAATCAGGTCCGTAAACGTTACGCTCGTCCCTGGATTGCGCAGACGAACTACTTCTACCGTTCGCGACGCGTCATCTTTGGCCGGCTCTTTCGATACATATGCCTTGTCGCGGTTCACTAAATCCGTGAGGAGTGCGCGGTGACGCTCTAAATGTTCCGACTGAATATAGCGTTTGTCCGGAAGGATGCCGCACCACTCGAAATCACGCCAAATAGCATCAACCCACTCCGGACGATTGCGCTCCTTGTCGGTGTCCTCGATGCGCACGAAATAGGTGCCTCCATGATGCTTTGCATAGAGATAATTGAACAGCGCTGTTCGGACAGTCCCGATGTGCATCTCCCCTGTGGGGCTTGGCGCAATGCGAGTAACGACCATATTACTTTGGCTCGTGCTCGAGTCCTGTTTCGAGAAGTATGAGTGCGGCTTTGCGCGCTGCATCTTGCGCCGAGAACTTGTGTGCAGACTCGGCCATCTTTGCGCGCATCTCCGGCGCGTTAATCAGGCGATCAATCTCTGCCGAGAGCACGTGCGGCGAGAGGTTGTGCTGTTCAATAACGAGACACGCGCCACGTCGCATATAGGAAAATGCGTTCTCAGTTTGGTCGTGTGAGACGTCGAGTGGAATGGGAATGAGAATGGCTGGTATCCCCCACGACGCGACTTCAAAGATGGTGCCGGAACCTGCGCGTGCTACGACGACCTCACTGATGCCCGCAGACATGCGCAGTGCCAACGTATTCAAGAGACCGAATACACGGTAGCGGTTCTCATTCGGGTGGTCGTGAAGAATTTCCTTCGATATACCTTTGACTTCATCAAGATTAGCAGCGCCTGTTTGGTGAATGATGTTGTATCGAGACACGAGGTCCTTCAGCGCATCAAGCACGGTGTTGTTGAGCACTTGTGCCCCTTGAGAACCGCCCATAAAGAAGATGGTAGGCACAGTCTGATCCAACTTGAGATACTCATGACCGCCCTCCTTTGCTGGCATTCGGATCTCTTCGCGAATAGGATGCCCTATGGTCGCAATTTTCTCACGATACTTTTCTGGCAGTTTTGCTGCTGCGTCCGGATGAGCGACACCAATCCACTTGGCAAACTTCGCCGACCAACGCGTGACGCGTCCGGGCTCGGCATCGGCGTCGTAGATGATGACAGGAATGGCGAGTATCCGCGCGGCATAGAGTGTTGGAAACGCTGCATAGCCGCCCGTCGAAAAAACGACATCAGGATAGATGTTAAACAGCTGGACTATGGACTGCAGAATCCCCCACCCTGTTCGAATGAAGTTAAGTGGGTTTGGAATACCATGCCGAGACAACTTTCCAGCCGGACTTGACCGATACTCTATATCATGTTCTGCGAGAGTTGCGGGGTCAAAGGGCTTGGGCCCAACGTAAAACAGCTGCGGCTCTACCAGGTGCTTTTCCTCTGAAAGGCGCTCAATAGCCTCTGCAATGGCGATTATGGGGTAGAAATGACCTCCGGTACCCCCACCCGTGAAAACGATGCGCATGGGGGCATTTTAGCAACTATTTGCTCGCCCGCGAGATGTTCAGGAGAATACCTGCCGCGCCGAGCGACATGAGGATGGCACTACCTCCCTGACTCATGAAGGTAAGCGGTATGCCAGTAAGCGGCGCGAGGCCCACCATGGCTGCGATATTAATGAACGCCTCCGCGACGAGATAACTAGCGAGGCCGACCGCGGTGAGTGCACCGAACATATCTGGTGCGCGGGCCGCGACTTGAAAGCCGCGCAACACGAAGACCAAGAAGAGTCCGATAATAGAGATCGAGCCCACGAAGCCGGTCTCTTCTGCGGCAACGGCAAAAATAGAATCTCCCATCGGTTCTGGCAGGTAGGTGAACTTCTGAACACCTTGACCAAAGCCGCGACCGAAGAGGCCACCGGAACCGATGGCAATAAATGATTGCTGAATCTGGTAGCCCTCACCTTGCGGATTGTCTTCAGGATTCATGAATGTCGTGAGGCGGTCTAACACGTGCGGGCGCGCAAAAGCGACAGTGGCGAGAAGTACGAGCCCGAGTAGTCCAAAGAGTGCCACGTCGCGCAGTCGTGCACCTGCCGCGATAAATACGGAAAATGCCGCGACGACAATAATACCGAGGGTACCGATGTCTGGCTGTAACAACAGAATGAGCGTAGGAGCGGCGATGATGCCCGCAAACGCGGCAGGTCCACGCCATGTACGTACGTCGTCGCGCAGTGTTGAGAATATCGCCGCACTAATAAGCACGACGGCAATCTTTAGCGTCTCTGATGGCTGAAATGAGAAACCAAAAAAGTCTATCCAGCTGGTGCTGCCATGGAGGGTAACGCCGATGTGCGGCACGAAGACGAGACACGTGAATAGGAGCGATGCCGCGAAAAGGTGCGGCGCCCAATATCGCCAGACTCGATAGTCGATCATGTAGGCCGCGGAAAGAGCGATGAGACCGAGTCCGACACCGAGGACTAGATGATTGAACACGACGGAGGACGTGTGCGTTGCTCCGCGAGCCAGGAGTCCAAAGGCAGCGGAGGTAAATATGGCACCACCGCCCACAAGGAGTAGTGCAAGTGTCCCCAAGAGGATTTTGTCCACGTGCTTTCCCCTTCCCATACGGTTACAGCGCCGAGAGCGCGAATATGACCCCGAGAAACGCGAAGACAATGGAGAGTACCCAATAGCGCATGACGACCTTGTAGCCCGGCCATCCTATTGCCTCGAAGTGATGATGTAATGGTGCGACACGAAGTAGTTTCTTACCGAGGTAGCGTTTCGAGAGCACCTGCGCGACGTTTGAGAAGACAGTAATGATAAGTAGGGCTCCGATTATTGGGAACGCCGCAATACCATAGCCGCCACCGAGCGAGTCCGTCATGAACACAATGACGGCAAGACACAGAGTGAGCGCCATTGTTCCCGTGTCGCTCATATAGAACCGTGCGGGCGGAATGTTAAACCAGAGAAACGCGAGAATGCCGCCGACGAGTGCGGCACAGAGTGCCGCGATGTCTATTTGGTTCTGGACGTAAGCAATGAGCGCATAGCTCGCAAAAATTGACATAAAGACGCCGCCTGAAAGCCCGTCGATGCCATCGATGACACCGGAGGCGAAGAGGCCGAGCGACACCGCGATAAAGAATGGCACGATGAAAAAGCCCAGCGTAATCGGGTCGCCAAACGGAACGTTCACGGTCGTTACTTCGAGCTTATCAAAGAACCACCAGCCGATGATGCCCGAGAGTACGATGACGAGGCCGAGACGAAGCGACAGCGGCAGGCCTTCACCGCCCGGCTTGATAACCAGTAGGTCGTCGAGGAGACCTGCCAGAGCACCTATCAAGAGTGCGGCGAGCGGAACCCATGTTTGATTGCGGCTGAGAAAATTGAGCGATGCGAGCGCCGTGTCTGCGAACATATCAGCGAGTAGCGCAAAGAGAACGATGGTGATTGCGGCGCTTGCCCAGATAATGATGCCGCCCATGCGCGGAGCGCGCACTTCGGAATCGCTGTGCAAGCGATTGAACTCTTGCGCTTGTGAGCCATCCAGCGCCGTCTTACCTGCTCGTTTTTTCCACGCGCGATATGAGTACAGATAATGAGAGACGACAGGCGTTATCGCCATGCCAATTACGAAGGCCGCAAGTGCAGGTAAAAGAACCTGGATTGCTTCCGGTACCATGGCGGTAAGTATACCCCTACTTCGAGGGGCTTATGTAGCGGATGAGCGCGCGGACATCGGAAAAGCGAGCCTCCCGGGTCGAACCGAGAACGACGATGGCGACCGGACGTGCGGGGCCCATTTCGAACAGGACAGCGAGCGTGCCTCCCGCAAGATCAGTAAAACCTGTCTTCCCGAAAATGAGACCGGGAATGTCTGGAATTGCGTCGTTGGTGTTCTTCGCATACAGCGTTTCTGCGTTCAGTGGTTTGTACTCCCCTGTTGGGTTGAGCGTGCCACTAAAGAGCTCCGTTTTACCGTAGAGGTAGCGTAAAAAGTGTGCGAGGTCGCGTGCGGAACTCATCGCACTCGCCTGCGTCTCGCTTACGTCGAGTCCGGATGCATTCAGAAAATAGGTGCGCTCTAGACCCAGTTCTCGCGCCAGCTGGTTCATACGCTCTATCGCAGGACGCTCGGCACCGTTTCTGAATCGCGGTGAGGCCGCTTCCGCGAGGGCTTCAGCACCGACATTAGACGATACGATGAGCGTGTAGTCAGCAAGATCGCGCATGAGCCACTCTTCCCCTTCTCCCAATCCGCCTTCCCCGCGCATCACGGCGTCGAGAGAGACGCGAACGACCGATTCAGGCGACAGTGCTTCGTACGCAGTGGCGACGGTGAACAACTTTGTTATGGACGCGATTGGCAATTGAGCATCTGCATTCTTTGCATACAAAATCTCGCCAGTTGCGACATCCAGCACGTAGGCGCTTATCGCGGTGAGTTGTGGTTCTGCCCGCGCTGCAGCGGCCGGAAGTGCCTCGGGCGGAGCCACAGCCTGAGTTGTGTGCGCTAGAAAGGTTGCGCAGCCAAACAGAGCGAGGACAAGGGCTCCCTGTACGAGACGGAAACGGTGCTCGCTAGGCGGCTGCGTGAGAGCTTGTTGCGGCGCTGGAATCTGGTTCTCCTCCATGACTGGTTTCGGCGCCCGCTTTAAAGGCAGCCAATTCGCCGGAAAGTGTAGCATATTCGGGCAGTTTCTGCGCGTTCTCGACCCCCAGATAGGCCAAGAGTTCGATGGTTGCGCGATACAGGTATTCTCGGCCGTCTGTAGGATTTCCCGTACGTTCTACGAGCCCGCGAGAAAGGAGAGTGCGCAGAGTCGACGATGAATTTACGCCGCGAATGTAATCTATCTGTCCCCGAGTTTGTGGCCCTTCATAGAGCAACACGGAGAGTACTTCGAGGCCGGCGTCTCCAATGTCGCGGGCATCCTCTTTCCCTAAAATGTCGGCGACAGCGGCACGACTCTCTGGCGAGACCGCCAGGGCAACCTCTGTTTCGCTGCGCATCACAGTGAGACCGCGTCCGTGTCCCTGTGTCTCGAGAACACTTATGGCGGCGCGTACCTCATCCTCCGTGGTCTCCGTCAATGACGCCAGTTTCTTAAACGTCAGTGAACCAGCCTCTGCAAAGAGAAGACCTTCGATAATTCGTGCGAGTGTTGCAGCGTCCATACTTAGTAGCGTGGTGTCGTTATTGTTTCGCTTTCAATAAGAATATCACTGAAGAGTCGGTCCTGTGTTACCGAGAGCGATCCATGGCGTACCAACTCCAGTATTGCGAGAAAGTGCACTATGGCTTCGTGTTTGCCTGCAGAGCGGGTAAGCTCGCTCCATCGTGTCCGAATTCCCTGCCGCACGCGCTCACTGATGTTCTTAACCACGTCCTCGAGCGCAAGCACGGGCGCCACGGTGGCCTCCGTAATCTTTTCAGGCGTCGGGAGTGACGCGACGAGTTTTTGCGCGGCTTTTACTATGAGCGAAATAGAGGTCTCGCCCGGATTAAAGGCGACCTTCTCCCTTCCCTGCTGTTCAAGCGACGGAGAACGTCGTTGGAGAATCAGCGGTGCCTTGCCCCAGAGAGCGCGCAGTCCTTTGGCGGCTGCACGAATCTTTGCATAGTGTGCGAGCCTGCGTTCCAGTTCTTCAATTGAAAGCGTCTCGTCATCGGAGAGTGAAACGGTCGGCAAAAGCGCACGCGATTTTATCAACAACAGCGTCGACGCTATGAGGATGAATTGCGATGTTTCAGCGAGCGGCAGCTCCGGCAATTTTTCCACGTAGGAAAGGTAGGCGTCGCACACCTCCGCGAGCGACACTTGCGACACTGACAACTTGCGCCCCTCAATGAGATTGAGAAGCGTGTCTAAGGGCCCGTCGAAATCACTCGACTGATAGGTAAATGCGTTCACGCACCAATCCTAGCACGGGCTACTGTTGTGGCTTCTTTGGTGGCCGGATGGAAATACCAAGTTCGATGAGCTGTTTCTCCGTTAGTGGTTTCGGCGCCTTCATGACCGCTGTCTGGCCGCCGCGAGTCATAGGGAATGCCTGAACTTCGCGCAAGTACGATTCACCGGTGAGGTTCATGAGATTTCGCTCCACACCGAGTGCGATGCCGCCGTGCGGCGGGGTGCCGTATTTGAATGCTTCCAACATGTGCCCAATGCGCTCCTCGGTTTCCTCTGCGGAGTACCCCATGACCTTGTAGACTGCTTTGAGTATTTCCGGCTTATGCGCGCGGATAGAACCACCACCACTTTCATAGCCATTGCAGACGATGTCGTACTGCGTCGTAAGTATGTCCCCGATGTTCTTGCCCTCCATAAGCCAGTCAATATGTTCGGGAACTGGCATAGAAAAAGGATTGTGCGTGAAGGTCCAACCTCCCTCGTCAGTTTTTTCAAAGAATGGAAACTTGTACACCCATGCGTACGCAAGCACGCCCTCCGCCTTTTCCTCGTCTGTTCGTAGGTCAAATTTGTCAGCCCCGAACTGTTCCATGGCCTCCGCGTACGTGAATCGAGGGAACGGCTTTTGCTTGATGGTTTTTCCCATGGCCTCGGCGACAGTGATAAGCATGGCCTCGACCATGTTCATGACGTCCTCCTGCTCGACGAAAGACATTTCGATGTCCACCTGTGTGTGTTCGAAGCCGCGATCTGCGCGCAGGTCCTCGTCGCGCACGGCACGCGCGAGCTGGAAGTACCGTTCCATCCCTCCGACCATCAAGAGTTGCTTGTATTGCTGTGGCGACTGCGGCAAGGCATAGAATTTTCCTGGGTGTAATCGCGCAGGCACGACGAAGTCGCGAGAACCTTCCGGCGTTGATTCCGTGAGGAGTGGCGTTTCTATTTCGGTGAATTTCTGTGCGAAAAGAAATTCACGAGCGCGGCGGACAAATTCACTGCGCATGCGGATATTTCGCTGCATCCGCTCACTGCGAAGGTCGAGATAGCGGTACTGCAAGCGTGTCTCTTCGCCGACCATCGCGGTATCTTCCATAAGCTCGAATGGGACAGGTTCTGCGGCCCCGAGGACCTCCAGTGATTCGATAACCATCTCAATGTCGCCATTTGGTTTGTCCTTGTCGACGTTCTTCTCCGGACGTTGATTGATGCTCCCCATCACGCGCACGGCGGATTCACGCCCCGTCTGTTTGGCAAGCTCGAGTACTGGAGACTTCGGGAGGACGACGGTCTGCACAGTGCCGGTCATGTCGCGGATGTCGAAAAAGACCATCTTGCCCTGATCGCGGACAACGGATATCCAGCCGCAGATTGACACACTCTTCCCCACGTGGTCATGCAACTCACCAATGTATATACGCTCCATAAGGCAGAACTATACCTGAACGTGGACGAGGCTGCTATGCCTCGGTGTTCCGTGACATCTCGGAAAATGTGCTTCCCTTTCGCATGGCTTCTAGTCCCGTGCGGACTGAGGGGACCATGTTTTCCGGCAGTGAATCGAGGGGAAACCAGCGGATATCGTCGCACTTATCTGGTTCAAGATTCTGCGGCTCGCCAGACCACTTGGCTGTGAAGAAGAGGTCAATGTATAAATGATAGCGATACATTGTGTGCACAAGGGAAAGCGTGTTCGCGTCGAGTTCCACGCCTATTTCTTCACGCGCTTCGCGACAGACGGCCTCCGTTGCTGTCTCGTCTGATTCTAGATGCCCAGCTGGCAGGCTGTACTTACCATCCATCCAGCCGGTATTAAAGCGTCGCGAGAGCAGCACCTCGTTCTCCCTAAGCAGAATGGCGTAGACGGCACAGCGCAACGTGAATCTATCAGCCATGCACTATTCAATACTCAAAATCTGCAGTCCATGATCGCGTATCTCGTCTATCGTCCACCAGAGCTCATCAATGTTGAAATGACGAACGTCGGTAATCTTCTTCTCGATAGTGCGCCCCGTGTACGCGTTGTTTGCGCGGTCGTACTCACGCAAGAGCAACACGTCCCCTATCTGAGCCTCGAAATCACCCAGACGCAACTCGAACTTCTTAGCGCCGGAGGCGACCGCATCATAAAATGCCGGGTCAATCTTCTTTTCGATTGTTTTCATGGGCTTAGAGTAACACGCCGACGTGACGTCTAACGTCTGCCATTTTCGCCGCCGCACGCTCACGTGCTTTTGCAGAACCTTCGTTCAGTACGCGAATGACGTCTGCATCAGAGATAGCGTCGCGTACCTGACGCATGGGACTAATAAGCGCCTCAATGTCTTCAATGAGCGCGTCCTTAAGCGCCTTGTACTTGCCCTTGTTTGCTTTGTAGAGCTCGCCCAATGATTGGCGATCACGGAAGTGCTGGTGTATGGCGTATACGTTTTCCGGAGATTCTCCACTGGAATCGGTCACGATGGACATCACGGCCTTCGCAATGTCATCTTTCGTGCCAAAGAGCGGAATGGTGTTCTTGTAGCTCTTACTCATCTTCTTGCCATCGGTGCCGGGCAATGTAGCGACATCTTCATTTATCCGTTCTTTCGGTTCCTTAAAGGTCTCTCCAAACGTGTTGTTGAACTTTGCAGCGGCTTCGCGCGCGTACTCGACGTGCTGGCGCTGGTCAGCGCCGACGGGGACGATGTCTGTGTCATAGAGCAATATATCGGCTGCCATGAGCATCGGGTAGTTGAAGAGGCCGGCATTCGCCTCTAATCCCTTCGCGAGCTTGTCCTTGTACGCGTGCGAGAGTTCAAGAAACGGCACCGTGACGAGGCATTCAAAGATCCACGTAAGTTCCGTGTGCTCGGGTACTTGGGATTGCTGGAAAACGATTGTCTTGCGCGTATCAAGTCCGGCGGCGAGATAGTCCTTCGTAGCGTCGATAATGTTCTGGCGCAAGTTTCCCGAATCCTTGAGTGTCGTCAGTGCGTGATAGTCAGCGACCATGAGCATGCCGTCATGACTCTTGAGCATGTCGATGGCTGGTTTCAGTGCGCCAAAATAGTTTCCGATGTGCAGCGTTCCGGAAGGTTGGAGGCCAGTGAATATGCGTTCCATAGCGAGATTCTAGCAGAGACTCACTCAGCGAGCGACACGGGATGCTGGCGCGCCCACGCAGAGAGAACAATGCCCGCGGAAACGGACGCGTTCAGCGACTCGCACCGTGGGTGCATTGGAATGCGCAGCAAGATGTCGCAGTGCTCGCGCGTTTTCTCTCGTAACCCATGACCCTCGCTTCCGATAACAAAGACCGCTGGCGCATCAAACTTTTCTGTATAGACATCTGTCTTCCCTTCTGCCGCGAGTCCGTACGCCCAAAAGCCGCGCTTCTTTAAATCCAATATCGTTTGGTTTTCATTTACGATGGAGACGAGCGGCACGGAAAAAATCATTCCGGCAGACGCCTTTGCGACGGTGCCCGTGACGGGCGATTGGTTGTGTGTGGGGATGAGTACGGCGGAAGCACCAAATGCTGCGGCGGAGCGGATGATTGCGCCGACGTTATGGGGGTCGGTTATCTCATTAAGGAGGACGAGGGATGTATCCTTCTGCGCGGTGAACGTAGCCATGAATGTTGCGTAGTCTTGCACGAGTCCGGCGAGCGAGACTTTGGCCACGACACCTTGGTGCACGGCGCCTTCTAACTCGCGCATAAACTGATTGTTCGGAAAGGGCTCGCGTCGCACGTTCATGCGCTGTGCCAAAGGGCGGAATTCAGGCTCCACAGACGGTGCCAGGTAGAGCGTGTGAATGCGCTCCGGATTAAGCCGGAGGAGTTCCCTGACAGGATTACGGCCGTAGACGTATGTTTCTTTCATAAGCTTGCGCTAACCCCTAGGGCTGTTAGCCTTGAGGTATTAGCAACTAACGAAAGCACCATACCACGAAAGCGAACAATAGCGAGATAAGCGTGTGGCCCCACCCTCTCTTATGAGAGGCGGGATACGAGGCAAGGGGCTCTGTGTAAGCCATGAGCAGACAGAGCAATCGGACCTCTACGAGAGTAGAGAGTATCTGCGGGAACCCTTCGGCCCTCCTCGGCCGAGATGCACTCCGGAAAATAGCATTGGAAACGGTGCGGATAAATGGAGTGCGGAGGAGTCGCTTTCTAACCACTACTGCGGTTTAGAAAGATAACGATACACACTATGTGTGGCATTTTTGGGTATGTTGGCGGCGAGCGCGATGCGCGCGATGCCGTATTGGAAGGATTACAACAACTAGATTATCGAGGGTACGACAGTTGGGGCATTGCGACGTACGACGGCACGCTGCATACAGACAAGAAAGTGGGCGCTGTACCGCGGACGATGGCGCGACTTCCCGGACACACGGGCATCGGACACACGCGGTGGGCGACACATGGTTCGGTAACCGATGTGAATGCGCATCCACACGCGGCCTCTGATGGCTCGTTCGTGCTCGCACACAACGGGATTGTCGAGAACGCGGACGAGCTAAAGCGAACACTCTCGCGGGCCGGCTACGCATTCAATACCCAAACAGACACTGAGGCGATAGTGCGACTGGTCGAACTCAATGCGAAGAAGCATCCGCTCCCTGAAGCGGTCAGACTCGCATGTCGCGAGCTCACCGGCAGGAACACCATCATCGTATTGGCGAAGAACGGCACGGTGATTGCGGTAAAGAATGGATCACCCTTAGTGCTCGGTAGAGGCGCAGAGCGTGGCGTGCACTACATCTCGTCAGACGTACTCTCATTCTCCGCACATGTGCGCGAGGTCGCCGTACTGGAGAACGAACAGATGATAGTCCTCGAAGGGACGCGGGTCAGTGGCAAGACCCTGCAGGGTCGTACGTTCACGCCGCGATTCGAAAAGAACGCGATTGTGGGAGCCAAGGTCAGTAAGGACGGCTTCCCGCACTTCATGCTGAAGGAGATACATGAGTCCGGCGCGGTCGTTCGTGCGGTGATGAAGTCACCTCAAAAGCAACTTGGCGACGTTGCTCAGGTCATTCGTCGTGCGCGGCATGTGTACTGTATTGGTTCGGGTACGGCCGGGGCCGCTGCTGCGCAGATTGCGTACTATTTGCGCGTCTATGGCCGCATCAATGCCACGGAGCTTATCGGTGCGGAGGCCAGTGACCGACTCCCCTTCTTTACAAAGAGGGATGTCATTATTGCACCATCGCAGAGCGGTGAGACCGCTGACGTTTTGGAAGTGCTGGAATACGCACAGGCGCGCGGTGCTACTATCGTCACGTATGTGAACATGCCTGGTAGTAGCATGTCACGACTTGCCGACCATAGCTTTATGGCGCAAGCGGGGCCGGAGATTTGTGTCATGTCGACGAAGATTTTCGTCTCACAACTTGCCTGGGGATATCTACTCGCAAAGACGGTCGGTGGAAAACGTAAGGCTGCGCTCTCTGCATTGCGTTCCCTTGCGAGAGCCTTAGACTCATTTCTGACAGACGCTTCGACGCGCAGACGTATTCGGGACGCAGCTATGTTGTTCTCAAAATCGAATCACCTGTTCCTCATCGGCAAAGGTCAGAACAAGCAAATCATTAAGGAGGGCATGGTGAAAATTATAGAAGGAGCATATGTGCACGCGCATGGGATACCGGCGGGTGACCTCAAGCACTACGCAATAACGCTTATGGAGAAAGGGACACCGGTCATCGCGGTCGTCTCCAAAGACTCGCTCCAGAGCGATGTTCTAAACGCGATACACGAAGTGAAGGCGCGCGGTGCACGGGTGTTCGGCATAGCACCCTCGCCGTCGCCCCATTTCGACTCCTATCTTCCTACGCCGGAGTGTGGCGAGACGAGCGCCATCTTCAATGTCGTCCCACTCCAGCTACTTGCCTACGAGATGGCAGTCATGCGTGGTAACAACGTAGACAAGCCGCGCAACATCGCGAAAAGTGTAACGGTTAAGTGATATGTCAGACTCGATGTCGACGCGTAACGTGAAGTCGGGACACTCGATAGTGCGTCGCCAGAACACTACGCTTCATGACGTACTGCTTGGCGATGATGTTCGCATCTATGAACGGGTCTCAATCAAGAAATCAGTAATAGGCTCGCGCGCTGTCATAAATGTTGGAACATATATCGAGAACGCAACAGTCGAAGCTGATGCGCTCGTGGGGCCAAACTGTACTGTCGTGGGTGTAACGCATGAACTCACTGTGCGTGGTGCGTTAGTAGCGGATAGCTGGTCGCGTGTGCACATAGGGAAAGGCGCGTTTATCGGCGCTGGAGTAATTGTGCTGCCTGGAAGACGTATTGGGGCTCACGCAGTTGTGGCAGCCGGTTGTAAAGTCACCAAGAATGTGCCGCCGTATCACATTGCGATAGAGCGCAACGGAACGTTCACGACAACATCTCTTAAGACGTGGCTGATGCGCTCAAGGGCCACTCCACGATGAAGCGCGAGCCAGCCCCTTTCCCCTCGGATTCGGCCCAGATACGGCCGCCATGCGCATCGACGACCTTCTTGGCGACAAAAAGACCGAAGCCTGTTGAGTCTACGTTCACCTTGATGGACTCTCTGCCATGACCACCCTCGGTAAAGAGAAGCCTCATGTCTTCGGGCGTGATGCCGACCCCGGTATCGACTACTTCGAGGCGCAGTGCCGTGTTGGTTCGCTGTAGCAGTACGGAGATAGAGCCAGAAGGCGTATAGCGAATGGAGTTATCAAGAATGTTACGGACTACGTGGCGCTCTATCTTCGCAACATCGCCGGTCATGACCTGCTCACCGTGTGGAGCTTCGAAAGTGATGGTGACGCCCTTAGCCGCCGCTCGCTCGCGAGCGGCGGCAACGACGCGCTCCACAACGGCGCCGAGGTCGAACGGCGCCTTGGTAAAGGTCATACTTCCCTTCTTAAAGTTCGCCGCATCGAGGATATCAATGACCGTGGTGACGCCGGTGCGCATCTTAGCGAGTGCCGTCTGTGAAAGTGTTCTAATGCGCGGCGGTGGTTCGCCAAAGTCTCCTTCGACAATCGCCGCAAAGGCGTTTTGTCCGTCCGAGAGAAAACCCTTCACTTCGTGACTGATGAAGTGCAAGAGGGACTCCTGCTCCTTGTTTGCGGCTTCGAGCTCTTTCTCCTGGTGCTCGACTTGTGTACGTAGAGCGACCTCGCGCTGCACGCTGCGTACGAGCATGATGCCGAAGAGCGATGCAGTGAGCAGAGTAAGGGCAACCAATATTTGGTTCACCGTCGAGCGAACGAAGAATAACTGCGCAGCTATAAGGAGCGCTAACGCAACGACGAGCACCTGCGCAGAAAGAATTTTAATATTGAAACCTTGGTAGTACGCTGTTACGTACGCCATAAACCCGATGAATACGGACATCGCGGCAATCCCGTACTGTGTCATCCCAAAATCCGGAATGTATCCAGCATCGACGAGGAATGTCGCGAGCACGCCGGTAACCATGAACGTTGAGATGAAAAGTGTTGTGCCGATGAACACCAGACTAGAAGCAACGGGCGAGAGCTTTCGGGCGGTTCGCACTGAGATATACATTAAGACAATCGCGAGGAGCCCGAGGCCGTAGTAGTAATTCGTGAAAGCCACATTCTCGATGGCAATACAGTCCCGGAGATAGTACGCACTAATGTTATGCGCAGTTGGCGTAAGGAAAATAATCGGTGCAAGAGCGACGCCCCAGATTACAATCATCCAGCGAGGCATCCACTCACTCGTCAGAAACGCGTGCACAAATGCATGCGTAAAGAAGAACATAAGAACCGTGAGAAGACCAAGTATTGACCACGATGCCATGATGAATGCACTGGAACCAACGAGCACCCATTGCAAGAGGTCGATTGTAGAGTACACAGAAAAGATAATCGCAATGACTGCGAGAAGTCGTGATGGTAAGCCGGGTGCTCGTAACATCACGAATGCAGCAAAGATAAGGGCAATTATTATCGGCGGGATGTGCGTGTAGAGCAGCAAGCCCTGGTCATCGAGGAAGAATTGAAAGCAGTAGGAGAGATTTTCGAGCGAGTTGTAGTTCATGAGCGTAGGCAGTGTGGACGCACCTCCTCAGGATAAAACCCCCAGTACGGATGGTCATCGGAGTCCGGCGGCTCGATGGGGACAATTAATGGCGCAATACCGAACTCCGCCTTGAGCGCGTCGAATGCGGGAAGCACGATTTGCGAAGTGAACTGCGCCTCATGCTTCTCGGTTGTAAAATTTGCAAACAATACCGCGTCCACGAGAAAAAGGCCGAGATAGCGCATATATGGGTTTGTTGAAGAGAAACGCTTCGACTGAACGAACCACTCAGAAAAGTCCTCAATCGGCGGAACGGCCGCTCCAAGATGCGCGTGAAGGATGCGATGATGAAACTCGATAAACGGCTCTCCTTGTTGCGTCGTAATCTCGTTCATCGGCTTACCCTGAGCGGTTTGAAAATCAACAATAGATATAGACGATGTTACTTCCCTGCTCCCGGAGTTGGCGTCGACAAAAGCGAGCCGGCCGAGGCACCGCTTCATGTAATTGAGGTGCACAAACTTGTCGCTCCCGAACTCGTAGAACTGTGCCGGATACGGTGATTCCGCGAGAAGTCCAACCAGGCGGAGAGTCTCGAAATTTGGCGTGATTATCGACGGTGCAAAGACAGAACGAGGCCCGTCGCGGAGACTTGCGGGGAGTGGAGAACTTTGGAAATACGCTTGGACTCGGCCGAGGAGCGCTGCATCGGTTCTTCGTCGTGCAAGTTCATCAACGGCGTCGTGCAGAGGAAGATAGAGACCGCTTACGATGTCGCGCACTGACATACGAGATAGTCAGTTGCTCGTGCCCGTACTCAGGCAACTATCTAATTCAGGATCGCAGTACTCTATCCAGCACGTTGCAGTCGATTCGCAGACAAGTGGCGGACAATCGCCGCCCCATCCGTCGCATACCGGTGCAGCATGCGCTTTGACGTGTGCGTACGCAAACCGCTCCGGGTATTCCTCGCCATCGCCCATGAAGCATGAATCCGAGTCAGGGCTGCACTCGATAGCGGTAAATATCCAGTAATCGCCCGAGACGGCGTATCGAACAACTGAAGCTGCTCCGGATGTGATGCACGCAATGACCAGAACTGCCACCAGTGTGCGTGGGTCACTCATACTGTCAGGCTACCATGCGCAGCGCTGGTCATCGATGCGTAGTGTGGATGAAGCGGTATCGCATGAGAGGCCAGCACACGGCGGCAAAGATGAGCACGGCATAGATAGGATATCCAGAAATCGCGATACTCCAATCATCGATAGCGAGTAGATTTACTACGCTCGCGAATAACGCCATGCCCCATGCAGTGAGGTCTTCGGACTCAGGATCGATAATCGATTTGTGAACAGTCGGTACTGCAGCGAAAATATCGGTAAGCATGCTGATGGACAATGCGATGAGCGGAGAACTAAAGATGAAAAGTGCGGCCACGCCACTCAGCGCGCCAACTAAGCAGTACTGATCTAGGCGACTGTCCCAGCCGCCGACGCCGTAGCGTAGCGACATGAGGAATATGACGAAAGAGCCAACAAACATGGCGAGCGGTGACCAAATCGTTTCGTCGCCTCCGGCTGCACGATAGCTCGCCAGAAGCGCGAAGCTCAAGAGTGCCCATACAAACCAACTGCCGCGGTGTGGCTTGGTTTTGCCATGCAGTATGGCAACGACGTAGGGCACGAAGGCAAGAATATGAATGATTCCTGCAATCTCACCAATGAGTGCGTGTGGCATATCACATCCTCGCAAAAGCAAAGAGTGCGAGTATCGACATCACCCACCAGAAGCGGAAACCCTCGGCAAATGCGGCGGTTATCGTCCCACCAAACTGGAACCACGTGACGAGCGCCGGCGTTGACACCCAGACGAGCATCAGGAGACACGTTGTTCCTAGTCCCGCCATAATTGCCTGGAGCGGCGTCGTCATATGCAGTATATCGCTCGAAATCATCTTGAAGAGAAACGCGAGAATGCCAAACATGACGGCGAGCATGGCGCGTTCATAACCCGTGCCATCGAGCGGCATGCCGGAAAGAAAGGCTGCGTTCTTGGCAAATGCGACAACGACGGGAGCAAACAGTGCAGCCAAGCCGATGGAAATCACCTGTGAGGAACCGGCGTAGAGTGCGAGGAGTGTTAGCGCAATAAGGAGACCGACGCCAATCATGACATCAGTAGAAAGTGACCCTGTAAAGGTCGCAACGTCCAACGTTGAAGAGCCTATCATCACGTCAATCCTAGCACGGCTAAGCTCTAGCTAGAGCCCCTCTGCCTGCAGTCCGTGGATGAGTTTCTTGGCTTCCTTAGTGAGTTTCTTCGGGAGCTCAACGGTAATGCGTACCAGCAAATCACCGCGTCCGCCACGCATGGGAACGCCTTTGCCGCGCACCCGCAAGACCGAGCCATGCTCAACGCCGGCGGGAATCGAAAGGTCCACAGGACCATCGAGCGAGTCCACTGTCTTTTCAATTCCCAAGAGCGCGTCAGTCAGTTTGATACTCATGTTCATCACCAGATTGGCTCCGTCGCGCGTAAATGCGCGGTCCTCCTTTACGTGAATCTTGACGTACAAATCGCCTGAAGGACCGCCCTGCATCGCCTCGCCGCGCCCTGGCATGCGAATCATTTCACCGTCCTCCATGCCGGAAGGAATGGTTACATGTATTTCCTCTTCCTGTTTGCGAACGCCTGCACCGCGGCAACTGCCACACGGGTCCTTGGGTACTTCTCCCCTGCCGTTACAGGTCGGGCACGTGCGCGCTGACGTGAAGCTGCCAAAGAATGAGTTACGCGTTTCCTGAATCTGACCCTTTCCATTACACGCTTGGCATGTCACGAGACTGCTGCCCGTTTTTGTGCCGGAGCCTTGGCACGTATCGCACGAGCCCATCTTGGAGACGAGGACACGTCGCTCGGTACCGAAGATGGATTCCTTAAACGGAATTTCAAGGTCAATGGAGATGTCGCGTCCGCGGCGCGCACGACGCGCACCGCCACCGAAGAACTCACCGAAGATGTCTCCGATGTCGAATTCAACGCCTCCCCCGTTCTCGAAACCACGAAAAGCATCCGAAAATCCGGAGAAGTCGAAGCCGCCTGCGCCACTGGTACCACTGAATGTGCGTCCATACGTGTCGTACTCAGCGCGCTTCTTCTTGTCGGAGAGTACCGCGTACGCCTCGCTGACTTCTTTGAATTTCGCTTCATCGCCACCCTTCTTATCAGGGTGGAACTTATGCGCCAGCGCGCGAAACGCTTTTTTGATTTCGTCCTCTGATGCCCCTTTCGCGACACCGAGTATCTCGTAGTAGTTCTTCATCATGCGCATTATAGGTGCGACGTACGCCTGCGCAAGCAGTGGCGTTTATGCGCTACTTTTGCGTTTCATCTGCGCCTTCAGAAGATTCTTTCGGCGCATCAGCGCTCGCATTCTTTTGCATCGCCTCGTAGATGCCGCTCATGGATTTCGAGAGCTTTTCAGCTGCGGCTGTAATTGCTGCCGGGTCCGAGCCTGTGCGCGCAGTTTTGAGCGCAGCGATGTCGGCCTCGATATCATTTTTCACTGCTTCGCCAACTTTGTCGCCGTGTTCTTTGACGGCTTTTTCCGCCGCGTAGACGGCACTGTCTGCAAGATTCTGTGCCTCTACGAGCTCCTTTTTCTTCTTATCGCTTTCGGCATTTGCATCAGCGTCTGCACGCATCTTCTCCACTTCAGCATCGGTGAGCCCACTGCGTGCCTCTATGCGGATAGATTGCTCCTTACCAGTCGTTTTCTCCTTGGCTTTAACCGAGAGGATTCCATTTGCATCTATGTCGAACGTTACTTCAACTTGCGGTGTTCCGCGCGGAGCCGGTGGAATCCCATCAAGGTTAAAGCGGCCGAGTGACTTGTTGTCAGCCGCCATAGGGCGCTCTCCTTGGACGACATGAATCTCTACCGAAGGTTGATTGTCTGATGCTGTCGAGAACACTTGAGACTTGGAGGTTGGAATCGTTGTGTTTCGCTCGATGAGCTTTGTAGCAACGCCGCCCATCGTCTCAATACCGAACGAGAGCGGAATAACGTCGAGGAGTAGCACGTCTTTGACGTCGCCTTGCAGAATGCCGCCCTGAATAGCCGCGCCAATCGCGACAACTTCGTCCGGATTCACTCCCATGTGCGGCTTGCGATTAAAGTACGTCTCAACTGCCTTCTGAATCGCTGGCATACGGGTCTGGCCGCCGACGAGAATAACCTCATTGATGTCGCCGGTCTTGAATGGCGAGGCATCCATGGCGCGCTTCGTAATGGTCATCGCGCGCTCAATAAACTCGTCAGACAGTTCTTCGAGCTTTGCGCGCGTGAGCTTGAGCAACAGGTGTCGCGGGCCCGAGCTATCTGATGTGATGAATGGAATATTTATCTCAGACTCTACAGCGCTGGAGAGCTCAATTTTTGCCTTTTCCGCCGCCTCATCCAGTCGCTGACGAGCCAAGGCGTCATTGCGAACATCGATGCCGCTTTCCTTCCTGAACTCATCCGCAATCCAATTCATTATTTTCTGGTCGAGATCCTTACCACCCAAGTGCGCATCGCCGTCGGTGGAGCGGACTTCAATCACGTCATCGCCAACTTCCAATACAGAAATGTCGAACGTGCCTCCACCGAAGTCAAAGACCACAATCTTTTCGTCCTTCTTCTTGTTGAAGCCGTAGGCAAGTGCTGCCGCCGTTGGTTCATTAATGATGCGCTTGACGTCGAGTCCGGCAATCTTGCCCGCATCTCGTGTCGCCTGACGCTGTGCGTCATTAAAGTACGCAGGAACGGTGATGACTGCTTCAGTAATGGTTTCTCCAATCTTAGCCTCCGCGTCTGCGCGAAGCTTCTGCAGAATCATCGCCGAGATTTCTTCTGGGCGATACCACTTGTCGCCCATCTGGACTTCGATGCCGCCGCTTTCGCTCTTGCGCATCTCAAATGGAACTGCGGACTTGTCTTTCTGAACCGCCGCTTCGTCGAACGTGTGACCGATGAAGCGCTTTATTTGATAGACGGTGTTCTTAGGATTGGTGACACCCTGTCGCTTCGCGAGCATGCCCACCAACCGCTCGCCGGTTTTAGAGAGTGCGACGATGGATGGGGTTGTGCGTGTTCCTTCAGCGTTCTCTATGATGTCAGGTTCACCGCTCTTAACAATCGCTATCGCGGAGTTGGTCGTGCCGAGGTCAATGCCAAGAATTTTACTCATAGGATTGAATTAAGAATGATAATTACGTGCGATGCAGTGCAAGTTATAGACCATCATCCAGAGTACTGTCAAGTTTTAGAAGCGCTAAGGATGACGTGTGCCGGTCGAATGACGCGTTCTCCGCGCTTCCAGCCGCGCCGCGCGACTCGGATGACGGTGTGTTCAGGCTCGTCAGCCTCCACTTCTTGGAGAATTTCATGGAGCGCCGGGTCGTACGCATCCCCTGGAGCGCCGAAACAGCGTGCGCCTAGCTCTCCTAATGCGGACTCAAGTTGCTTCGCGATGCTTTCAACTCCCGTTCGCCATGTTGGCTCCACATTCGTCCATGCGTCACCCTGCATAGCCATATCAAAGCTGTCGAGGACGGGGACGATAGATTCTATTGCTCTATCCAAGGCAGATGTGGATGCGCGCGTTTGCGCTTCCGACCAATCTCGGCGCTCGTTTACCAAATCCGCTTTAGCGCGCTGCCATCCATCGAGGAACTGCTGTCGCTCGAGCTTTACTGCGGCCAACTCGTCGCGCAGTTTAGCGAGCTTTTGTTTCAATGATGTGGCGGTGCCGAGCTCATCCTCCGACTCGAAGTCTACATCATCACGTATTTCATCAGGGAGATCGTTCATACGGGGGCGAGTATATCACAACACGCCTATGAATGAGCAAGACCCCCTTTCGGGGGCCTTGATTCGGGTTCGTGTTAGCGCTTAGACCATTGTGGTGCACGACGTGCAGCCTTGAGACCGAACTTCTTGCGCTCCTTCGCGCGAGGGTCGCGTTTGAGGAATCCTTTCTGCTTGAGGTCTTTACGGGTCTCTGCGTCGATTTCGACGAGTGCGCGGGCGATGCCCATGCGCACGGCTTCAACCTGTGCCTTGTGACCACCTCCCTTTACGACCGCGGAAACAGCGTAGCCACCAGCGATGGACTTAAGGGGTGCGAGAGCGTCGTCTACCATGGTCGGCAGTGGAAAATATTCGTGACCCTGCTTGCCGTTGACGACAAGTGCTGTGGTCTTTGCGTTCTGCACGCGGACACGCGCGCTCGCGGTCTTTCGGCGCCCTACTGCTTCAGTGTATCTCGTGTCAGCCATAGTATTAATCGGTGATGGTAAGACGCTTCATGCGAGCGACGCGCATGGTGTTGCGCGGAAGCATGCGCTCGATTGCCTTCTGAAGTGCGGCCGCGTTTCCTTTGCGTGCAGTAAGTGACGAGAGTGTTTCGCGCTTCAAGCCTCCTGGGTAGCCCGAGTAGTTCGTATAGACTTTGTCGCGAAGCTTCTTGTCTGTCATGTGGAGCTTCGAGGCGTTTGTGATGTGCACGCGTTCAGAGCCACCGATGTGCGGTGTGTACGAGGCGCTCATCTTACCGATGAGTGCTTTTGCGGCGACGCTCGCGACGCGACCGAGCGTCTTCCCTCCAGCGTCTATGATGATTTCTTTAGAAGTAGCCATAATTATTTGACGAACTCGATGCGAGCGAACTCGGCGACACGCTTGCCGATACGTCCGAGCTTCACGATGCGTGTGTAGCCACCGGCGCGCTCGTTAAAGCGCGGGCCAATGGTGTCGTTGAGCTTGCGAACAGCCTCCGATTTTGTGCCGAGGCGAGCCTCGACGAAGCGGCGGGACTGCAGGGTGTTCTTCTTGCTTGCGGTTACGAGGCGCTCAACATACGGGCGAAGTTCCTTCGCCTTTGCCAAGGTGGTAGTGATGCCTTCCTCAATAACCAACGACTGCGCGAGACCACGCAAAAGAGCCGTACGCTGGCGCGTCGTGCGTCCGAGAGTTCGCTTGTTGGTGTGGTGGCGCATACGAGTCCCGACACCTTACTCTATTGGGAGCGGAGGGTCAAACCGAGGTTAGAAAGAGCGCGCTTGATGTCCTGCATACCCTTCTGTCCGAGTCCTTCAATGGCAAGGAGGTCCTCCTCACGCTTACGGACGAGGCCGCCGACAGTACGGATAGACGCGTTATCAAGTGCAGCCTCAACCCGTGGAGGCATCTTCAATTCGCTAATGCGAACCTTCAGCACTTCAGCATCAGCGTGAGTACGGTCGTCGTGGCGCTCTTCAGACTCACTCTCCGGCGGCGCCTCGCGCTCCTCGTCTTCCTTCTTGAAGCCGACAATCGCGCGGAGCTGGTGGATCATGGTTTCGATAGACGTCTCGAGTGCCTCACGCGGCGTGACAGAGCCATCGGTTTCAATGACGATGCGCAGGCGGTTGAAGTCAGTGCGATCACCAACGCGCATGTTCTCAACTTCGTAGTTCACGCGGCGAATCGGGCTGAAAATCGCATCAAGTGCGATGGTGCCGATGTCAACGCGTTCTTTCTGGTGAGCCTCCTTTGGGACGTAGCCAAGGCCGCGCTCTGCGCGAATTTCCATTTCAAAATTGACCTTACCCGTGACTTCCGCAATGTGCTGTTCCGGATTGAGTACACGTACCTGACCTGGAAGCTTAAGGTCTGCAGCAGTAATGCTCTTTGGACCCTTCACATCAACGGTGATGGTCTGTGCCTCGTCGGTCGAGAGCTCGAGACGAACGCGGCGTAGGTTCAAAAGAATCGTGACGACATCTTCGCGCACACCCTCGATAGTGGAAAACTCGTGAGATACGCCCGGAATTTTCACATGCGTTATCGCTGCGCCCGGCAACGACGAGAGGATGATGCGGCGGAGCGAGTTACCAAGCGTGTACCCATATCCCGGGTACAAGCCGTCAATTTCATATGCGCCGCTCGTCTCACCTTCAGAGACGATACGCGGCTTGGACGGGAGGGCGATGTGATAATCGAGCATGGTGCGCGGGCTTATTTAATAAGCGAATAGATATGGTAAAGCGTAGTAGAAAAAGCGGCCTCAGCTGCCGTCGCCGCATTATACATTACCTGCTGTAAAACTCAAACACCGCCGGATAATCTAAGGCCTCTCCGACGATGTACTTGGGGGAACCCGTTACCTCTGCGGTGAGGAGACCGGTGTCTACCGCAATCCATTCTGCGGTACGGAACTGCGCGTCAGGCTTTGCAAGGTGGGCGAACAGCGCGCTCGCACGACTTCCTTCGCGCACAGAAAGCTTGTCGCCCTTCTTGAGGTGATGGGATGGAACGGTGGTACGGCGGCCGTTTACGAGGACATGGCCGTGAGAAACCATTTGGCGCGCGCCGCGGCGCGTTGGGGCGAAACCAGCGGCATACACTGCGCTGTCGAGGCGGGTTTCTAGTGCGTGATGCAAAGCTTCTGCTGGGTTCTTCTGATGGTAGGCCTTCTCCGCGTAGGAAGCGAGCTGACCCTCCGTGATGGAGTAGGTAAAACGGACGCGCTGCTTTTCAATAAGCTGGCGACCATAGTCGGAGAGCGGGCGGCCGCGCTTGACCTTCTTGCGCGCTTCAGAAAGTGCAAACTTCTGGGTCTGCGTCTTCTCGAAAATGCGAGCGCCGAGGCGTTTTGCAATCTTAAATTTGGATTTTATGGGAAGCATATGTGTTAGATGCGGCGAGGCTTACGAGGACGCGGACCATTGTGCGGGACAGGCGTGTCGTCTGCGATGCGAGTGATTTCAATTCCCTTTCCAGCAAATGCGCGCAATGCAGATTCGCGGCCGGCACCGACACCACGGATGACGACATCCACATCCTTAACGCCAATCATGGTTGCCTTTTCTCCCACAATTTCGCCTACCTTTGCAGCAGCGAATGGGGTGCCCTTCTTAGCACCGGCAAAGCCGAGTGAACCGGAGGATGACCAGGTAATTGCGTTACCGCTCTTATCGGCCAAAAGGACTTTCGTGTTGTTGTAGGTAGCCTGAATATAAAGCGTACCGGATGCAATGTTCTTCTTGGCGACGCGCGCCAAAGAACGAGACTTTAGTCCCTGATCGACGGTACCTCCCGTCTTCCTGATGATGCGTTTCTTTCCCATAGATTAGGTCTTTTCGAGCTTACGGCGACCAGAAGTCATAGTCTTGCGAACGTTGCCACGCACAGTGCGAGAGTTTGTCTTCGTGCCCTGTCCACGTGCAGGAAGCTTTTTCATGTGCCTCGAGCCGCGATAGGACTTGATGTCCTTCAGGCGACGAATGTGCGACGAAATCTGGCGGCGCAACTCACCCTCGATGCGGTAGCTCTCAATCTTCTCGCGAAGCGCAGTCTCCTGTGCGGAGGTGAGCTCTGCCGGCTTTGCGCCGTGCGGAATCTTGAGTTCGCTCAACACAGATTGCGCGCGCGGGCGTCCGACACCATACACTGCCGTGAGACCTATCTCAAGGCGCTTGTTGTCTGGGATGGTGATTCCTGAAATACGCATAATTATCCTTGGCGCTGTTTATGGCGTGGGTTTTTGCAAATGACACGAAGACTCCCGTTACGGCGGACGTGTCGGCACTGCATGCAAATTTTCTTAAGTGATGATTTAACCCTCATACTCTTCGCGTAATCCGAGCGCGACCACCATAGGGGTCGAGCTGGAGTGTTACTTTGTCCCCCACCAGGACTTTAATCCTGTGCAGTCGCATCTTCCCGGCGAGATACGCCAGAATGAGTTGATCGCCGACCCGCACACGGAACAGTGTGTTCGGAAGCGCCTCCTCGACAATACCCTCTGCAATAGTCTCGTCCGTCATGACCGTATCACGAAGGACATACCATTGAACTCGTGGCGCTGCCCGAAGTAGGCGGAAACCAAGACGAGTAGAGTACGATGCATAGTCTGCGGCGTGAACATTAGCAGTTTGAGCGACGAGCGTCAAGGCGTCTCTGCTGGCTCCGCTATAGTGATGTTCAGCTTATCAGGGTTCGAAGGGAGGGTCGAGCTCCAGAAGGGGGCAATTTGAGCGTCTGCACGCTCAACCCCAGGAAACTGCGAAATTATAGGCTTGAAAGCGTCTTTATCCTTGCCCAACAGTGCTCCACGCAGCTCGTCAGTGTCCACATACCATATCAGTGTTGCTGCCCCTGCGATACTGAACTGGACGGGACCCTCATCCAGACTGCTCGGAGTCGACGAGGCCGGCGTAACGGCAAATCCGGTACCGGGACGCAGGACAATTCGGCTCGAGCCCGCCTCGGCACTGACTGCCTGTGCGATAGACTCTGCAAAGGCATCCTTTATGAACACTGGCACCTTTGCCATCAGCTTCTCTCCGACGCGAGCTCCAGATGAGTCTGGAGCGCTCGGGAGGTGCTCGAACGTTACTTCGGCCAATGTTGGGAAGACAAAGACGTCGTCGCGGCCAGCTGCCGCTTCGGATACAAGACGCTCAGAAAGCTTCGTACGCAGTTGTGCTCTGGCCGCCTCAAGTGCGTCTGCGGCAACAGCCGGTCGCTCACCGACAAATCCCCCACTCATGCCCTGTGTCGCCTGACCGTACACGCCGTCGTACATTGCTTGGGTGCTCTTGAGTCCCGGAACTGTCAATTTTTCAACAGGCCCGCTGTTGTACCCAGGGCCAGCAGCGTCTGCTATCACACTCACGGTCAGTGTTCCCGGACCAGATGCTGTTTTGCCCGGCACAACGATAGACGATGGAATGCGGTAGATGAGTCCGTTAGGCGTCTCGAAACGTGTATTCTTGATGAGCCTGACGGGCGCGTCCGAGTATGAGTTGTAGACCGTAATTTCCCCCGTCGCCCGGTCCTCTACGCGCTCTACGCCCTGCGCGGGAACGACAACGGATTCCTCCAGAGTCACTGTCTGTACTGCGTACGTTAATCCGACGCCGGAAGGCATAGCACTGAAGAGGGCCGTGCTATCAAACGTTACGTTATGCACTCGCGGCGTCACCGTAACCGTAGATTTCGAAAAGAGGGCCAGAGCCAACAGCACAAGGAGCGAGATGGATACAATTGCTGCGGCAATCCACAATGCCATAGACGTACGCCCGCGGGCGGGGCGGTGCTTTGCTGTTTCGCGAGGGTCGAGCGGTCGTGGTCCCGGTGTACGACGAGTAACCATCACATTTCTGATGGTGCGTTCTCCGTTATCGTGCGAATGAGCGCGTTCGCTCCTCGCATCCTCTTTATGTGCCTGCGAGAGGTCAACAAAAAAATCCTTGGCCATACCGCTCATGAGTGTACCACGAATGGGCCTGCACTATGACGCGTTTGTGTACAACGACGTAGCAGCAATAGAGGTCTCCAGCCAGCCATCAACGTGAGCGTCATCCTGGATGACGCGACCGCGCACTGCTGCATGGAGCGGAGACACAGTGAGGGGCTGGGATGTCACGGTGAACTGTGCAAAATCGAGTCGCGAAAATACGTGTTCAAGCCACGGAGAGAGATCCGGCTGCGCTAAAATAAGACACGTGTTCGGAAGCCGGTAGACACTCGAAAGTGTCGCGAAACCGTCGCCAAATGTTTTGACGAGCAGTGGTTCAACCGCGGCGAGTTTTGTCTTAATCTCCTCACATGCAGCAGTACTACAGGAGTCCTTTGCCGCGAGACGAATGAGTGTGCGGGTCTCTTCTAGTGAGCCTGTGCCCGCGATTTTGGAGAGGACGCTGCCTGTTCCAATGGGCACTGTCGCATGCGCCGCAATTTCATCATCGCGCAGCGAAATGCAGTGGCTCTTCCCTTCCTCGATATCGATGACGAGGTGATACGGAGAGTCCGAAGCTTCGCGCAACAGATGCATAAGATCGCGTGCGAAACTGCGGTAGAGCGGTGTGTGCCCTGGTAGTGCGGTGTGTAAAGCCTCGTCAATTCGGCGCCTAGCGCTCTCGGTGATGCCGCTACGAAACACGGAGACGCCGAGCGACTCGCCAAGTTTTCCTACTGGCTTACCCGTCGGATACATATTTACGTGCACCCGAGTGACGAGGGATTCAAGGACAGTGCGGTCGGACTTTGGAAGCAGTGCCACAGCCTGCTTGGCTGTCTCCGCGATGAGGCCATCAGTTACGATTTGCGGCTTAGGAAACGTGACTGTCGCGTGCGCCGTGTCAGCCTCCGCAAAGGTCGGGCCAAAATGCACGTCAACGGTGCTTAACGGTGGGCGCTTTTGCGCGTGGTCCGACTTGCTGTAGCGCTCAAGAAAAGCAACGAGCACCTCCTGAAGCATTGATGCTGTTTGCTGCTCCAGTTGCTCTACGGTGCGCTCTGCCGTGGGCAATTCCTTCCGGTCAGAGAGCAGAACTTTTGGCTTGTCCTGCATGCAGACAGCGGCAACTGAAACAGCGCCGCCCTCGACGTGTACAAACAATACTGGTGGAGACGACTGCTTCCGAAAGAGCGCCATCGTGCGGATTATAGCATCCGAAATCGGCTAGCTCAGCGTCGCCTTGATACGACGAATCCCCGCCGCGACAGCCTCTTCCTTCTGAATGGAGAACGTGCCGAGTTCACCGGTGTTCTCGACATGTGGACCGCCGCAGAATTCTAAAGAGAATGAGCTCGTTAGGTCGCTCTTACCAGAAGCACCGACGCCATAAACGGAAACCATGTCGGGATACTTGGCGTTAAACTCGTGCTCGGCACCGAGCGCTTCTGCGTCGACCTTAGGAATGATGACGTGCGCCACAGGAAGTCCTTCAGCAATCTTTTCATTGACGATGCGGCTCACTTCATGTAGTTCGTCCGCCGTCATCTTGCTGTGGTGAGAAAAGTCTATGCGCAAACGCTCCTGTGTGATGTTTGAGCCGCGTTGCTTCACGTGCGGACCGAGTACCAGCTGTAGCGCCTTAAGGAGGAGATGATGAGCCGTGTGTAGTCGAGTCGTCTTCTCCGAATGATCGGCGAGACCGCCTTTAAACTTTTGTTCTGCTCCTGCACGCGAGAGATCCTGATGTGACTTCATGCGTTCCTTAAAGTCATCTACATCGACAGGAATACCACGCGACGTTGCAATCTCCTGTGTCATTTCAAGCGGAAAGCCGTAGGTAGTGAAGAGTGTGTACGCAGTCTCACCTGAAATCGCAGTCTGCTCCTTGAGCACCTTTTCGAGCTCCTTTAGACCATTATCCAGTGTCCGCCAAAACTGCTGTTCCTCCTTCCATATTTCCCCGGTAACCGTCCGCCACACCTCGTCGCCGGAGAGTTCAGGGTACGCCTGTTTGTATTTTTCGATAAAGAGCGACGCGGCACGAACCAACATGCTGTTCTCTTCCTTGCTCTGCGCGATGCCGAGTGCGTGTGTGTGCTGCACTGCGCGACGTATGAGTCTGCGCAACACATATCCGCGGTCAGTGTTCCCTGGGCGCACGCCATCACAAATCATGAACGTGGACGCACGCATATGATCAAGGACAATGCGGAATGAACGCTGAAACCGCGCATCATCGTATGCCTTGTCGGAAAACTTTTCGAGTAGCGCAATCACCTCGGTAAAGACATCGATGCGAAAGACATCGGGGTTCTTGTTGAACGCGGCGGCGATACGCTCCAGTCCCCCACCAAAATCTACATTCTGCTTTGGCAGCTGCGCGAACGAGCCGTCGTCTTTCTTTATGTATTGCATGAAGACGGAGTTTCCTATCTCGAGGAATCGTCCGCAGTCGCAGTTAGGGTGGCACTCTCTCCCCCATTTCGGATCGTGCGGTGTGCCAAAGTCATAAAACACTTCAGAGTCTGGACCTCCGATTTCGCCGATAGGCATGTTCTCGGGTACGCCTGCGCGACTCCACCAGTTCTTTTTCGCATCGTAATAAAAAATGCGACCGCCCTGCATGCCCTTTACGTACCCTTCTTCTTCAGACCCGATGAGCACATCAGTGGCCTCAATCCCCTTTTTAGCAAACTCCGCCTTCCAAATCGCAACGGAGTCCGTGTCTCGCGGAACAGCGTTCTTCTCGTCGCCGATGAATACGGTGACGTACAGCTTGTTTGGGTCGAGCCCAATGGTTTCGGTCAGAAACTGGAGGAACCATGGCAACTGCTCCTTCTTGAAGTAATCGCCGAGACTCCAGTTACCGAGCATTTCAAAGAACGTTGTGTGTCGATTATCTCCGACCTCTTCGATGTCCATCGCGCGAAAACTTTTCTGAGAGTCAGTAAGACGCGCGCCGAGCGGGTGCTCCTTTCCTGCGAGATAGGGCACCAATGGCTGCATCCCGCTTCCGGTAAACAGCGTGGTCGGGTCGTTCTCGGGAACCAAAGGGGACGAGGGAATGACTGCGTGTCCCCGCTCGCGGAAGAACTCGAGGTATTTGGTACGAATGTCACTGATGGGCATAGGTGTCGAATGACTATAGCGCACCGCCGAATAAAGCGCGAGACTTGAATCTGGTACACTCGAACGGCGAGACAAGGAGGAAATGATGCTTGTGTACGCACTCGTTTTCGCGAGTCTCGGCACGTTCATCGGTGTCTGGACATGGGTGGATCGTCGCCACTACGGCTACAGTGTCCTCGCGAGCATGCTGTGGGTCTTAGGCCTCGGTATCAGTATACCGTCGGCACTTCTGCTCATCATAATGGCATTCAGATGGCTCACGGGCCTCTGACTTTCGGAAAGGCCGGCAGCGTTACCGGCCTTTCTTATGCGCTTCGGAGAGTGCGTTCAAGAGATATGCGTAATCATACGCCCGCTCTCGTATCCATTCGTAGCGTCCGCTTTTTCCACCGTGCCCAGCGTGATTCTCGATTTTTAGAAATAGCGGACCGCGGAACGTCGCGCGTTCCCGCAGGCGTGCAACCCATTTCGCCGCCTCCCAGTAGGGTGTGCGTATGTCGTGGAGAGATGCGCGCACGAGCAGCGACGGATACTCTGCCCTCAAAACATTCTCGTACGGAGACCAGCGCTTCAGGTATCGGTATTCGTCTGGTTTTCGAGGGTCACCAAGCTCATCGTAGTGCAACAGTGTGCCGCCAAGCGTGGTATCGAGCGAGCTCGTCACCACATCAGCATCCGGTACGTAACAGATGCCGCCCGCGGCAATATCGGGACGTAGGTTGAGAACGGCGCCGAGCGTCATACCGCCCGCGCTTCCGCCGGTGAGAAACAGCTGGGCGCGAGACGTGTATCGCTGTGCGACAAGATGGTCAGCAACGGCGATAACATCAAGATAGGTACGATGTTTGGTTTTGCGCACCGCAGATTTGTGCCAACCCCAGCCGAGCTCGCCGCCGCCGCGTGGATGCGCTATCGCGATACCCCACCCGCGTTCCAGGAGTGAGAGTCGCGAAATCGAAAAGAAAGGGTCATTCGTGTAGCCGTATGAACCGTAGAAATCGAGCAGAAACGGGATTGGTTTTCCCTTGCGCGCATTTGGATACACGATAGATACAGGCACACGAATGCCACCTGATTGAGCCCATTCTTGGCGCACTGCGTATTTGCTCGCGTTCCAGCGCGGAACCTTTTGCGTTTTTCGGACTACAAGTCGCTCCGTCCTTGGGTCAAAATCGTAGACGGTACGTGGGGCGATAAATGACTGGTACTGGAACTGGACGACCGGTGAATCAAACTCGAGCGACCCGTTGACGCTTATGGCGTGCGCGCTCTCCGGAAGCACGACGCGCTTTAATGCACGTGAGGCACCACGAGTAACATACAGCTCTTCCCCGCCGTTCTCGCGCCACGTAACCGCAACGAAGTCCGTGAATGCATAGAAGCCGGTGAGGGAGCGTTTGGCGGAGTGTGGGAGCCATGTCTCCCAGGAACGGGCGCGCTCAGGATCCTTGGTCCGCTGTATCTTAAAGTTCACTGCGGCTTTATTGGTCATGATGTAGAAGAACTCACCCGCGTGTTCTGCCGAGTAACGTACGCGGCGTGTACGCTCGATAAGGCGTCGTGCAGGCGTGTGCGGCGCGTTTGCGGGGATGTACCAGCACTCTGAAGTGTCGAAATTACCCGCATGAATAAGCACGTACTTTCTATCAGCGCTCTCCGATATGGAAACCGCCCACTGCTTGTCTTTCTCGTCATACACAAGAGTGTCAGCGGCGAGCGCGGCGCCCAACTTGTGGCGCATAACCGTGCGGGGTGGAAACGGGTGAATCTCCTTCGCGTAGAACACGTGCTCGCTGTCTGCAGCCCACGCGCAGCCATCGGCGGAAGGTATGCGTTCGCTCAAAAGTTCGCCAGAGACTAGGTCTTTTACATAGAGCGTGTAGCGCTCGTCCCCCTTCGTGTCTACGGAGTAGGCAAGTTTCGTGTGATCGGGGCTCACTTCAAATGCGCCGAGTGAGAAGAACGTCTTACCCTTAGCGAGCGCGTTCTGGTCGAGAATGACCTGCTCTTTTCCCTTTACGCCGTACGTACGGCAATGGATTGGGTACTGGAATCCCTTTTTGGTGCGGGTGTAGTAATAGAACGGACCGTGCTTTACGGGCACAGACCGATCGTCCTCAATCATGCGACTGCGAATCTCCCGATAGAGCTTATCTTGCAGCGGTTTCGTTGGCGCCAGAGACTTATCTGCGTAGGCGTTTTCTGCGGCAACGTAGGCGAGAGTCTCTTTGCTGGCTTTCTGCAGCCAACTGTATTCATCGCGCCGACGGTCCCCGTGCACGGTAAACGTGGCCGGGTGTCTGGCGGGTATTGGTGGCAGTAGGGAGCGTTTCGACATGGGCGCCACTCTACTCCTCTACCGAGGATTTGACAAAAGACCGTTGCGTGCCGTTATATGCCAAGCGTGCCCTGCCCGCCCGAATCAGAGCCGCGGCCGTAGCGCGACTGAAGCTTCTTCCCTACGGTCTCGCGGTAGGTACAGTAGTCACATGATGGCGCCCGCTCCGGTAGTTCATCACTGTCGAGACACGCTTTGATGTCCATGAGTGTTGGTTCAACCCACGCATCGTCCCCCGTGTGGGGCACCAGCGTGACTTCAAACTCGAGTACGCCATCAAACGCCTCTTTGTCTTTCCCGGCGTTCGCGTATACGAAATAGCCAGTGGATGACACCGTAAATCCATTCTGTCTGAACAGCCACTGGTAAATCTCCATCTGTTTTTTGTAGCCGTCGTGCCAGTCTTTATCGAGCGCTTCAATGCGCTCGTCTTTACTCGTGGATTTATAGTCAACGATTATGAGTTCTTCGCTTGGCGTGACCCAGACATCATCTATTGCTCCGGAAACAGTGAATCCAGTCTCGCGGTGTCGATGCTCAATGCCTTTGAAGTTCTCACGCCATATATCCATTTGCGGATGCTGGAAAGGCACCGCGTCCACCCCGTACTGTTCCATAATGGGGTGTTTTCGTGCAGCCGCTCGGTGTATGTCGAACTCTTTTTTGAGTAGCGCATCAACAGCCGAGTTCAAGTTAAACGGAAAACCTGGCGGTCGTGCCGTGCCGAGCTTGTTGTCTATGTAAAAGCAGCGGGCGCATTCAGTAAACAGACTAATTTTCGAGCGAGATAGCCTCCAACGGTCACCGCCATAGTTCCATCCTGGATTTCTATCGGGTTTGTAGTACTGCGACATCGCGGCAGTATAGCATCCGCTCTTTTACTGATTGAGTTCGTCGCTGTGAGATTCCATCATTTCGTATCGACGCTTCAGCGCGTGCTCGATGTACCACATGATGAGGAAGATTGCCATCACGATGCAGGTCGCGAAAATAGCGATGGCAATGTGTCCGAGAGCGACCATGACGCCAATTGCGGCGGTAACCCATAATCCTGCAGCTGTCGTTACACCATGCAGAGAATGTCCCTGGAAGATAATAAGGCCCGCCCCGAGAAAGCCGATACCCTGAATGACAGCAGCAATGGTGCGAGCAGGGTCGAAGTTGACTATGCCGCGCAATGGCTCCGTCGCCATCATGCCGGCAATGACGAAGAGACAGGCGCCAAGAGCGACGAGCCCAAACGTCCGAGAGCCTGCTGTCTGACGCGCAAAAATGGCGCGCTCGGTTCCCAAGAGAATGCCCAGGAATGCGGCCAAGCTAAGCTTGCCGAAGGCAATGAGCGTCGGATCAGTGAAGTCGAACATGTTTATCGGCCGTTCGGCGTAACGGGCGTAGTGGCGGTCATTGTAACGTGATACGGCTCATCTCCGGACATGACAGGTGTGTCACGTTTGCTGTCGAACTTCCCATCACCATCATCGGTAAACACGACGACAGCGTATTCGCTACCCGGCACGGTAGCGCGCAAGAGATCCACAATGACATCATCAGAAGCCCCCGCCTCGCGACGAACGGCGCCGAGAATGTTTCCAATTTTTCCATCCGCGAAGTCGCGTATTGCTATCCATGATGTTGCCGTCAACATTGCCTTCTCAACGATGACTGCGCGTCCCGCTGGCTGGTCATTTGCTGAAACACTCACGCCAGTTGGCGGAGCTGTTTTTACTACCGCCTCTGACGGTGCTTGCGGTTCTGGGTCCGTCGTGTCCGCGTCGAGCGATACGGGAATCATTGGCGATGCACTCATGCTCATCGCGAGCCACACAACGGCAGCGCCGACAACTACTCCTGGTAAGAAACCTGTTGCGGCTGTCTTCAGTTCATCGCTCGTCATACGGCGGTTATGGATTACAGGATATACGGCAATTGTAGTCTCACCCTATACCCTGTCAACGCACTGATTCGGAAAACGGAGTACACAGACGTGTCGCCTCATCCATGACACGGTCGATATGGTGCGGACGCACTCCGGATTCATGTAACACGCCCGGTACGCGCACGTCACGGCAGAGGACAATGTTCTTCTCCAAGAGCGTTCGCTTCTCGCCGTCGGTAAGTGAAGTAAGGCAGGTCAAAGGATGCACCTTCGATTCCTCTATCATGTGCTGAAGACCCTTGTCACGCGGATAATCCCACGCGATAAGCGGCAAATTCGAACATTGTGCATAGTGAATGGCATTGCGCGTGAAGCTGGTGTTGGTTACCAACCACCCCTCATCCACTCGGGAGTGCGGGTCCGGAGCCTTTTTCAGGTCTTCGTAGCGCGCAAATACGTAGAGCGCGTCCTTGATGTCGGTGCGGCCGCCAGGGTCATTATGAAACTTCGCTTCGACCCCGATACGTCTCCCGTCCTTTTCCGCGAGCACGTCTACCTCGTGTGGCGCGCATCGGCCATTCAGCGCTACACCGGTTCGAGTTTTCCAGCCTTGTGCCGAGAGCACGGACGCAAAAAAACGCTCAAACGGATATCCCGACGGGCCGAGCGCGAAGACTGCTCGCTTCATTGAGTACCGTGCGGCAACCGGCGTCTCATCGCCCTTTTTGAGGAGGTCAAAGGCGTGACGATAAATGTCCTCCGTAGTCATTCCTTCCTTGAGCTCATGAAGAATGTGAGTGACGATTTTCTGTCGAGCGTCGGCAGAGGCGCCGGCGCGAGAGAGGGACGCGTCGAGTTTGGATTCCTGGAAAGCTTCCAGTTCACCGTCTGCTTTGGTAACGAGCACGCTCATGTCGTTATTGTACACGGTGCTCGATGACGTGAAGGTCGAGTGGGTCGCCGTCAAACGTTGCAATGAACTGGACATTCTCCGGCGCAAACGTAACGACGCGGAAGCGTTTCAATGCTCTCGTGCGGGGGCAGTCGCGGTACGGCTCCTGCCACGTCGTGAACTCGATGCGGTACGTGGAGGTCGCTGCTTCGAGCTCGACAACACGCGCGCCGAGCCCATGACATTCTGATGGAACCACGAGCGTTCCCGTGAGTGTATGCGTTGAGCCCTCAACAGCGTCGAAGGCGATGATGGTGTCGTCGAGCGGCCGCTGTACAGAAATACTGCCCAAAAAAAGCATAGAGGGGTACGCGATGACAACCGTCGCAGTCGCCATCCAAAGCGTCTGCCACCAGAATTCGTCCATCGCTACAGTATACGAGGAGACCGCCTACGCGGAGCGGTTTTCAACAGAGATGATGCCGCTGCCAATTAGTTCGTTTCCGTTATATACGGCGCACGTTTGCCCTGGCACCGCGAGCGCGGGCTCCTCAAACTGCACGAGTGTACCGTCGCACTGCGCAGGCACTGTGTCCCCATGGTAGCGAAGCACTGCGTCGTAACGCCGGTCTGCTTCTGGCGCAGCAAACCAGTGTGCATCGCGCAGCCGAACGCTCTGTACATACGCGTCACGCATGTCGGCAGATACAGTAATCGTGTTAGTGGTGACGTCGATACCCACCACGTACAGCGGCGTTCTGCTCGCCGTCGAAAAACCATGACGCTGGCCGATGGTAAACAGGTGTGCACCGTCATGTGTCCCGATTACTGAACCACTTCTGTCCATGACGCAGCCGGGGCGCGGCGGAATGTATCGCGAGAGAAACTCCGGCATCGAAATATCGCCAACGAAACAGAGACCCTGACTGTCGCGCTTCTGTGCGTTCGGTAGTCCGCGTCGCGCTGCTTCTGCGCGCACAGCCGATTTCTCCATATGGCCAATGGGAAACAGTGTCTGCCCAAGTGACTGTTCGGCAACTCTGGCGAGAAAGTAGGACTGGTCTTTGGACGAATCGTGCGCGCGAGTGATGCGCAGCGGATGTGAAGAGAGTTGTGCGTAGTGTCCCGTCGCAATCTTCTGCGCTCCATTAGCACGTGCCCACGTAAGAAATGCATCGAACTTAATATGACGATTGCACAGAATGTCTGGATTCGGTGTCTCGCCCTGCGCATACCCCTGCAGCATGTCGGCTATAACAAGGCGCTCGTATTCCTCGGATAAATCGACCTCCGTAAAGGGAATGCCAAGACACGCCGCGACCCGCAGTGCATCCAAGCGGTCCTCGCGCCAGGTGCACTCAAGAAACTCAGGGCGCCAAATGCGAATGAAGCATCCGGTAACGTCGTGCCCCGCGTCCATGAGTAACGCAGCCGAAACGGCGCTATCCACCCCGCCTGAAAGGCCCACAAAAACTCGTGACATGCCTGTTTTTCGCCGTGATTGTCTCTTCTGTCAAGCGCTAATCGATATAGATTCGCTTCTTGGTGAGATGCTCTTCGTATGTTTTTGAGTAGTAGGTAACGCCTGCCCTATCCGCGAGGTAGAACAGGTTACCCTCGTCAATAGGTGTAACCGCTGCACGCAGAGACGAGAGACCCGGATTCCCTATCGGCGTTGGTGGCAGCCCCTTGTGTACGTATGTGTTGTACGGGTCACTTTCGTCGCGCAAGTTTGCTCGGGTGAGTGTAAACGTTGAGCGACCGATAGAGTACAAAAACGCGGCATCCACCTGTAGCAAGATATCGTTATCTAATCTGCGCCACAAAACGCCTGCTATCATGCGCCGGTCTCGAAAGATACTCGCCTCCTTTTCAAGAATGGACGCGAGCGTTACAACCTCCGAGAGCGGGCGGCCGAAGGAAACGATGTCGCCCATAATAGTGCCGACCTTATTGTCGAAATTCTGCCGCATCGCCAGAATGACGCTCTCCTCCGTTGCATTCGGCAGGAAGAAGTATGTATCAGGAAACAAGTACCCTTCATACGGCTGAGCCTTCTCGAAGAATCGCGCGGCGTCTATACGCGTGAGCTCTTCCGCCAAGAGTTCGCCTATCTCCAGCGTCGTGGCCCCCTCGGGAATTCGTATACGCACGGGCTCCAGTCCGAACTGACCGCTCGTAACAGCATTCGCGATAGCGAATAGGGACTTGGGCTCGTCAAACTGGTAGTCACCGGCGCGCACGGTGTTTGCGCGGCCCAAGATGATGATTGCACTGCGTAATGCGAATGCGCTACGAACAACACGCTGGTCCTCGAGTTCCTGACTTAATGCATCAAGCGATAGTCCGGAAGAGATCGACACGAGTTCACCTGTCGGAAATAACTCGGGCGGACTAATGTAGCGAGAGAATCCGACATAGCCCGCGACCATGATAAGTATCAGAATGAGAAGGTTCCGACGATTTGTCGTCGCGTCCCATATCACCTCTTGGCGCGAAATCCACGCGCGCGCTTCGATGACGTAGGGACGTATTGTATGCATGAGGTGAGAGACGTGCTTCATACTACATTGGCAGATTCGGTGGCGGCTCGGATTTCGTTGATGGAATGCGCTGGAGGCCTGGGGATTTCACCGTTGCTCCCGGCGGGTGCCAAATAGAAGCGAGAGATTCCGCAGACATGATGTAATGTGGCGTTCTCCACGGAGGATAGAACCATGAGCGTCGGCGATACGCATCCAAGAAGCGCCGCGTGGTCATACGAAAGCGAATCCCCTGGAAATCCTGCCACGGATAGTCGAATGGACCGTGCCAGCGAGTCGGCTTGAGCCAGTTTGTGTTCTGATTCGCAAACGGCAAGAAGCAGTAGCGAATGTTACTGCGAATCTCGGGACGATACTCGTTGAGTTTTGCGAAGTAACAAAGCCGGATTCCCGTGAAGAAGAGCCGCTTACCCATGTGGCGTTGTATCGCAAGAATTTGCTCATTCTGGACCCATGTCGGTCGCGGGAAGCCGTACTTACGTTCATCATCATCTGGCGCATCCTCCTTCCCAGGGTTTAGCGATGCTGTGCGACGAATCTCGGCCACCTTCTCGTTGCACATTTGTAGGAACTTTCGTTCAGCGCTTCCCTTGCAGGAGGTGACAATAATCTGTATCCATGCCTGCTCACTTCCCTTTAACGTACTCAAGATTTCAATAACCTGTGCCAGAGGGTCAACTTTGAACTCCTCCTTCGGGTCTTTATCCAGCTCATAGTCGAGATATGTGCGAATGGGGAGCACGCCCGCTTTCTCATAGTCGAGCACGATGTCATTCGCGAACAGATCGTACTCATTAGGATCAAACGTAAAGCGGGAGGCGTAATCTTCGACCTCTACAATCTCAACTTCTGGGTATTGTGCGTATATATGGGCTTCAAGCACGTCTTTCATACTGCGCCAGCACCAGATGTAAAAGTGCACTTCCCCTCCGATAGAAGCAATCTCAAACGAGAAAAATGCGCGCATTTTTCCAAAATACCCGCGGTCTATAAAGGTTGTTTCTCCCCCCGACGTCCATATAGCCATGAATGCTGCCTCCATGGCGCGGGGAGATTTCGGCACCTCGCGCGGAATTCGCACCTCAAGAACCACAGTGTTTCTCGTCGCAATAAACACAGACCATGTGTACCACTGCCAAATGCGCACAAACATAACAGCACCCAAGACGGGTGCCCAAATTGGAAACGCGAGAATTATCCACGAGATGGCTAGGGTGAAGAAATTCGGCACCATCGTAAGGACGACGGAGAGCATAACGAAATACATTGGGAACAGGACGAGTGGTCGCGAAAACCCCCAGTCGGCAACCCATGCAACGAACTTCGAAAGTGTAGAGAGGTGCTCCACCGCGTGCGGCACATGTAGTCCGCCAAAGGAAAAGATGTAGCCAAAAACGGATCCGATATCGGAACCTATTTGCCCAAACAGAGAGGGCTTCGGATCATCCGCCATTCACGCATGATACCAAGCACATCGAGCGATGCGGCCTCGTATCAACATCGGGCGAAGTGGTTAGGAGAGCGCGTACTTTCCGTCTGACTGGCGAGTGAATGAACCACCTTGCAGATTGACGATGACCGTTGCGTCCTTTACGTAGCGTTCACGCTTCACACGCTCGATGATGTCAGCACGAGCAAGTGGCCCATCTTTCTTCAGGATGTTCGCAATGACGTCACGGACGACGCCCGGCTGGTAGCCCCACTCCTTGAGTGCGTAGAGGCCACGACCAACGAGGACAAAGCGTTCGTCCTTGATGAGTTCGTTGTGCGTCGTTGCGGGGTGCGCCTCGCGTTCGAACAGCTTCTCGATGTTCTCCGCAACTTCAGTGAAATGCATTGGAGAGCCGTGTCGCTTGAGTGTAAGAAACGCGAAGTCACGAGTGTTCTTGATGTTGACGTGCGGAGAGTCCGCATGGCCCCACTCGCCGAGCGGATTGCGATCTACCTTCTTGGAGGTTCCCAACCAACGGCGCAACGTAACTTGGTCACGCTCTCGCACACCCTCGTTCTTGAGTGCGTCGGTAAACATTTCCATGAACTGCTCTTCAGGAGTCAGTTCGTTTGGGTCCATGGCGTCGTGCAGTGCGCGCAGTGCACGGGTTACCGAATCAGAAAGCGACTGGTCAACGTGCCAGCGTGCGTGGAAGTCGGCCTCCTCTTTGCGGAAGGTGAAATGATGACCGACGGTCAAGAGAAACAGTACGTGGTTACGGTCGGCGTCCGTCTTCGGCAAGGTCGCAAGAATATCGTGCTCAGCAGCAAGTGCGCCAATGTCGTTCATCGCGCTCTTGAGACGCTCCAGCGACTCTGCGTGCTTCGTATAGGCGTCAGACTCGCGAATCAGCCCAAGCCCATGGCTCTCAATCTGGCGAATGCGTTCACGAGTAATGCCGTAATCTTGGCCTATTGCCTCAAGAGTACGGCGCTCGCCCGTGCCGAGACCGAAACGGTGCAGGAGCACAGAACGCGAGCGTTCTGGCAACTGGGCAAGGAAGTCTTTCGTAATAACTTTCGGCGAGAAGGTCAACATGATGATTTGACGGCCCGTGGCCTGTGTGGCGTACGTTGTATCAAATGGGCAGGGTGCTGTCAACAAACCCCGGGTCTATGCACAGGTTATCCGCTCTCGGGCACTTGCGGGCCCCAAACGGTATGCACGAGCGCTTGCTACAATCCGGCGATGACCACGGCTCGCGTGCCGCCGCATGACCTCGACATGGAACGAGCGCTCCTTGGTGCGCTTATGCTCGATCCGAGCGCCATTTACGAGGCCTCTGACATCGTTGTACCCGGTTCATTCTATGCACCGAAACATCGCACCATTTTTGATGCAATGCTGTCTCTGTATCAGAAAAGCGAGCCGATTGATTTAGTAACTGTTTCGACGAAACTGAAGGAAAAGAAAACGCTTCAGGATGTTGGTGGTGCTGCGTATCTGTCTGAACTTGTTTCGAGTGCCGCATCACCGGGGTCAGCGCGACACTATGCGCACACAGTGCAGGCGAAGTTTATTCTACGTTCCCTGATTGAAGCGGCGTCAAAAATTGGGGAACTTGGTTTCGAGGAGGCGCGAGACGTGGAGCAGGTATTGGATGAGGCGCAACAGATTGTCTACGCTGTATCTAATAAGACTTCGGGACGGGCCTTTAGTGCCATACGAGACGAGCTGACAGCTGCCTGGGAGCGTTTGGAGGCATTACAGAACCATGACGACACTCTGCGTGGTGTTCCCACAGGCTTCCCTGCCCTGGATTCGCTGCTCTCGGGTCTTCAGAAGTCTGACCTTATCATTCTGGCAGCTCGCCCCTCCATGGGAAAGACGACGCTGGGGCTAGACATCGCGCGACAAGCCGCAATAAAGCACAAAGTACCCGTGGGGTTCTTTTCTCTGGAAATGAGCTCACAGCAGTTGGTTGATCGTATGCTCGCAGCACAGGCCGGCGTCAATTCCTGGAAGCTCCGCACCGGCAAAATTTCAAAGGATGATGACTTCGAGCGGCTCCAACATGGGCTCGAGGAGTTGAGCGAGGCACCGATATACATTGACGACAAATCCTCTAACACCGTGCTCTCTATGCGGGCCATTGCGCGCCGTATGAAAAGCGAGAAAGGGCTGGGACTTATTGTCATCGACTACCTCCAGCTGATTCTGCCGACCATTCAGGGGGCAAATGTGTCCATGGTCCAGCAAGTGACGGAAATCTCGCGCGCACTCAAGGGTCTCGCACGTGATTTAGACGTGCCGGTCTTAGCACTCTCACAGCTGTCGCGTGCGGTCGAGCAACGCGGTGGACGCCCCCGCCTCTCGGACCTGCGAGACTCAGGTTCTATTGAGCAGGACGCAGACGTAGTCATGTTCATCCACCGCGAGGACATGATGGGTAATCGCACGGAGAATGAGAAGAATAATGTCGCAGAGATACTTGTAGAAAAGCACCGTAACGGCCCCGTCGGCAAAATTGACCTTATTTTCGATGAGACAACGACAACGTTTAAGTCCCTTGAGAAGGCTAACTTCGGTGACTTCTCGCAGGCGCCCGTTTCCTCCGGCGGTGAGCCGTTTTGACCATGGGAGACCCAATATCGCTATTGTCAGAGCGCTTCGTTAAGTTTCCCGGTATTGGCCCACGCCAAGCGCAGCGCTTCGTACAGTTTCTATTACGCACGACGCCGAGCGCCCGTCGTGAGCTCGCTAATGCCATCCTAGCGCTCTCAGGCACGCACCGATGCGGACAGTGCATGCGCTATCACACCGGAGAAGAAGCGACGTGTGCCATATGCCTGCATCCGTCACGTGACGCAGCACTACTCGCCGTTGTTGCTAGTGACACGGACTTAGACGCACTCGAAAAAAGCAGCGCCTACAAGGGTTATTACTTTGTCGTCGGCGGAACTATTTCGTTGGCAACGGAACGTGCGAGCGTGCTGCGTGAGAAGGAGTTGCTAAAGTATATCGCCGAACGAATAGACGCAGGACTAATCGAAGTCATTCTGGCGTTTCCAGCGAATCCAGAGGGCGACTACACCGGGAGTCAGCTCAAGGCCATCATCGGGGAGAAGTATCCCGGCATCCGCATTAGTAGTCTCGGCCGCGGACTCTCGACGGGGAGCGAGCTCGAGTACGCTGATCCAGACACACTGAAAAGCGCCTTCTCCGGAAGGCGCTAGTCAGGGTCTTGTTCGGGCTAGACCGAGAGAATCTTGATTGTTGTCTGAGGCTGGCGGTGGCCGCGCTTCTTGAAGTAACGGCTCTTTGGGCGATAGCGAATGACGGTAACCTTATCGTCGCGGAAGTTCTCCACAATCTCCGCGGTCACCTTGGCACCGGCGACCAGAGGAGCGCCGACGACTGTCTTTGAGCCGTCGTCAGTCAAAAGGACCGAGGTAAACTCGACCTTCTTCCCTTCGGCAGTGTCGAGCTTCTCAACAGTAAGGGTCGCCCCCTCTGTTGCGACGTACTGCTTGCCACCCGTCTCTATAATCGCAATTTTTGCCATAGTTCGCGGATTATAGCCGGATATCTGCCCTTGGCAAGCCCTATTCCTTGTCTTCCAATAGTGGTTTTTCGAGCGAGAGCCCGTCTAGTCCGATGGACTCACCCGTTATACGCAGTACGTCCTTGTCTATCTTGGCCAGCTCCCTCGTGCCCGCGTTATAGTGATTTACCGTTGTGGAAAGCGAGGTCCCGAGCTTTCGATTGAACTCCTCATACGCCTTAAGATGGCGTCCCAGAGCCTCGACATTCTTGGCAATATCCTTAGCAGTCTCCTCGATTTTGAAGGCCTTAAAGCCGTACAAGACAGACTGCAGGTAGGCCGCAAAGGTAGTTGGAGACACTATGATGACCTTCTTCTCGTTGTAAGCGTAGTCAATGAGGTTTCTCGTGTTCACCTTTACAGACCCCACTTCGTTAACGAGCAAGTCGTAGTAAATTGCCTCGGCCGGAATGTACATGAACGCAAACGGCAGAGTGCCATCTTTTGGCCGCACGTACTTCGCGCACTCGTCTATACGCATTTTCAGGTCGTTTTTGAAAAGCTTCTCGAGCTCTGCGCGCTGAGCGTCGTCTACCGCGTTAACCAACCTTTGGTAGTTATCTAGTGAGAACTTGGCGTCGATAGGTATGATGCCTTCCTTGGTTTCAATGACCGCGTCCACTGTCTCTCCGCCCGGAAACTCGTGCTGCATGCGGTAGCTCCCGGGCGGCAGAATATTCCCCAAGATGAGTTCGAGCGACGCCTCCCCTAAGTTTCCAC
>JAKFXQ010000022.1 GCA_021731295.1 Patescibacteria group bacterium
CGCGTAGAACTGCGCGTCCAGCACACCTCCCGTGATGGTCATGCCGTATGAACCTGAGCCGAGTTGTTCAATCGTGGTTGTCGCCGTCGACGCACCTAGGATCTGAAGCGTCCCGGCGCCGTGCGTCACTGACGCTCCACTTGCAAGCCGAACATTCGCTTGGCGAGCGCCGCCACCCAGAACGGTCCCATCAAAGTCTGTCGCATGACTCCAGTATTCGTTTCCGCTCGAGCGATAGTCGCCCCAGATGTAGAGCGAGCCATCCACTGCTCCATGATCTTGAATGTAGAGCGAGCCACTCGATGCGACGACGGGAACACTTGAGGATGCGTTCCACATCTTTATATCCGTGTTCTCACCGACGCGCAGCGTCGCGTATTCATCACCGCCGACCGTCTTCGCGTTTGCCGTGTAGCTGTTGCCGGAATTGAGGAAGAGTGTCGAACCGGTCCATGTCGTCGATGCGCCGCCCGTTTGGTTAGAGAACCCACCGCCAACTTCCAGAGTATTCCCGCTCCCTAACGTGAACGTACCGCTCGCAAGTGTCGTTGTTGCCGTTGAAGTTGCATTTCCACTCACGGTCCAGCCGCCGAGTGGGTTTGCAAAGAGAAGTGTTCTGAACGACGACGTCCCCGGCGTGACGGTCTCCCCTGTGTCGCTTGAATTAAATCGCACGGTACCACTGTTGTGCACGAACGTTCCCGACGTCGCGACCCACGACCCGCCGACCGCAAATACACCTGATGGCAGTGTCGCCGCACCGTTATCGAACCGCACTGTATTTGTGGAGGTCGCGTTCGTATCCACAAATGACCAGCTCCCGCCCACGCCGGCAAACGTGAGGTTGTACGTGTCCGTGCCATTAAGGCGCAGTGTTTGCACAGAACTTGCGGTGAAGCGAAGTGTCCCCGAATTATGCGCGAAACTGCCGCCGTTTCGAGAGAAACTTCCCCCAACTGCGTGCGTGCCAGACGGCAACGTCACCGCGCCATTCGTGATGATCGTATGCCGTGAACTTGTGGCATGCGCTTGACCAAAGGACCACGAGCCCGTGCCGTTAAACGTCAGGTCGTAGAAACTAGATGAGAGTGGCGTGATGGTGTCAGCGGTCGCCGAAGTGAAGAGGACTACTCCGTTGTTGTGCATGAACGACGCACTACCGGAGACCGTGAAGCTTCCTGCCACGGTCGTCGTGCCATTCGAGAGCGTGACGATACCATCAGAAATCGTGAGATCGTTGGAAACGGTAACGCCGGTTCCAATGAACGACCAGTTACCGCCAGAGCCGTTGAACGTCAGGTTATTGAATGACGAACTCCCCGGCGTGATGGTGTTCCCAACGTCCGTGGCAGTGAAGGTCACTGTGCCGCTCTGTGCCGTAAAGACGTTGTTATTCGTAAAGTTTCCGCGAACTTCAAGTGCGTGGCTCGAGCCCGCAGTGAGCGCATCATCTGCGCCTATCGTGATGTCCGTCGCTCGTGCGGCAGCTCCCAACGCAACGGTTTTTGAAGTACCGTCGATAAGGACTGTGCCCAAGTCCTGCTTCGGCGTCGTATTGTCCGTCCAGCTTGATGAGCCCGTCCCGTCGAACGTCGTAGTGCCAGTGCCTTTGGTGAAGAGACCGTTCGTGTTTATGGTCAAACTGGAGGCAAGGTTCAAGTCAGATGTTCCCTGTGAGACAGTCCCGTACGTTATCGCGAGGGTGCCGTTTATGTCGATGTCACTGGAAAGATTCCACGTCGGCGCGCCTGATGTCTGGCCGAATGTGACGTTATTGAATGACGCATCTGCCGCACCGGTAGAATCAACGCTTTCCGTAGTCGAGGTTGCGGTGAAAATTACACTCGACGTGCCGGGCGTCGTAGTTCCATTGTTGTCCCACGACCCTTCGATGGTAAATGTATTTCCATCCATCGTAAGGGTGCCGTTCACTTCGACATCGTGCGTTGAGACATTGCCGCTCGAACCAGAGTCCGGCCGGTACGTCGTGCCCGCACGAATCCAGAGTTCGACCGGGTCGCATCCTGTTACCACACACGCGTCCAAATCGTTTCCGGCATCCACATCGAAGAATATGTCTTCGTTGTTTAGCGACGCAGAATAGTCGTAGTTTGAGAGATTCGCGTTCGTGATGGTGGGGTTTTCGTTCGAACCGAGCGTGATGTGGCGCTCGAAGAGTTGCATCCCACTTATGTCGCCATCGCCATCGTATATCGTGACGCCAATCGCTTCATTGGTATCCGCCGCACCGGTTACAAAGACAGTAACCACATCGTCCTCGAACGCAGTCACGTTCGCAATTGACCACGTGCCGCCACTTATAGTTCCTGTCTTCCCCGTTTGCAGCTCGCCGTTTACCGCAACCGCGACGGTGCCCGACGTAACGTTCGAGGACTGGTCATACTGCTGTGCCGTGCCGGAAACAGTAATGCCTTCCGACCACTGAATCGTCCAATCATTGAGGGTTGGACAATCGCCACTGATACAGTCCAGGTTCGCACGCGGTCGTATTACGTTGTAGGTAATACGATTTAGATTCTCGATGTTCACGGGGCCAGTGGACGTGCCGAGTGTGTTATACGGCAAGTCAACTTCTGGAATAAGCGCCCACGAGCTCGTTGAGGTGAAGTACTCAAGCTGGTAGCGAACGTCGCTCGAACCAGGTGTCGTATCGTTCCAGGAATAAGATTCCCACTTTGGTCCATTTCCGTCATCGAAGTCAACGGGGGGCGAAACGACGACACCAGACGTAAATTCCGGATACACACGCGCGACGATGTCTATAGGCACGGTCGCGGGAGTAACCGTGGTGATAGATGATGGCTCAAGGACTTCTTCTGGCGACCAAAGCGTGCCGTTCCAATACGTGAAATCGTATTCCGTATTTGCGTCATCATACGCAACAACGAGAATGCTGCCGTCACCCGTTCGCGCACTGCGCAACTCCCACGAGTCCGTGACAGTGGTGAGCGCCGTCGGTGTTCCAAGTATCGAGCCGTCCCAGTCACTATATAGCGCGTTCGCTGTATCGCTCCAAACCGTCATGATGTAGCCATCGCGACTTCCTTCTGTCTCGTACTCACAGGAGAACGGGCGCCCGCCGGCGGCATTGGCAAACGGGGTCGTACCATCGATGGTCTGATACGGCTCCCAGCTGTTCGTCGAACCAGTCCAACGAGCGAGCGCTATCCATTCGTCGTTGTCCATAAAACAGAGCGCCATGTTGTCCGTACCCACGTCGCGTACCAATCGCCCCGCTTCAAAGTCGTCTTGTATGACATGTGTATTCGTTCCGACCCACGCACCGCTCGTCCAACGGTTGTAGATGAAGCTCGCCCCACCGCCGTTCGCTACGACGACCACGGCATCCGTGCCAGACTCCTCATACTCAACGGCGATACCCTCACTGTTTGCTTCGGATGCGGACCCCATGGTCATAGAACTCACGAATATCGAACCGTTCCAGACCCATGCCTGATAGTCCGTCGCCCCTGCTATGGCATCACGGAACACCACAATAATTTCATCAGACGTCGGATCTGAAGCCAATTTTACCCATTCGCAATTGCCCGCTATCCCGAGTGCGAACGAGGTGGTCGCGTTCCACATGGTTCCATTCCACGTCGTATAGGTCGCCTCTGTTCCCGCACACGCAACGAGCAATGCATCACCCGACGTTGTCTCGTACGCGACATCAAAGCCGCGTTGTGTAGCGTCCGCAACGAAGATGAGGTTCGACGTGAGATCGTCCGTCGTATTCGTGTCGCCGTCATATACTTGCGCACGCACACCGCCGGTCGAGCCCATTGTCGCAATAATGTATTCGTCGCGCGTTGGCGCAGCAGCTACCTCAACGAAACGCTGGACCGCACCAACAGACTGTGCATCAAATTCTTCGGTCCATGTGGTTCCGTTCCACAGTCGGTACTTAGGAGAAAGCGAGGTGCCCTCGGCATAAGCGACAAACGCTTCGCGATTTGTTGTTGTCACCCGAAGACTATCGGACCCATACGTTTCAAGACTCGTTAGTGTATCGGTATCAAACTGCTCATCCGTTGTCTGGAACCACGTGGAAATCACCACTGCAGTGTCTATGGTGAAGCTCCGTGGTTCAGTCCATGTTGACCAAACGTTTCCACCACTCGGGTCGATGGCACGCACTCTCCACCAGTAGGTAACGCCGTCGGTCAGGGCATCGGCCTGCTGCACTTTGAAACTAATCGTGTCGCTGTCATCGAATGGTGATGTGTCCGTTGAGGACGCCGTATTCGCGAAGCCAGCATGGAGATTAGACGAACGCGTCGTCGAGCCACTAACGAACGTATTGTCCGTCGAAATGGAGAGTTGGTATACCAAGGTGTCATCTTGCGGATCATTTGAGTAGAAGAGGAACGTCGGCGTCGTCGTGCCCGTCTTCTCATTATCGAACAGTGCAATTTGCGTCGGCTGTTCGACCGCGAGACCCCACTCTACGGTCCAACTCGTAAGTCGCGGCGTCGAGGCCGTTGTCGTCGAGACCGCCTGCAGTCGCAGTTCGTTGTATATCGTGGGCGAAAGAGACAAGAGCGATATGGGCGACGCGAAGAAACCAGTGGCGTTACCCGTCAGGTCGGAGTTCGGAATGTCCTCCCAATCCGCTCCGGTCCAGTACTGCACACGATACCGAATGCCGCTGTTTGCGGGTTCGGTATCAGTCCAACTGAGACTGCCCCATGCATTTCCAGTAGTCAGCCAATCGAAATCTATCGAGGTCGAGGTAGTTGTTCCCACCGTGTTTGGCGGCGTTAAAACGACATCATCGGTCGAGGTCGCTTCCGTGTTCTCGAAATCGTTCGTCGCAAACTGCTCTTCCGTGGTCTGGAACCATGTAGTGATTGTTGTGCTGGTGTTCACGGTGAAGCTATACACTTCTGACCACGAACCCCATTCGTTGGAATTATTTCTGTCACGCGCACGAACACGCCAGTAATACGTGGTGCCGTTCGAGAGCGCTGAACTTGGCACAAAGCGAATTACCTCACCTTGTGTAAATGGGTCTTTATCAGCAGGCGTCGTGATGTTAGAAAATTCGGTAAAGTTAGTTTGCGAGTTTCTATCGAGCACTGCCGAGCTGAAATCGTAGGTATCGTCAACCTGTACCTGATACGTTAGGTCGTTACTTTCGTCATCAGCGCCGGTAAATTCGAACCACGGCGTAGTTGATGCGACCTGCTCGTTGTCAAAGAGTTTCTGTATTTCCGGCGCATCGGGAGCGTCATTCGTACGCAACGCTGGATACGTATCGTATTCATCGAGCGGCTCTCCGGAAGCATTCACGACACGGAAACAGTAGTCCGTACTAGCAGCGCCATTGTGCTCCAACACCCAGTCCCATTCGGTCTCCTGATCTTCCGCAGCTGTATTCGGGTTGTATGCCGAGTCATTCTCTTCTTCATACGTCGCGACGACATCGGAGTTCATAAGAAGTGGCGAGGAGAGTGTTGTCCCATCAGAAAGTCCGCCGACATCATAGCCACGCCACGCTGCAGTGGTCGAACCTATGGCGCCGACATCGAGCCATTCAGACACCGCACTACAGGATGCAGAAGGTGCGAACTGTAGCCGGAGCGATGCGAAGCCGGCAGGCAGTCCGACGTTCTCTGTGAGCACCCCAAGTCGTAGTCGCAAGGTGTTCGTAATTGATGGCGACGACGCATCAGTGATTGGCATGTCCTCATCGTGATCAGCGACGCCGGTAGGCCATGGGTCGGACGGTGTGAGTCCCGTTGAGTTTGCATACCACCGATAGTGCGTTTGCGTGAGATATGGCGCGCGCACCCAGGCGAGCGTCCATGCGTCGAGCGAAGGAACATTCGACCCCGATGTAGTCATAGTGGCCTGCAGACACAGGCCGGAATACGTAGTGGTCGAAATACCGGATATATCCAGCGGACTCGACGAGACCTGGAACCCGGTCTCGTTTCCAGAAAGCACACCATTCGTGAGTACGGCGCCACACGTGCCTGAAGAGCCATCCAACACCTGGATGACGACATCGGTCCCCGCAGGCTCTGTCGTCTCCCACGTAATTTCTCCCCACGTGCTCTGCCCTGGAACGAAATCAAAGTCGATGACCGTCGATGTGTGCGTGCCGGTGTCCGCCGCATAAATGCGTGGCGCCATCGAGAATGCTTCGCGGAACGGCGCAGCGTCAACTGATGCATTGCTTTCTATCGTTTCAATCGTGTCCCAAGTTGTCCCGTTCCAGAACGAGAAGTCGTACCTATCGTTTGGGTCGTCATGGAACATCGCGAATATAAGTCCGTCTCCCGTGCGAATGCTCGAAACTGTCCACGAGTCAGTAATCGTCGATACTCCAGCTTCTCCTGAATGTGCGGACCCATTCCAGTATTGATATTGTCCATTCCCGTTATCGCTGTACGGAATCATCAGATACCCGTCGCGACCACTTGATACTTCAAACTGACAGCTAAACGGTCGTCCTTCAATCGTTCCTGAGCCCGCACCGTCGTTCGTATTACCCGTACCATCAAACTCGTTCGTACCTGCCGCAAACGTCGCCCACCCGTCACCAGTCCAGAGTATTGAGCCAAGGTCGTCATCCTGGTCGGAATAGCAGAGTCCAAGATTGTCACTCCCGACATCTCGTGCAATATGCCCCCACTCAAAATCGTCGCCGAGTGTGAACGGTGTTGCGGGCGACCACTCGGACAACGTCGTATCCCACGCGCTCCACAGAAAGCCTGCAGTGCCGCCGTTAGAAACGACGACCATCGCCTGATTCCCCGACTCCTCATATTCAATTGCCATTCCCTCGTGAGCGACGTCGGACATAGAGCCAAGAGCAGGGCCCACCGTCCACGCACCCCCATTCCAGGAAGCAACCTGGTAGTCTGTCGCGCTAGCCGCCGTGTCACGAGCAACCATCACTATCTGGTCTGTCGTCGGATGTGATGCGAGTTTAATAAGTTCGCAATCGTTAGTTAGTGTGAGGTTGATGGTGCCACCAGAAACCCAGCTCGAGCCGTTCCACACGTAGTAGCTTGGGTCAGCGTCGCCATCACAGTACACGACAATGGCATCACCAGATGCACTCTCGTACGCGATATCAAATCCGCGCATGGTAAGGTCGTCGAGTCCTGCCGTTACCTCCTGCAAGTCACCCCATGTCCCCGCATCTGCATCAAATACCTGTACGTTCACATCATTCGACGCGTCTTGCGTTCCCATCACATATTCGTTCCGTGTGGGTGATGGTTTTGTCACTATCCACTGAATCGTGCCGCCAACACTTTGTGCTGACAATTCGCCGCCCCATGACGCTCCGTCCCATAGCTGATACCGCGGTGTCTGTACCGTACCTTCAGCGTAGACGGTAATCGCCTCAACGAGCGGTGGCACGACGAGCTCAACACTCCCGTCGCCCGTGGTTTGTGTGAGGTCGAAATCTCCAGTTTCAAACTGTGCGTCTTCGGTCTGGAACCACTGCGAAGGCGTAATGTCGGCGATGTACGTATAGCTCGTCGTGGTGCTCCACTCGCCTATTGCAGACGTATCATCCGAAATCCCACGAACACGCCAGTAGTACGTCGTGCCGGAGACGAGCGCCGACTGCATTGTGAAGCGTATGCGTTCGTCTTCGGCGAAAGGACTAGTATCACCTCCGTTGTCGAGATTCTCGAAACAATTCGGTGAACACCCGCTCTCATCGTCCGATGTATGATCGCCCAGTGGAGATGTGTCCAAATCTTCGTCATCGTCCCATTGAATCTGGTAGATCAGATCAGATGTGCTATCTGGATCGGTCCCGGTGAACTCAAACTCTGGTGACGAAGTGCCGCTCTTTTCGTTGTCGAACGGGCTATGCAACGTGATGACAGGAGGCTCTGGTGCGTCGCGCTTCGCGAAGACCGCCGTGCGATAGGGAGGAAGATGGTTCGTCGTACTGAAACTCGAGACGTTGATGTTGTGTGTGTGTCCTCCCGGGGCGTCCGAGGCTCCAGTGGCAGTTCGATTCACCGTTGCCGATGGACCCTGCGAAACCACCGTCACGTTGGACTGTGCATGAGTCGATGCACCACCTGTGGCGCCGTACGTTGTCGTCGCCTGCACAAACCGATTCTCAAACGCTCCACCAGCACTCGACGTTGTTGCCCAGCCGGATGCGGCATCAGCACTCCACATCGCAATCATGTCGTTGACGGGGGACGACGTCGCAGTCACCCGTGCCAGCAAGGCACCTAAGTACGGTGGTTCGTGGTTTGTGAAGCCTGATGTGGCGTTGACGCCATGCGTATGCGTCGGCGTGGAAATCGCCTGGGGACCGTTACCGGCGTCACCGCCACCTGAAGCCCCTTCTGTTGTGCCGGTTATGGAGTGCACGTGCGTTGGAGAGCCTCCTGTCGTTCCGGCGGTTGAGGTAGACGCCGCACGAATTAAGCGTCCATCTTGCGCGGCAACACGATACCAACCGACAGGAAGTGACGAGGACGCGACATCGAAAATTGCTATGGCGCCCGCAGGAATATCAGTTGGTTCGCCTGTCGCATTGTGTTGAATAACGGCGAGCTCACGATATTGTGGCAAACTCGACGTGGCACCAATTGAGGGCGAATTGAATGTGTGCGTGTGTGCAAGCAGTGCTACATCTGGCGTTCCCGCGGTACCGTTCGAGTCACCGGTCGCTCCGGTCGCATCTACCGTCGCACTCGCGGTGTGCGTGTGTGTAGCCGCGCCACCGGTTAGGCCCGCCGTCGAGGAGCCCATGATGAAGCGCTGGTAAAACGGATCGGCAGGGAGACATGAGACACAAGTCCAGCCTGTCGGAATGTACGGACGGTCCCAGTACAAGAGCATGCTACCGATAGCGTCGGAAGCAAGTTTCCACTGCCGCGCTTCGACATACGGCTGCGCATCCCCTTGTCGCACCTCTGCGGGTCCCAGGAGATATATGCGCGGAGAAATATCCGGCGCGTCGTACGTGTAGGTGAAAGTGGTTGCTTCCCCCGCTTTGAGTGAGAGCGGCCACACGATACGCTTCGCTTCCCCGAACAAGCGAACGTCACCACCTCCAGAGTCGAGGACTGAGAAATCCTTCGGCATGGCCTCAACGAATTCGCCTTCAATATCCGTTGCCGCAGTAACGACAAGCTGCATCGTGTAGCTCGCGACCGGATAGAGTCGTGTCGCACCAATGCGCTGTATTGAAAACGATTCTGTCGCAACCTTGAAACCATCGGTGATGCGGTGCAGTACGTTTCCATCATCTGCAAACTGCGTTACCGTAATCGCGTAGTCCCCCGCAACTCCAGCACTGTATGTCGCTGAGTAGTCAGAACTCTCAATGACATTGTTCGGTCCGCACTCGCCGGTCTCGGTAACAGCGACTTCAAACGACGAGCCATTTGGATCAGTTACGACGGCTTCAAGATTTGCATCGCAGAGAGTGTCGCCTCGCTCATCCAATGCCGCAAACATAAGCGTCGCGGTTTCCCCTGGAACGTACGTCGCTTTGTCAGTATTGACGACGAGAACACCCCAGTAGAACGTAACCGTCTCCGCATATGTCTCGCCGTTCTCCTCGATGGTGATGTCTATCGTGTATTTTCCAGGCTTGAATGAACGCGGATGCTTCTTGAATTCTAGTCGCCACTCTCCATCGTTCTCGTACACGATATCGAGCGGCACGTCCGACGGTTCACCGTACCCATCCAAGAGCTTCGCACGCGCCTCGTAGGAACGTTCGCGCCCTTGCAGGAACTGCAAAATGCGCCCGCGCAAGCCTTGCTGCGACTGGAACCTGAACGCGAAGGACGGCAGTTCGTCGCCACTGAAATGTGTTCGGTCGGTGAGACGGCGATTCACCTGTGGCGCTTCCGGGTCAAGCGCCTCCGAACCCGCCTCGGCAAGAAAGCGCGAGTCCAACGTGCCCGAGGATGCCACACCGTCTGCGACGATGAAGAATTCCTGCGCACCGGGTTGTGCAGAATCAATCGTGAGGCGCAAATATATCGTTTGGCCTGGAAACACATTCACGCGCTGCACCTGGGAGCGTGGCGTGAATCCCTCTGGCAATCCCGTTGCATCCGTCGTTTCCTCCGTGGAGAGCGCGACCCAGTCTCGGGCATACTCGACAACCGTATCCGCACCAACGACCACATCGCTCATCGAACAGTTCGTGCCGGATGGATTAAGCGACACACACGCGCGCGACTCTCCAGATGCGCCGCAGATATAGCCGTCCTCGCTCGCTTCCCATCCTGCCTCGCAGAAATACGTCAAATCACCAATGACCGGAACCTCGACAGACGTCGGCACGTTGTTCATGTACTGGTGTGCCGCCGCAATTGACGAATCATTGGGGAATCCGGCCCGAAGACTAAACGTTTCCGGTCCGTCGCCAGTGTTGGTGACACTCACGTACACGATGCTCTGGAGACTGTCTCTGCGTGGCCGCGCCGCATACAGCGGCCTATCCGCACGGAGGCGCAGTGACTGCGAGGCGTCGCTCGCAAATCTAAATCGAATTGCGCCGTCGCGGCCTGCGCGCAGCGTCGCAATGTCGGCGCCTTCATCGGACAGTTCGAACGTAACGTTCTCTGGCGCATCCGCAGGCTCTTCCTCACCAGTGAACAAATCCTGCGTGCGCTCTTGGTATTCGATATCGAGCCACGCCGCATCGAGGAACAACTCGCCGCCACCATTCACGCGCTCATACTCGAACTCAACGACGACGTCTTCGAGCTCGCTCCATGACGTTATGTCTGAGAGCACGCTTTCGAAGTAGCCGCCGTTGGTGCCGTTCGAAATATCCGTATTGAGGAAAATTGCACCTGCATCGCGCCACCTGCCGTTATGGAAATAGCGCACCGAGAACATGTCCTCAGCCTCACCTGCCAAACGATGTGCAAATGAGAACCGGAGCGTTGCGCCAGTGAACACTTTTTGTGTTAGCTCACCATCAACGACGAACCCGGAGACGTGCAGTGTGTGGCACGCGTCACCCGAAATGGCACAGCTCGCAACCTCGGAAACGCCATCCTCAATAATGCCAGTGGCGACGTGTGCCTGCACGGTGGAACCCATGTGCGAGAGAATGAAATCAATTCCCGACTCGAAGAACGACGTCGGCTCGCTCGATACTGGCGCTGGTTCAGGCACAGGCGCGAGCTCAGGCACAGCTACTGGAGTGGGTGAATCTGCGATGGGCTCTGCGGAATCTGCTGGCGCTTCTACAGCAGGAGTTTCCACCTCGGCTTCCGCGGATGGAGAAGTTTCCTCTGTAGATTCTGGAGCAGTCTCGTTCACCGGTTCTGTCTCCGGCATTGTCTCGGGCGTTACGCCTTGCTCGGATGATTCCGCGTCTTCACCGTCTTCGCTATTTTCCTCTCCCACTTCTTCAACTACACCTGTTTCGGAATCCACGGGAACCTCGGGACTAGAACCTCCACCGCTAGACACGTCCGTGTGCGGCGCTATATGCGCTGCATTCTCATTTGAGAACACCTCGAACAATGCCTCTTCTGCGAGTTCTTGCGAAAGTACCTGGTCCGCATTCTCCCACCCGACGGACTTAACCGCGGTCGGGAAGACGTGCGCAACTCTCGTCTCACGAAATGCCAGCACGAAATCGCCCGATCGCGAGAGTGCGAACGTAGCAAAAACGACCCCTACGAGTATGAATACCGCGTGTGCAATTCGCTTGGGACGGAGCCTCATTTTTTGCGGGCCACACCTAAAAAGCCGGATATGGCGATCCGCCCCTCAATTCTATCAGTGAAATCTCAAAAGTATGGCTTACCTGTGGGAAAAATTGCGGATAACTCCGCTCTTGAATTCGCTTATTTTACCCCATAGAACTACTGTCCGCGCACAGACCGTTTGAGCTCGCCCATATCGGTGTCCACGAGCTCTTCCGATATGTCGATGACTTCCTTGATGTGCTCCAGCATGTCGCGCTCTTCGGGAGTGAGTTGCGGCTTTTCGTCGAAGTCGTTCACCATCTGCTCGAATTCTTCGCGCATAGACGCAAAGATTCGGTCAAACTTGTCGGCCATGCCCGAAATGCGGTCGATGAGGCGCTCTTTGTCACGTGCCGCCTGATTCCTCGTGTAGACCATGATGGCCGACAAAGCGCCAATGATGAATGCGAAGATAATGGTGAGAATGCGTTCTGCCGTCCATGGCGACGGCTGCTCCACGGCCGCCTCGGCGCGCGCACGAGCGGTCGCAATCAGGGGAAGCGTCAGATCTTTCGTAACATCGCGCGAGTTCCCCGCCTTGTCGAACGCCTTTATGGTTACCTTTATCTCCCCACCGTCAGTCGCGGGCGCGGGCGTGGCACCGTCGGTTAAGTCCTGGGCCCGAACGGTCGCCGCGATAGTTTCGCCATAGAGAATCTGATACCTATCAACGCCCGAGGTCTCGTCCGTTGCCTCAAACGTAAAGCGCGGTGCCGCTGTGCCATCTGCTGAATCGACGAAACTCCAGTCGAACTCCAATGGCGGCGTCGTATCCATCTGCACCTTGAAGATTCCGGATTCGCCCCAACCAAACTCATTTTCGTACTGCGCGATGAGGAACCAGACACCGTCAGCGCTCGCCGTCATGGTGAGCGGTTCGTTTACATTTGAAATTTCCTCGTTCGGCGTATCCGCCTCATTTTGCGACAGAATGACGCGGATAGCAGTCGCGTCTGCCGGTGGCTTCCACGTAAACTGCGCCGTCGTTGTCGCGTACCACGAGTCAGATTTCGGGTGCGTCGGCGAGGTGATTGATGGGGCTATCGGCGGATCACCTCCCGCGAGAAATCCCCCTGCCGGAGGTGGGGGCGCTGCGGGCGGTGCCTTTGGCGCTGCAGGCCCAATCGTATAGGTAGATTCTATGCCGGCGGTGAAGACATTGGTCCCCTTTCCGTCCGCCGCGAGTACCGAACCTTCCTTAACCCCAAGTTTGAGTTCTCCTTCTGCTTTTGCTTTAAACTTTATGGTCGCTACCGTGCCTTTGGTCGCAAACGCACTCGGCGTTCCACCACTGAAATTCATCGTGCCCGCGGAGTTTGAGAAGGTTGGGTCTGCGGTCCAGAGAGAAAAGACTGAGCCATCTTTCGAGATACTGACCACGCTTGCGAGCGCTGGATCGAACGTCACGGTTCCATCGGATGCATTCACATTTTCGCCCTTCGGATCGACTGATACTTTTATCGAAAATTCGTCGCCGACGCCGAAACTACCGGTCGCAGGTGAAAAATAGAGCTCTGCCGCGTTCGCAAAGAGTGGCACGAGGAGTAACCCTGCGACAATCGAAAGAACGCTTGAGTGATGGAACTCACGCATCATACATATCGTAGCGCACGCACGGTGAAATGCGTACGATTCAGTGTGGAGAGCGGCCCTAGACGGCCATGACCTGGATACGCTTGCCTTTGCCCTGAACAGTCTTCAGAGGAAGTAACAACATCAAAACACCTTCGTGCATCTTCGCCTCCGTTTTCTCTGGGTCTACTTCTGACGGAAGGATTATTTGGCGATAGAACGGCCCCCACGAACATTCTTCAAGTACGTGTTCTTTGTTTTCTAGTTCCGCGCTCTGGAAATGCTCACCATTCGGACGCGTCCGATTGCCTTTGATGGTGACAATATCGTCATCGCCCTCAATCATGACGTTGAAATCATGTACGGACGTGCCCGCCATTTGCGCGTATATAACAATCGCTGTTTCCGTCTGAAAAATGTCTACCTTTAACTGCTCAGCGGATTGTGTCGGGGGATTTGCCGCAACGCTTGCGGCCACCTGCTGCTGTACCTTATCGTCTTTAGTCTCCGCAGTGCTTGCGGGAATAACATCCTTTTTTTTGAGTCTATCCAAGAACGATGACATACGAAAGAGCCGTCAGTGCATTATACGCTTGCATGCTCCGATGTGTCTCCGCGATGTGTGGATAGTCGGTGGATTCAATACCGATGCTCTCCCGGAAGATAGTCAACCTCGTCGAGCGGAAACAATCGCGCAAACGCGCGACCGATGATGTACTTTTCCTGTAGTGGTCCCCACACGCGCGAATCCGAACTTGCAGAACGATTATCGCCCAGTACGAAATACTCGTCCTCGTGCAGCGTGGTCGTCTCATCACGCGTGCCACGCATAGAACCTGACGAATACGGCTCTGTGAGCACGATTTCATCGCCTTCTGCGGGCACAATGCGCATCGCACCATCGTGCAAAATAACGGTCTCTCCGGGTAGTGCAACGACGCGCTTTATGAAGAATGTGTCCGGATCCTGCGGGTAGCGGAAAATGATGACGTCGCCGCGCTGCGGCTTCTCGAACCGATAGGAAAGCTCATCGATGACCAAGTATTCTTTGGGCTCGAAGGTCGGTTGCATTGAAGCACCAGAAACGATGAACGGCTGAGCGACGAAGTATCTAAACGGCGTAACAATGAGTAGTGCAAGAATAGTGAATTTTATGATTTCCAGCATCATGTTTTTCTCGCGCGGCACCGGTAGCGTTTCTGATTGCATCGCACTAGTCTACCGCACCCATTCATGGAAACTCAGCGGGCGGCCCTATTGCTAGGGCCGCCCGCATACTCACGTGCGTGCAGCTCGCGCGAGACACGCATACGCCACCGCTGAAAACACGACTGCCACCGCTGCCCGCACTTCAACCGTGCCGCGGTACTCGCCACGGTCGAAGAGGTACTGTACGGCAACATTCATGCTATACGCGTAGAGAAATGGCTCTATCGCGAACCAGACAATCGCCATCGCCACACCGGCGATGACGACGTTGCGCAGTCGATTGGCTGACATGGTCGAAATCCTCTGCTGGAGACCACCTAACCTCCTTGACAGTATCGTGTTCGCAACGTGTGCGCAAGCACAACGCAACAAGGGGGCTTTCGCCCCCTTGCGCGGTACGGGTACACGGGCCCTAGAGCGTGGTGAATGACGTCTCGGAACTGGTCCCTGGATTATTCGCTGCGTCCCTGGATTCGAGAACGATGTAGTATGTCGTCGAAGCCATGAGACTGGTGAGGCCAAGGGAATGACTCGTCACTGATGCTCCGTCAGTAACCGAATTAGCCGTGCCAAGAACCAAGGGCGTTGAGGTGCCGTAGTAGATCTTGGAGTTGGCCGATTCGTTCGTCGTCCACATAACCTGCGCGGTCGTCGTCGACGGCGTTATCGAGATAGCGGAGATGACGGGGGCCGTGGTGTCTGCCGGAAGCGCTCCGGTCGAGAACGACGTCTCGCTACCGGTCGCCGTGTTGTTCGCCGCGTCCTTAGACTCAACCTTGAAGTAGTACGTTGTGGATGGGTTGAGGCCAGTCACGTCGATTACGTGCGTCGTGGTCATGGTGCTGTCGGTCTTCGTCTGCGCAGACCCCATGTTCAGCGGTGACGTCGATGCGTAGTAGACCTTGGAATCGCTCGTTTCGTTCGTCGTCCAGCTGATGCGCGCTGTAGAGGTGCTTACCTGAGAGACCGAGATGGCAGAAAGTGTCGGTGCCGTGGTATCAGGGGCGGTGTTCGTCGTGAACGAGAACGGCGAGGATGTTGCTGTGTTCCCCTTCTTGTCTTTCGACTCGATGACGTAGTAGTACGTAGTTGCCGCCGAGAGACTGGAGAGCTGAACAGAATGATTCACATTGTGCGTGTTCCACCAATTGTTTTCTGTAACGGATGAGGCACTTGCGAGATTCAACGGCGAACTGGTGCCGTAGAAGACTTTGCCGGTCGCAGCCTCGTTCGTCGTCCACGTAATGCCTGCAGACGTCTGCGAAGGATTAGAGGCGATGTTAGAGAATGTCGGCGCAGTCGTGTCAGTGCCGGTTGTGGGCGGCGTAGTCGTCGGTGTTGTGCCGTTGCACGGGACCCATGAGCTCTTCTTGCCGTTTTGCTCTAGGCGCATGCCCGGCGTGATGAGGAGCTTCTTCTTGCCATCTTTCTCGATGTAGGAGTTCGGCGTGATGACAATCTGATGCTTGCCGTCCTTGTAGATGTAGACGTTGCCTGTCTGGATGATTTTTACTTTTCCGTCCTTGAAGACGCCGGGTATCCCCGCAGGAATAGTCGGTATTGCACACGGATTCGATGCAGGAGGAGTGATGGTGCTGAAGAGGTCTTCGAGCTCTTCGAGTGCGTCGTCCTCAAGATCCTCGCTCAAATCCTCTGCCTGCTTGAACTGCTGCTTAATCCACGAATTGAGCGCCATGCGTGTGCGTGGACCAACAAAGCCCACGGACTCCAGTCCATTGCGGCGCTGGAAACGCTCGATGGCACGACGTGTTGCCGGACCGTAGTAGCCGGTAATCATTGCTTCTGGGTAGAGCTCTGTATCGCTCGAAAGGAGCGTTTGGAGCAATTTAACTTGCTCACCTTCAGAGCCCACAGAGAGGCCCTGCATGATTTCGAGGACCGTTTGCTGTGTCTGGACTTCAAGCTGGACCTTCTGCTGGTTCAGACTGGCAATCTGGCTCTGCAATGCCTTAATTTGCGCGAGTAATTCTTCAATCTTGGCAATTCCGTTCGTTTCAGCGCTAGCGAGCATGGGGAATATACTCCCCAGGACGACGCCGCAGACGACGAGTGCCGTTACGTGTTTCTTCATAGTGTTCATAGTTGTAATAATGGAGAGCTTTCGCTCTACATCATCAGACGCCGGGGCGAACGCCAACTTACGCGTTTCTTCATGGAAAACGTGGTGAGAATGTTGTCAAACGGGCCCCTTTCGGGGCCCGTCGGAAGCTATCGACTAGGAAACGCCTCCAGGAGGTCCGTCATCGCCACCTCCATCATCGGGAATACAGAGCCCTTCTTCGTTCGGCGGAAAATCTCCGTGCTCGATGTGCGTCGCATATGCTGGCTCCGCGACCTTGATGAGAACGTACGGATTCGTTGCCGACGACGTCGCGTGGCAGAGGGTCACCCGCGTTTGTCCCGCGTGTGCGAGCGACGCGAACGTAAAGAAAATCGCCACCGCCGAAACAATGGATTTCATAGTGTATTGAGCCAACGAGTAATACCTTCATCGTAGCGCACTTTGCGTGGTGTTGAGCGCTTGTACACACCCCGTCACGCGAAACGATGCGTATCGGCCTGTCATCATTGAACCAGTGCAGAGTGGTGAGTACGAGGAAAGGAATATCCGATGTCGCACAGACGATTGTGCGGTCGTGAGTACGTCTTCATTCAATCACTGATGTACCACGGCTTTAGATACACACGCCGACGAACCCGACTGAAACGCGGCTACAACTACATCATTCCATCGACGGGCCGCGAAGATGCCGTTGGCGTGGATGCGTGGATAAAACTGCGCGGCGATGATGCGCTCGTTCCAGTACAGGTGACGCAGCGTGGCATCAGACTCTACCGCAAGCACAATGGCGTGCGACCCGATGAGTTTCTTGTCGTGTCGTACACGCGTATTCGTACAAAGCAGCGACGGTGCCGACAGCACGGCATCCTCTTCGTCCTCGTGCGCGATTTCGACGGCACGAAGACCAATCACACGATTGCGTGGGGAGATGTGAAGGCCTTGCGCTACGCGCTCGGAATTTCCACGCGTCGAAGAGGCCGCACCCGGTAAGGGATGCGGCCTCATTGCATGGCGAGATACTCGCGGCTTTTCATGGCGATACCACGCGCAATGCGGGGATCGGTGAGAAGACCGCCTTCGTGGTCAGTGTCCACACGTACATGTGCGCGCGCTTGCGGGTACTCGGTGTACGCCTCATACACGATGTCATCATTCGTCGCGCCGAACGAGACGACGGGAATGCCGTACGGGACATGGGCCCCGAGCATCAGTGAGCCGGCCCCCCAACACATGAGATGGGGTGAGAAGACCGTGATGACACCAACAACGTCGGCACGTCGCATGCGCGCGGCGACTGCACACGCGAGTATGCCCCCGAACGAGTGCCCTCCTATAAGGAGGCGTCCGGGCCGGTCGTACTCGCGCACGATATCCGAGACAAACCTCCACTTTGTGATGAAGTCACCCGGAAAGTACCAGCGACGCTCTACGTGAACGGGTGCACTGAATGTGTCAGTGAACGATGTGTGCATGTTGGCCCACATCGGCGTTTTCGAAGCATTGTCGTATACGCCGCAGAGCAACAAGACCGAATCAATGTGCACGACCCACCTCCTTCTGTTTGGGGTCTTGGCGTGATTGTCTACTTACTTGAGGTGAGTGTAAAGGTCACCCCGGCGGCAGCGGTAGAAATACGGACGTCTTTTCCTTGTACGCTTCCCACTCTGGATTCCCCGCCCATCTTTTTTCAAGCATCGGAACGCCAGAAACGAACAAGAGAAGATACGTGATAAGGATAGGACTTACGAACACGACATACGAGAGTGTCGTAAAACTCGCCGCGGCTAGTGCAATGCCCCACCACATCATGCTTTCGCCAAAGTAATTGGGGTGTCGCGTATACCGCCAGAATCCCTGTGTCATGATGCGCCCCTTATTGGCTGGTTCGCGTAGAAACCGGTCCAACTGCGCATCGCCACGCACCTCAAAGAAGAAACCGATGCACCAGAGAAAGAGTCCGATGAGGAAAAATGTCAGACTTCCCTCTTGCGGCAGTGCGATGACAGCGAGAACGGGCAGTGCAACGATAAAAACAATCGCGCCTTGCAACATATAAATCTGCAAAAAACTCCGCAAAAGAAACCAGTCACCCCACGCTTCTCGCCACGCACGATACCTAAAATCCTCGGGTTTGCCGCGATTCTTGCGGTAAATCCGAGTCGCCAGACGTATGCCCCATATGGACGCGAGCACTGACAGTACGAGCGCGATACCCGAAGCCTGCGCATACAAGTGCGCAGCAGAAATGGCGACGATGAACGCAATTCCATAGCCAACATCCGCAGTGCCGTTATCCTCTCGCCAGAGGCTTACGAGAAACAATGCGCACATGAACGAAACAAGTGCAAGACCGGCAAAGATGAACCCCATGTTAGCGTAGGAACGTAGTACCAAGGAGATACGCTCCTGCCGCAACGGACGCCGAGAGCACGGTCCCCCAGATGATGTCTACGAAAACAACTATCGCTGGCCAGTCGCGCAGCGTCGCCCAGTTCGTCAAATCGTAGGTTGCGTACGCAAAGAATCCGAAAAGTCCTCCGTACAGAATGGCGTGCCCAAGAGAGCGGAGCTCGAATGCGGGTCCTGTCGCAAAAATAGTCAGTCCCACGAGGAAGATGAAGTAGAACGCGACAGCAACAGGCCAATTAATCGGCCCCATCAGATGTCCTAGTTGACCTCGATAAAACGGTTGCGCAATGACGCCCAGCCAAAGCATGTCGATGGCAAAGAATACCGGAACCGAGAACAGATAGAGGGCAGCGAAGGTGCGCATATGTATCAACTAGCTACTCCCACGAGTGTGCGGAAGAATTGGAGAAACAGTGAAAGCGTCTGGATAATAAACGAGACTATCAGCTCCGCGAACTGAAGGAGAAATGAGAGGAGGAGGGAAAGTATGCCATCGAGTCCCATAAACGCATGCTACCACGTCACACTAACCACGCGACAGCACTCATGAATCCGAGGCCGACCATCGTTACGTAGAAGAGATTCCCGAGGACGAGGATTGGTATGACGACCCGTGCCTGATACCCCATAAGACCCACTGGCACAGCGATAACTTCAGTCGGAAACGGTACAAGCGCCGCCCACAGACCGAGAATAACGAGCGGCAGAGACCATTGCCGTGCTCCTGCACGTTCTAGCGCGCCCACCATACGCGCGCTCCCTGGTGGCAGGTGCGTGCGCCCCACACGTGCAAGGAGAAACCCTATGGCGTCCGCTATCGTCATGCCGAGGGCAATCAAAACTATTACGGGCACCGTCGCAAGTCCCGCTGCCGTGAGCGCTGGAATAAACGACGCGGTGACAATGGGAACAAAAACATTGAACCCATTGATGATTGAGAAGAGGAATACGCCAAGATACCCGCCACCTAAAATGAGATTCTGCACCGCGGCATTTTCCGCTGCAACGGAACCCAGCCAAAAGGCGAAGCCCAGTGTTGCGGCTAAAAAGCTGAGCCGGAGCATGCGCTCCGAAGTAGGAGCGCGCATGCTAGAGCGTGCTCATGTACACACCCATGTAGTAGGGCCACACGAGGAGCGCGAGAACACCCTTCCAAAACGAGAGCTTGAGAAACCCGATGGTGAAGAGCCAGCCGATAAACCAGAGCCCACCAGAGAGAGAATGATTTTCAACTTTTACCTGACTCATATCATGCGTGTTGAACGGGAATAATAATGACACCAAGAACGTAGGCGATTACTCCTGGAATAACGCCCGTAACGAGCGTTCCCACTATCCACGCGAACCGAAGCGCAACAGGGTCAATGTGCCAGTACTCACCTAACCCAGCACAGATGCCGGCAATGACGCGGTTCTCTTCGCTCCGATACAAATGACGCACGTGATCCATACGTCTATTAACCCGCTCAGACGAACGTCTGTCAAGCGTGCCAGAACTTCACGATGTACTTCCACGCAAACTTTGCGATAACGAGAAGAATGAGTCCGTAGAGCGCCCACTGAACGAGGAGGAAGAACAGGGCGAACAGGCCGAGAGTCATTTCCGTCAAAATGCGGTTGATATCGTTCACGGTACCGGAGGCGGCAGAGCGCCACATCTCGCTCAAGCGATCCCCGTCCACAATCGCCACTTCGGTGACATTCACGTGGAAGTACGTATATTCGAGGCGATCAAGTTGCTCGGCCTTCGCGCGCACCAAACGATCAAGCTGCGCGGAGACGTCTATACGCGATTGCGTGAGTCGCTCGACTATCTGTAGTTTGCTTTCAATAATCTTCGCGAGGCTCTCAGCATTTTGCGTGCGTATCGCGAGCGCGGTGATGTCATCATATGCCTCCGTCGCCGTTTCCAACGTAGTGGTTATGGTTTCCAACTTCTTCGTGAGAATCTCTTCCTCAGAGGTGAAATCTTTAATCTGGCTCACGATTGAGTACACGTTCTCCGACATGTCCTCTGGCTTGAATGCTTCGAGGAACGTCACTATTTCCTCGACGTTGTCTTTCTGTACTTTGAAAGTAAACGAGCATCCGCGGTCATACTCGTTTGCGTTCTCAAACACGACATATGACTTGCTCTTTAGGTCGCGTATCGCGGCACAGTCGCGCCCACTGTTCCCTGTCTCTATCGAAACGCTGTACTGCGTAACTTCGTATTGTTCTGCCTCGTCCCCGACAGAGCCGCCATACGGCACAGGCGCAATATTCCGCGCCGAGAGCATCGCGCCGTCATAGCCCGGTGCCGTTGCATAGCCGACACTCACACCCCCACCCGAACTTTCAGAGTACGCATAGTCGTACTCCGCCATCTGTGGCGCTATAGAGATACGGTCACTCGAAGACACGCCGAGCACGGAGAGTACTACTGAAAAGAGAACGAGAATTGCGGCAACCACGCCGAGTGCCTTCAACATATTAATCGGCGTCCAGTCTACCGAGCGCAATTGTGTGAGTGGGTCCATAGCGAAATTCTATCATCGGAAGACGACAGGGACTTCGAGTACATCGTCGTGTTCCGGAAGACCGGAAGCGTTATCTTTCTGGAGAATGATGGCCGCACGGCTGGATACCGCAGTCGTCGTTGATGCCGCAGAGAATTCAAGTGTACCCAAAAACGGTACGTACTCGTCGGTCATCCAGTCCGCGAGCACTGTTGCATATCCTTCGGCAATGATGAGGCCGTCCCAATCAACAAGCGTCACCGGAAAATCACCTTCGAATGCCCATGCGCCGCGAACAAATCCAGTAACCGTGAGCGGGGATTCAATCGCTGTTCCCGCGCGCGGTGAGGTCAAGACGACCGTGTCGCTCTTGCAGGTAATGTGCCGATCGACGGAAATGAGTTCATCCACACGTATGCCGAAGTCATAGTCCGCGCCGAATCCGTCTTCGGGCGCAGGCACGACAGCGCCCGCAATCGTCACAAAGAGCGGTGTATACGGAGCCGCACCCACAACTTCGCGTTCGTAAGTCTCTCGCACAATATCGTTTGCGGGGGACGTACCGATAATCCAGTGCTCTGGCTGTCCCTCGCCGCAGGCACGGAACGTGCGTACCTCTCCCCCCCACGTGAGATACCCTTGAATGATCTGTGTACCCGGTTCCAGTTTCTCCGCGGCACGAACAAGCGCGCCGTCAGCGTAGACAATATACGCAGTCTGGGCTTCGCTTGGCTGCGCAGTCATCGGATCCTCCGCGCGACGGTCAGCAAAGTTTGCCATTATGACGCGATTCCGCACCACGACATTCTGCGGTGCTATACGGTCGCCGAGCAACACTGCGTTCGTGCCCACGTATTCTTCGCCGTCTTTCAGTGCCGCGACGACGTAGTAGAACGAGCCGCTGCCGCCTGGCTCGTGAACCACGAGCATGACCGCATCGTCATCGTAGTCACCATCAACGTCACGCAAGACCGGTTCGCCGAAGACGGTGACCGTTTCTGTTGTGTCGCCGTAGCGACCGTCGACGAGCGCGAACTCTCGTCCCTCAATCGTAATGCGGGCGTTCAGCGGGTCCGTGATGGCGACTACCTCCTCTTCGGCAATAGGAGCGGTCGTCGCGACAAAGTACTGCGCGGCGATAAGGACGAGGACGACGAGTATGAAAATGCTGAAGAGTTTATTCATGGTGGATAGTGTTACGACGAATAATGAGGCTCCATTCTTACATTTCGGGCACACGTTCAAACTGTAGGGCCCCGCCGCGGTCCAAATACATCAATTCCAGTGACTCCGGCGTGAGTGCCGAAACACTGAAGTGCAGTATCTCCTCGGGCAAATCTTCAAGTGTCATGCGGATGTAGGCAGTATTCGGCGCGAGCGGGAATGGCACCGAAATCAAGCTGGTGTCAGTAAAAACCTCCCACTGCCCTCTCGTCTGCGTTTCGCCATGCGAATCAATGACCACGCCGCCGGAAACAAACACTCGTTCGAACTCCGGGTCCTCGCGACTGCGCCAGACACCGAGAATGCTTTCGCTCACGATGAGTGCCAAATCGGGACGTGTGCCGCCGCCTTCACCTGGGTCGCCCCAATTCCACGGGGCCTTGTCCGAGCTTGGGAGCGGATAGCATACATACGTGCCCGCGTCCGACTGTATGGTTACTTCCTCGCCAGCGCCGGTCAAGGTTACGCCGCCGCCTTCGAAGCGCGCGTGCGCTCCCGCTGAGGCGTTCAATACCGTGCGGAAGAACGGTGCACCTTGCGCAGGAACGAGCGTCACCGATGAAAGGTCGTCTGGAATGAGCAACGAAAAGTTGAACGTGTCGCACTGATACGCATAGGATGTTGGTGGCGGCGGACCGACGACCGGTTCGGGCTTGTCCCAGAAAAAGACGTAGGCGGCTCCCGCCAAGAGGGCGATGGCGACAATCGTGATAACCGCCTTCATAGGGTGAGTATTCACCGCGAGCCCCCTGGTGTCAAAGTTATACGGTGAGTTGCCACGACAAACCGAATTTGTCAGAAAACCAGACAAACCTGGCGCTGAATGGATAGGTGTCGAGCGGCATGAACACTTCGCCTCCTTCGGAAAGTGCGGAAAAGAGCGCGTCTACCTGCGCCGCGTCTGCGCAGGTGAGAAAAATGGATGTTGCTGGGGTAAACGTAAACTCATGCGGGACGGGTGTGTCTATCGCACTGAACGGCGTGCCGTTTAACGTAAATGACGCGATCTCGACACTTCCTTCTTTCCCTGCCCCATCGGCCGCGTACTTTTTCATGACGGCGACAGAGGAGTTAGGGATGAGCGATGTATACAACATGACCGCTTCTTCAGCGTGCCCGTCGAACATGAGAAACGTTGAGACCGTGGGCATGGCGCAAGAATATCACACACTATTCAGCCGGGACGATGCGCATGATGCGATCATCGCCGTCACGAACCGTGCCGCGACCGTCGCGATTTGACGAAGAAAAATAGATGGCGCCATCTGGTCCTTCGGCAACGGCACGAATGCGCCCCATGCCGGAAACAATCTCCTCGATGCGCTGGGCGCGCGTGCCGTCTTCACTAAGGACGATGCGCAGCAGTGCCTCGCCACGGAGCGCCCCTAGAAAGAGGTTGCCGTAGAATTGTGGGAAAGCATCCCCAGAATACGCGAGCAAAGAGCCCGGCGCTTTCGCCGGTGTAAATACTGTTAGTGGCGCGACGGTGCCGACGAGCACTTCTTCGTGAGAGACGCGCGGCCAGCCGTAATTGCCACCAGCGACAAAGCGATTTACTTCGTCCCCTCCTGCCGGCCCGTCAAAAACCGACGGCCCGTGTTCGCTCTGATACATCACGCCTGTTTCTGGATGCCACGTCAGTCCCTGCGCATTCCTATGTCCCTTGCTCCACACATACGAACCGGGTGTCGGATTATCAAGTGGCACCGCACCTTCGGGCGTCATGCGAAGCGTCTTTCCCACTAACGATGCATCATCCTGGGCGAGTTCGCGATCCGTCGCATCTCCCGTCGTTACGTACAACATGCCATCGGGTCCAAACTCGATGCGCGAACCCGCGTGATACTGCGCGGCCGGTACTGCATCGATGATTATTTTGTCGAAGACGAGCTCGGTGTCTCTATCTTCAAGTCGCACGACCCTCACAAACATATCGCGCCCCACTTCGTAGGCGTACGACGCGTAGACGAACGAATCCATCGCATAGTCTGGTGAGACCGCGAGTCCCATCAAACCTTCTTCTCCTCCGACAGAAACATCGTCAAATGCGTAGAGCGGCTCTGCGCGCAGAACGCCGTCTTCAATGAGGCGTATGCGGCCGGGGCGTTCCGTAACGAGCATGCGTGTCGGTGACGTCCAGGCGATAGACCAAGGCACTTCAAGCCCGGTAACGAATGTCTCAACAATGTACGGCACGTCGCTCGGCACAGGTTCTGGTGTGGAGACCGATGACTGGGAAAAAAGCGCAAGGTAATCTGCGGCAAACCACGCACCGATGAGTACAACGAGTACGCCACACGCGCCGAGGATGGACTTCATGGCCTTCACGATACCATCAAAAACCTGGGTGCTTTTTTACGAACGCTTTTTCGAGCGCTGTACTCTTCCTGCCGAGGATTATGTTGCGATGTGGGTAGCGGCCGAATCGGTCGATTATTTTCTTGTGCTCAATCGCGTACTTCAAAACCTCTTTGTCGCCGTAGGCACGGAATATCGCGAGCGATTCCTTTTGTATTTTCTTCGATTCGCTGTGCATGTACGGCATATAGAAAAACCGCCGTTCACGCGGTTGCACAATTTTGTCTGCATTGAGTCGCAGTGCTTCCTGCGCCAACGTCAGCGCTTGGGCGTCATGCGCGAAGCTCTCCGGCTTTCCGCGGAATATATTGCGGGAGAATTGATCCAGCACGATGATTTCCGCCAAGCGGCCCATGGGCTCCTGCCGCCAGTGCGCTGTCTCGCCAGCGGACACCGAGAGTAGCGTTGGCAGGAATCGTTTACGGAGGAGGGCGTCGAACTTTGGGTCTTTCGTAAACCACTCTTTCTCGCCGTGGTCTTTGAACCAAAATCTGATGATGTCGTCGAAATGCATGCGCCGTACTGTAGCATACTGCCCGTTGCGCTCTTATACGGCTGGGCGGCGCCGACCAAACAATTCGGCAATTCTGCGAATCTGACCTAAGAACGAAACGCGGTAGCGTGCTATTACTGCCGCACCGAAAAATCCATACATCAATACTGTATTCGCAACTGCCCAGAACGTGAGTAGTGGTGCAGTACGTCCGACAAGCGCGCCGTAGATGAGGGCCACGAGTGTGATTGTGCCAAGTACCGCATGGGGTATGAAATGCGCGATGTCTGAGGAAGGAACTTTTGGAATCTCGCCCTTAGGTGTCACGGCATAGGTAAGTTTGCGGCCGAGCACGGCACCGAAGAAGGCGATTGCATACACGGGCCAAACAGCAACGTTCAGCAATTTGCCGGGAATATGAAATCCGGATTCGTACGAGGGACGAATGTAGAAACGTTGAAGCCAGAGAAAAATGAGTATCTGCATAAGGAGAAACGAGCAGTAATAGACAAGTAGCCACGACAAATCCATTGTTGCTGAGCTGATTCCGAAGAAAAAGTAGAGCGAGAGGAGCGTAATACCGATGACTTGGGCAATGCCGTAAAAATAAAACTGCTGAAGCAGAAAGTATCGTACTGCGTGAATCAGCTTCATCCCTGGAATGAGCGTTGGGGAATGACGGAACAAAATGTCCATGAGTCCGTATGCCCAGCGCAGCTGTTGACTAAAGTATGCATCCCACGTAGCAGGACCTTCCCCTATAAGTAGAACTTCGGGCACATATACACTCTTCCACTGCTTACGGTACAGTCGCATACCAGTAAGATGGTCTTCAACTATGTGCCCGGCGTACCCCTCAATATCATCATGCGCTTCGGAGCGAATAATATGGTTGGCACCTATAAAGAGGTGCATGTGCTTCCCGAAAAGTCCTTTCTGAACAGGGCCGTAAAATCCGTACGCCTGTTCTGCGGCACCGCGAGCTATCCACGATTCGTTCTCATTTCCATAAATCTGTGGAGCGCCGACAAATGCGACCGCGGGGTCGCGGAAGTAGCCGAGGGTAACGTCTAGGTAGTGTGGCACAGGAACGAAGTCCATGTCGTGCTGAGCAACAATCTCGTAATCTCGTCCGTGTTCAGTAAACCATGCGTTGTAGTTTCCGCACTTGGTGCGTGCCGCAAACTTTCCTGAGGACTGGTTATAGTGCTTTTTCCCGAAGCGTGAGAAATGCTTAACGCCAAGTAGCTCACATAACCGCTTCGCTGCGGCATCATCTCCCTCATCCAGCAACCACGTGTCGTGAGGATAGTGCACCGCGCTCATCGCTGTGAGCGTTTTTTCGAGCATATCAATCGGCTCTTTCCCGGGCACGTATGCCGTGAGTAAGGCGACTTTCAGGCCCTTTTGTGGCGGCTGCGGCACTGGGTGCCGCATCGAAAGTGCCAAGTCCCAGGAAAGCACTTCGTTCATTACTTGGTACCACACAACAAATGTGACCGCCGCAAATATGAGGTAGTCGATTCCGTGCCAGAAACCAGAAAAGTTTGAAGGGATGTGTTCGAGACGGAACCACCAGTACGCGAAGATGATGACCGACAAGGTGCCGAGAGAAATGAGAAAATACGTCGCGAAACGCTCACTTTGAGACCGGAATACCGGCGTGGTACGGAAGTTTGCTGGAGACATGCAGGCGCGGCACCCTACCACGAAAATGGCTTAAAGTCTAGCTAAATAGGAACGAGCGGGCCTAGGGGCCCGCTCGCGGTGCGTGTATCTTCCAGAGCTCCTCGACAGACATCTCTTCAATCACGAACGAGTCAGCGTCTGTCGGTCTACCCAGAATGAGCTGTGTATCTGGGCGAACGACGGGAAGCGTCGCGAAAGCGAGCCGGCACGACTCGCACGGATGCAACGTCTCTGATTGGAGACCACTTCCATGATCCACCTGCGGATTGCCGACGACCGCGATGCCGATAATGCGCGTGTACCCTTCTTGCATCGCCGCCATAATCGCCGTCATCTCTGCGCAAATCTTCGGCGCTTCTTTCGCGGCCTTTATGTTTGAGCCGCGAAAGAGTTTCCATCGCGTATCCGGCCTAGCATCCGGCTTGAATGCGTAGACCGCGCTCCCTACGGGAAACGGCCGATACGATTGGCTGCGCTCTGCGGCGTACCGTGCCTGCCAGAGTGTTGCCTCACGTGCATTCCACCACCGGCGAAGAATCTCGTCTTCACCGGGCTCCGGCATGATGCTCCGGAGATAGTCGTCGAACCTGTGTGGCATTCCTGCCTCCTATAGCTGCCAGTCGGCACTATGGACGAGCTCGCGGAGGCGGTCAACGCTATCGCACAATCTGATACACGAGGACAGTCAGTAGCGTATAGGTCGCCGCATTCACGCCACCCGAACGTGAGAAGAATTTCATGGCGCTCCCGAGTGAGCTCTTGGGCTTGAACGGAATACCGTCGAACGTGATGGTCGAATGCACCTCATCGAGAAACAAATGCGCCAGATAGCCGAGTGCCATGCCGCCGCCAAAAATGAGCGCCGGGTCCGCAGAAAGACCGAATCGTTCCGCAACCAGATATGTCACGCATCCCGCAATCGCTGCAGCGGGCAGTGAATGAAAAATGCCGCGATGCACCGTAAAGCGCTTCATGACGCCGCCCACGACGAACCACGTGAAGACGAGAACTCCAAAAGGAACGCCGGCGACGACTCGCCAGTCGTCAGAGAGATGCAACATGAGAAAAAGCGTGGTGCCCCCGACCGCAACGGTCGCCGTTCCGAACACCAAATGGAATGGGAGACCAGAATCACTGTCTACATCCGGCAGAATCGAGCCCAACACAGCGACGAGGAACAAGAGCGAGAGCAACAGCCAGTCAGTAAGGAGTGCATACGCGTACAGTGCGACGACAAGCACGGCCGCAACAACCGCGCCCCACCCAATATGCTCGCGAAACATTGCCATTCGCACAGTGTAGCAGTGCTATACGAGCACCAACATTGTTGCGAACGCGCACTGCGGATACAATGCATCTATGGGACCTGATCAAATGCCGAAACAGTTCTGCGACAACATCAATATCAGTCGCAACGAGGAGTATTTCTTGTTTCAAATGTTCTCCGGTACGTCGAACGTTGTCTACGCGCTCACTCCGGCGCACGTAAAGCGCCTCAAGCTCGCGCTCTCCTACTATCTTGCCGAGCACGAGAAGGAATATGGCACGGTAGAAGCGGAGTGGCCACCAAAAGTAACGAGTCCGATACAAATCGCGGATTTGAAGACGCCGAAGAAACCGCGTCGTCCGAAAGAGAAAGATTAACGCTGGTTAACGCAAGATGTAGCGACGCAAAGCTTTCCGCCGCGCCGCATAATCCGGTATCGCCTGCCCCACGAGTGCCCAAAACGCACGTGAATGATTCTGCTCCTTCAAATGGCAGAGCTCGTGCACCACGACGTAGTCCAATAGTTCACGCGGCACGAACAGTAATTTGTATGAAAAATTCAGGTTTCCCTTGTGCGAACAACTTCCCCACGAACTCGTGGTGTCTTTTATGGCGATACGCCCGTAGCGGTAGCCCAATCGTGCACTCCACGCTTCGACACTGTCGGTGATAGCCGCACGCGCCGCCTCTTTGTACTTTTTGTAATCGCGACGGCCAGATACCGGAAGCGCACTCACCGTGCGCATACGTTTCTGCGCGCGCTCTATCCAATCAGCGTAGCGCTTCACGAACGCGGCGATGCTGCGCTCTGAATGCGCAAGCGGCGCGGTGAGAATCACCGCGCCGCCAGGACGTACTGTTAGCCGCAGGTATCGCGCCCGAGTGGAGCGCTTCACCGTGTAGACTATCTCGCTCATCACTACTCGAACGTCACGCGTTCGATAATCATCGGCGTAACTGGTCGGTCGCCCGGGCCCGTCGCGGTCGTTTCAATTGCCTTCACGGTCTCCATGCCTGCGGTCACCGTGCCAAAGACCGTGTGCTTTGCATCCAAGAAGTTATTAGCTGCAACATTGATGAAGAACTGCGAACCGTTTGTATTCGGCCCCGCGTTCGCCATCGCAATTGTGCCAATCGCGTTTTTGTTCTCTGCATGAATCTCATCCCCGAACGTGTAGCCCGGACCTCCCGTGCCCCAGCGCGCTGCCTGTGCTTCGTCTTTCGAGAGCGGGTCGCCGCCCTGAATCATGAATCCGGCGATAACGCGGTGGAATTTCGTGCCATCGTAGAAGCCGGCGCGTGCGAGCTTTTGGAAATTCTCGACCGTCTCCGGCGCAAGGTTATTCATAAATTCGATAGTAATCGGACCCTGATTCGTGTGTAGTGTCGCTTTCATAGCGATATCGTCTGCTGATAATTCTGGTAAAGCCTGCATCTGCTGCGGCGCCTGTACATTCGGCGTTGGCGCCTGCGGCACATTCGCAGCAGCACCAAACGTGTCCAGTGACACGTTTGCAGACGCTGCAGGTTCAGGCTCCTGCGCCGTCATCATAAAGTATCCCCCTGCGACTAAAATCACGAGCGCAAAGATGCCTGCAACGTAGTTCATTCGCACCAGTGTACACACGCACGGCGCATGCGCAAAATCCAGACTACTGTGGCGGGTAAATACGCAACCACATTTGCGGATTCAAGTAACTTTGTCTCGAGACAAACGTGTAGCCGTAGTCCTGTACATATGTGCTCCACGGCGCGACCGTATTCTTGCGGTTGTCCAAGACGTAGTCGCCTTCTTTCAGGCGTGCAATGAGCACGATGTGCTCCTCCCCTGTCTCCGTGCGCACATGCGAAAGCAGAAGATTACTCGGTTTAAATGCGCGTACTTGACTGAGCAGTCTCTGTTTAAGCAGGGCGAGGTCTTCACAATCTCCGCCGCGCTTTCCTGCCACTGCCCAATGTTCTGATACGCCGAACAACTGCAAATCAGAAAGCTGCGGCAATGTATTCACATCAATATTTGTTTCAGCAAGTTCGAGCCGGCGAAACTCACCGCCCTCATCGCGCTTCATACGCTCACTCTCCGTACCCTCAAACGGCTTGCACTCTTCAGGGTGTCGCTCGCAAAAATTCAGATACTCATACGGAATGGTGGCTTCGCCGCCGACACGCATGAACATGGGGTATCGTTGCTTCACCGTTGTTTCCCATGGGTTCGATTTTGGTGCGGGCTCTTTCTGGGCCTGCGCACTTTCGGGACTGCCCAAGAGTCCTGCGGCAACTGCGGCCGCACGCATCGCTTCGCCAAATCCACCCTTCTTCATGCCTACAGAGTATCACGCGTGATACAGTGCCGAAATGAACGAGAACACCCCGAACCCAGAGAACAGACGGGACGCCGTCGCCCTCAATTTAGAGACGTATCGCAAGATTGCGCGTCAGTGGCACGAAGACCACCGTGTGCATGACTGGTGGAAAGACGGCACCGACACGCTCATCAGCATGCTTCCCAAAGGTGGCACGGTCCTCGACATAGGCTGCGCCGGCGGTCACAAATCCAAGTATTTTCTTGAGCGTGGGTTTGCTGTGACGGGCGTAGACTTGGTCCCCGAATTCATCGACATCATTAAAGAGGAGGGGCTGAACATGGACGCCTACGTTGCAGACATGCGCGACCTCTCACACGTTCCCGGTCCGCGCGGCCATGAGAAGGAGCAGTACGACTGCGTCTTCGCGAACGCCTCCCTTCTCCACATAGAAAAACAAGACGTGCCGCGCACACTCTCGGGCTTCTCTCAAAAACTCAAACCCGGCGGCCTGCTCTATATCGCGGTGAAGCGCATGCGCGATGATGTTGGCGAGGCAATCGAAAAAGAAGACGACGTCGGTTTCGAGTACGAGCGCTTTTTCAGCTACTACACACGTGATGAGATGACAGGCTTTCTCAACGCCGCGGGGTTCTCCATCGAAGACGTCAAAGACCAGCCGCACGGGACGAATTGGCTGCAAGTTATCGCGCGCAAGCAATAGCATTGCGGCGCATGCCCCGCACTGCTACAGTGCCCGACGGTCAACATCGACCGGTCACCTCTGAGGTACGGCATGGAACTGCAAACGTTTCCCTACGGCTCCTTCATCGTCTCTTTGACCGAGGAAGAATGGGAAGAACTCCTCGCCATCAAGTACGTCCCGGCGCGTCGGCGCTGGCTTGTCGAGGCGCACGCCGAGAAGCGCTGCTGGCTTCCCGGCACAGTCGGCCAGCTGGCGATTGAGTACATCAATCGGCGGTGGAAGGAAGAGAAGCTGCCCTACCAACTGCGCTCGGAGATTCCGAACGAGCCGTGGGCGTCACCCACAAAGAAACTGCGGATGATGCCGCGCGAGACGGCGCCCTCGCATGTCTCGGCCCGATACAACGTCGCCCGCTAAAGACGGGTGGCACGAAAACAGAGCGCCCCACATCGGGGCGCTCACGTTGTAGCCTACGAGACAGCCCCGTGGTATAGCTGGCGTGGGAAATAGGCCCCGAAAGCTGAGAGGTACACCGATGCCAAGAGAGCCCAAGTCTAATACGCGCACGCGCCTGATCGTTACGCGCGCGACGAAGAAGCCCGCGGCACGTTCGCAAGAGCAAGCCCGCGAGGAGTTCTTCGATTCTGTGGATGAGATGAACCTGCTCGCGCAGGACATCCGAGCAATCGAAGCGGCGAAGACAGGAGCTGCGCAGGAGATGTTGGCGGTTGAAGCGCGTTTGAAGCAAATCGTGAATCCGCTGATGGACAGCGCCATCGCTCGCGCGAAGCGTCTGTACGAGCATGCGAAGAAGAACGGCAAGCGCGACGGCCACATGAAGCACGTGGCCGTCGGCAGCGGCACCGTCGCCTGGGCACTTTCGCCGCCCGCGGTGAAGCTGAAGAATCCGGAAGAGGTCCTTCAGTATCTGATTCAGAAAAAGAAGGACTTCTTTCTGCATCGGCCGCCGGCGAAAATCAGCCGCACCGCCATGCTGCTCGAGCCGGAGCAAGCGAAGAAGATTCCGGGCGTTTCCATCGTGCAGGACGAGAAGGTCTACGTGCGTCCTGGTAATACGATGGCACGCGCCGAATCGACGCTCACCAAAAAGGGCACGCCCGGCAAGTGGAAGCTGAAGTGGCCGGAGGACGAGGAGTCCGAGGCCGAATAGCCGGCTGGCGCTCGCCGCCAGAACCTGCGCCCCGCTCGACCCGAGCGGGGCGCTTTCTATTTCGCCTCTGCGCACCCGCCCCACTAGCGCGCTGTGCGGCGCCCCGTATACTCACGGTAATGTTCGAGATGATTTTCTCGGCGGTCCTTGGGTTCTACATGGGAATTGTCTCTGCGCTCTTTGGCGGCGCGGGCGACGCACCGATGGCAACCACGACAGAAACCGGCGCAGAAACGTCAGAGACTGCATCACCAGAAACGCCCGCCACTCCTCCCGCACCGTCTGGCGCCAAAGCGTACACACAAGGCGCGTACTATTCGCAAACTGCCTACACACCCAAGAGCGGTCCAAACGACAAACTCTTCATTTCCAAAACCCAGGGCGCGGCTCCACTTGCAGTCACCTTCTCTGGCATCGTCTCCTCCACCGGCTACTCCATTGAATACGGCGACGGTAAACGCTCGGGGACGACGAACTGCCGCCACCTCACCTGCCCGGCAACGCCACTCACGACCGAAGTAAAAGGCAGTCACACGTACGAAACGCCCGGCATCTATACGGCAAAACTCCGTCGCCACTATCGCGTGGGCGAAGCTGACTGCGCAGGTTCGCAGTGCAACGTCGTCGCTACCGTCACCGTCACCATCTTTGATCCTTCAAAAGTCTGCCGCGGCTACAAGGACGGCGAGACGTATGACTTCCAAGAAGGAGAAACCACGACGACCATCCCGGGCGGGCACTTCCAGACGACGGGTCACTTCGAGTGCGTGAAGGGTGAATGGCAACCACGCGAATAGCGTTAGTCACGCCCGCGGTCTTCGTCCTCCTCATCTTCGTCTCCGTCTTCCCCATCTTCGGTCTCTTCGGGGACTTCCTCCGGCTCTTCGCTCGCCGCTTCGTCCTTCGAGTCGCGCATGAACATCAGTGAATGCATTTTCCGCGCTGAAAAATCCTTGAGCTCGTCCGAAGCAATCTGGACAGCGGCGTAGTCCAACAACGCTGCATCCGTCTCGCCGACTTTTTCCTTCAGCATCGCTCGGATAAGGAGAAGGTCGGTTGAGTTTGCAAAGCGTTCTTCTTGGAGCATTTCATCCACGAGGAGTATCCCCGCCTTTGGTACTCCGCGCTGTGCGTACGCGAGCGCCAGAAAGCACAGGCCCTGCGAGTCAGTACGATTGATAGTGCAATACGTCATGAGCGATCGCGTGGCGGCTTCCCCGTCGTGCAAGTTGAGTTCGGCAATCCCGCGCAATTTCCACGCCGGGTACATGGTAGGCAATGATTCGGTGACCGGCCGCGCATAAAACAGTACCTCCAGATGGTCGTTGCGTGTCTGTGCCAGTTCCGCCAGGTAGATGCGCACAACATTGTTCTCGGGGTCCGTTTCCAAATGGGCGACGCAGGCAAGGCGACATGCCTCTGCGTCGTCATTTCTATTCGCAAATAATTTGAGGATATGTGGTGGTGGAGCACCCAGCTTCTTAAGATCCGCCTCAATCATCTCGCGGGTGAAGGTCGGCAACTTCCATTTCGCCTTTGCCATCTTGTCAGTATAGCGCTGGTAGGAATGAAGACTTAGCCACGGGCCGGGTCTTCGAGGTTTCGGTCCCTGTTAGCGCGATGACTTCGAGCGACGCTTCTTGCCCTTAGGCGCTACACTTTTCTGCTTCTGCTTCGGCTTGGGTGTTCGCAGCTGGTAGTCCTTCCGCTGCGCGTCTCGGTGTTCAGACTGAACCTTAGTCTCTCCCTTCTTCTGTTTCAGCGTTGGTGCCTTCTTCGGCTTTTTCTTTGTCTGCATCTTGGCATTTTTAACGACACCTTCCATTCGCGGTGGTCGTGTCAGGTGCATGCTCTGTCGCATCTCGCGCTTGTTTCGTTTCGGCGTTTTATTTCTCATACGCGCAGTATACCGCGCATCGCTCGTCGACCGTAGCGCCGCACCTATTTCTTGAAAACGGACTTGTACAATCCCCAATCGTCCTGCCAACCATTCGTCATGTATCGGAAGAAGAAATGCATCGCGAGTGCAAGAACAAGCCCCACGCCGAGCGCCCACCACACACCTTCCCATCCGTAGTACGAGTGCACCGCCCAGCCAATCGCCGCAATGACGATGTATTTCACTATGCGAAACCGCGCCGTCTGCCCGTGCACAGCGACGTAGAGTTCTTTCTTGACGGTCGCGTTCATGTTCAACTAATCAAACACTCGTCTGTCTTCGTATCGAAATAGTATTGGTCGCCACGAATCTCGCAGGCCTCACGGTCAGTCATACACCCTTCGCCAACGCGCTGGGTACCTGACGGGCATGGCTCATCCACAATCGGTGCCTTCAGCGCTGCCTGCTGCTGGTAGAGGAAATAGCCGAAAAAGACCGCGGTGGTAAGTGCGATGACGGTGCCAATCTTCACTGCCAGCATCACCATAGGAAAAAGTATAGCCAGCACCTGCTACATCACAAGCCTTCGAGCCCACTCATCGTGGCACTGTAGTTAGAAATGAATGATGGAACCGCAAACATAAGGACTATCCCCGGCAGAATAAACACCGCGAGCGTCACTATCAGCGTCCACAAGAAATACTTCCGCGTCCGCTCAGTCGTCTCGTATATGGCATCTATCTTTTTCTCCATCGCCGCCAGTCTCTCTTCAGGCATATCGGAAGTGTAGCATTCGCACCGCCTGCGACCCGTCTTCGGCGTCACCCTGTGACATTCAGACAAATAGCGATTCTTATATTCAACACTGTCGACAAAGGCACATACTCTATACGCAAACAGCCGAGACTATTTCGCCGTCCTCAACCAAGGAAATGCTAGTGACGTGGCCTTGTTGGAAATAGGAGCCACCCCTTTCGTTCTTGCAAATGCATAGCAAAAATACGCCAAGGGCATTCGGCCAATCAGAACCGCAATAAGGTACGTGTACGTCAGTAAATTGCTCACTCTACCGGTCCGCTCCTTTTCAATATCGAATCCGAGCGCGCTATATTTCACGTCCTCATTCCATGCAATGAGTTGTAAATACTTGAGGTACACAACCGCTGGGATGCCGCCGTTCACCGTTTCCAGTACCGCAAGCTTGGTTAGCGCGCGGTCCGGAATCTTGTATTCAGGCATAGCCCCAACAGGTTCAGGAAATGAATAGTCAAGGAGGAAGGCGCTCCGATAAAGAACGCCCGCAAGTATTTCCATTGCGCTCTCTTGATTCTTCTTTAACAGGAGTTCGAACACATGGAAAATTTCCTCAAAAGTCGCTGGCGCCGTGACTCGCGCACCAGCTTTCCAGATAGTCGGGGCCATGTCGTCAGGATTCGGGCCTGTCGTACCGTTTTTGTGACGCGCCTGAAAATCCGGAGCAGATTCTTTGCCTGGTTTTAGGAAGCCGATTTCGAAATCGCCCTCTCGCCATACAATATATTTGCGCGGTGCCGGTAGGGTCCCGCCCCGAAACCCTCTAGCGAGTTCTACGAGTTTGCGGCGAACCGGACCGATGTACTTAGGTTGAAGTAGTTTGGTATTACTTATATTTAGCTCTGTCTGAATGTGTGGGTCCATATGGGGATAAGTCGATCTTGATCGAATAAGCCTTGCTTGTTATGATCGAGCTATGGGTAAGACGCACCATACCAATCAGACTCAGGCATCGCAACCGCTCCGTGTCGTCGAACTTTTTGCTGGTGTCGGCGGTTTTCGATTGGGCCTGTCTGGAAAAAACGACGACTCGAGAGATTTCCGGACCGTGTGGTTCAACCAGTGGGAGCCGGGCACAAAGAAACAGCACGCTCACGACGTGTACACATCGCGGTTCCCTGCTCTTCCCGATGAGGAACGACGGCTTACTAATCGTGATATCGCCGAAGTCATGAAGGCCGCTCTCCGAGGCGAGTTTAAAATACCTGACCATGACGTGCTCGTTGGCGGATTTCCTTGCCAGGACTATTCTGTCGCTCGCACTCTCAGCCAAGCGGCCGGCATTATCGGAAAAAAAGGCGTTCTGTGGTGGGAAATTCGGAACATCCTCGAACACAAGCGAGATCAGCGCAAGCCCGTCAAGTACATTTTCCTCGAGAATGTGGATCGCCTTCTAAAATCTCCAACTTCTCGACGAGGACGTGATTTTGCCATCATGCTGGCCACCCTTGCAGACCTTGGATACGCCATTGAGTGGCGCGTCGTAAATGCAGCGGACTACGGTATGCCCCAACGCCGCCGCCGCATATTTATAGTCGGCTATCATGAATCCACTGCGCTCTATCGCAGCTTGTCTCTTGAGAAGCCATTGGATTGGATGCTGCGTAAAGGTGTCATTGCGTCTGCACTGCCCGCTGTTTCTGCTGAGCTATTGCCACTATCGGGCACGATTGAAGGGACACTTGCTGACATCACAGAAAATTTCGCGAGCAATATGAAAGGAAGTCCATTTAGTAGTGCGGGAATAATGAAGGGGCGCACTTACCATTCGATAAAAGTGTCTGCTCAGCACGACGGCCCACAAACTACCCTCGGCGATGTTCTTATTGATGAACAGAACGTCCCGCGAGAATACTACGTGGCCGGCGATTTGAAGCGCTGGAAGTATCTAAAGGGAGCGAAGAACGAGCCGAGAAAAAGTGCCAGCGGTTACGAGTTCACCTACACGGAGGGGCCGATGGCTTTCCCAGACGCGTTGGATAAACCGTCGCGCACCATCATCACCGGCGAAGGCGGTCCCACACCATCCCGCTTTAAGCACGTCATTCGATCTGCCTCAGGAAAGTACCGCCGATTAACCCCGCTCGAACTTGAGAGATTGTGCATGTTCCCGGATCACCACACCGCGCTTGAGGGGGTTTCCGACGTGAGGCGTGCCTTTTTCATGGGCAACGCACTTGTAGTGGGAGTAATAGAGCGTATTGGTGCTGCCCTCAGCAAAGCACACAGAAAATCTCTGAAGGGTGTTACGTCGGAGAACATGGTGCTGTCTCCTTTAAGCCCGGATCTCGCTCGCTCTCACCGAAACCGACCGCCTCATGGGTGAGATTGATCAACGCTTATAGGTTATTCCAACGCCGTGCAATGTAGTCGGTGCCTTCCTCTGAATGCACCGGTCCTCCATCAAAAAAACGAGACGGGTGGCGGATTGGTTGAGCTGCGTTCCCGCGACCAGAGTGAGCGGTTGGACCGCGCCTGCGTCGCGCCCACGTCGCAAACACATACTTCTTAGCACGAGTCATAGCTACATATAACAATCGGCAGGCTTCGTTTTGCGTGTCGTGTCCCATGACGATATCGTCATCGACCCCCACAATTACGCATGCTTCTGCGGTCAGTCCCTTTGAACTGACCATACTCATAAGCCGCACACCTTCACTACGACTTTTCTGCAAATCTTCTCCTACCGGCTCAAGCTGCCCGAGGAATCGTCCGAGGTCACTTGGCTCTACGTTCTTCTCAGAAAAATGTGTGTCGAGATTGCGCAATATTTCTTTGAACTCTTCCGTTATAGAAAAAAATCCGCCACTCGTGCCTGTCGTTGCAATCAGCCAGTTGCCCCATCCATCCTCAGGCGTTTCCTCCGGTAATGGGGTACGTCCAAGCCATTCCTGCACATTGTCTATAAGTTCGGACGCTGCCCGTCGACTCGGCGCAGGGAGCGCAGGGAAACCTTCCGCGTACAGAGTACGCATCGCATCCGTAAATGAAGTGCCATCTTCTCGGGCGCGCGCATATACAGCATCAAGTGTGCTATCGGTATTGATGCCCACCTGCAATGACAAGAGCGTTGCCCACGCCAGATGGTCGGTCGGATTGGAGAGAAGATGGGCAAGAGCAATCGCTTTGCGATTTGAAGATTCGCCCAACACTCTCTCAACATGGTTGGGATCTGCGTAAGCTATCCCTTCTCTCTCCAATGCTTCTTTGATGGGAGTACTGAACATGCCGTTGTGGTCGCCGCGAAAGAGGATGAGTATGTCTGGCGGCTGAATCTTCTCCACTTCGATAAGCTTCTTCACTATTTGAGCTACCCCATTTGCTTCCGCTGTATGAACGCGAAATGCCAGTAGTGCAGCCTCTCCTTGTGGCGCAGATTCTCCGGGCAAGATAGTCGGTCTAGCAGCAGAGCGCGAAGTATCTTGCCGTATTACATGGTTCGCCCATTCGATAATACGCGTTCCACAACGTCTCGTGTTGGTCAGATTGAAAACCGGAGCCCCTGCGTAGTCGTTCGCGAAACGTCGGATACCGACGGGGTGCGCCTTCCTAAACCCATAGATTGATTGGTCGTCATCACCACATGCAAGAATAGTGCACCCCCGCTGGCTTATTCTCTTTATCACTTCGAGGTCACATGCGTTTAGGTCTTGATATTCGTCCACAATCAAAAGTTCGTAGTCCAGCCCTGCGAGTTCTGGATGGTGTTCAAGCGCGTTGCGCAAACCAAATGGCAACTCCGACACGTGTGTGTAGCCATATATCTCGCGGTGCTCTCCCCATACCCCTTGAAAGCGCCTGCGCACATTGGGGTCTATCTCTTTATCCTCATCAGGCGCAAGCGATTCCCAGTTCGCAGCCATCTCCTTAAAAAGTTTTTTCACTTCTGGCTCCGAGATACTAAGTTGCCGCCGCAAGGTCTTGTGCACGATGTACTTTTTCTCCCAATCATCCGCGATGCGAATGGGGTACACTAACCCACCACTACCAGGATTTTGCATAAGCACCGATATTGCAAAAGAATGGATCGTGCTTAGTGGGGGGACCGCTACCTTGGTGTCTGTCTGGTCGGACACCTTGCCAATCAGTTCGTTTGTGGCTGCCCGTGTGAAGGTGAGCAATCGCACCCGCGACTTATTCTCGGTGCCCAATAGCCGCAGAAGATACTCGACAACGGTCGAGCTTTTGCCCGCGCCGGGACCCGCCAAAATACAGCCGTGCGCATTCGCGGGATGGCGCAGTATCTGTTCCTGTTCCTGTGTGGGTATAAAAGCACTCACAGGCAGGATTATAGGCTTTTTTGTTTAGGAAAAACAACTGAATGCCTACCGACACCATAGATCAACTGGATGGTGGGGCAAGTCGGTCCTTTACCTTCCGCGCAAGTTCGTCTCTGTCAAATCTGCCTGTATTTTCGAGCCGCAGCAGCGGCACACCTGCATCGCTCAAAATTCGCTCCACCTCCCCGTCCCGTTCCTTTCTATCCTCGCGCTCGTGCGACCGGTCATCAAGCTCAATAGCGAGCCTCGGGGATAGGTCTCTTTTATCGCAGAGGAGGAAGTCAACAGACTTCTGACTGATGTGCGCACGCGCCGCTCGCCAGTTCTGACCTTTTACTTTCTCGTCTAGAAATGCGTCCAGATGCACCTGGGCAAAAATGCAGAAGTCATGTCCAACGGCTGCGACAAGCGTGTGGAAAAAGTCCTGCTCGGCACGCGTCATGATAGAAGACCTCGACGTGTACTCATACAACGGCTTGACCGTCTCCTTCGTGGCCGACGCACTATCTCGCTTGCCAAAGAGAATGCGTGCGGCGAGAACGAACGCTGCGAACACGGCTAGTGCTCCGAAGATGTATATAACTGGACCGAAGGCGTTCCAGAGAATGGCGATAGGATTGATATCCATGGGAGAATCGTACCGTTCCAAACCAAAAACACCACCTCACCTCTCCGCCGACACAGCGCGGAAACATGTGTGACGGGGTATTTGCCGAGAGACGACGAGGCAACGAAGGGAGTTTTCTAGCAAGAAAACGACCGACCCCGGAGGACAGGTGTCCGGGATGTGCGGCGGCCCCTCCCCCTACTCTGACTTGCACCCCCACCATATTCGTTGTACAGTACTGACGGCTGGAACATGAAAGTGCCACCAATGCACCCAATAGAAGCGTTTCTGCGGCGATTCCACCGCATCATGCTGATTCAGATACTCTGGGGAATGCGGATCGTCACCGCTCTCTTGTGGTTCGGCAGCCTGTATCTACTGGCTTTCGGACATGAGTACATCGAGCTCGGATTCGACACACCGAAGCCGGGTGATGGTTTTCCTCTGTGGGTCGTAATCGGCACACTCCTCGGCGCCCCAGTCTTCCTCTGGGGATTGTTCCAAACTGAATTCTGACTCTCGGTCGCCGACGAACACAATCGACCCTCTGAACGCCGCTCCCTGAGCGGCGTTCGACTTTAGAATCCTGCTTGACGTAAAGTAGCGCGATTGTATTGTCTGAATAGCCCTCGGGATCAGCCTGAGGTGCTTACACGAGAAGGAACGTAGAATGCAGATCTCGGAATGCATTGCTGAGTATGAGCGGAAGAAGCTCATCGATAGGGTCCTCGCCTACGAGAACCCCGAGCTCATCGAGCGGTTCAAGCACAAGATTGAGGTCACCCACGAGGAAGCGCAGCAGCTCTTCGTCGACCTCAAGCAGTTCCTCTGCCTGTGCAACGAGCACCCAGACAAGGTGCTTGTCCCGTCCAAGGCGATTGATGCCGCGTGGCATCAGTTCATCTTGTACACGTTCGAGTACGGCCGCTTCTGCATCGAGTTCTTCGGCGAATTGATTCATCACGAGCCGAAGTCGTACCTCTTTCCGGAGCCGGAGAGCGGCCCTGGCCGGAGCGAAACGTTCACACTCGCCGAGCAGTCGTTCGGAGCGTTGAGCCTCAACTGGGGCAAGGACGCCAAGGACGCCGCGAAGTGCGAGAAGAACTGTTCTGTCAAAGGTGGCCGGCGCGGCCGCGTCACCACGACGCCGCACTAGACGGTAACGCACGCGTACGCGTGTGGACGGACGTAGGGTATGATAGCCCTACGTCCGTTTTGTATATGAAAGAACTCGATGCATCTCGCCAGAACACGAACGTGCTCGATGACTTGGATGACGCGCGCGTCGCACCACTTTCCCAATCTGACATTGCTGCTGTGCGCGCAGTGGAACAAGTAGCGTACGGTGACGCGCCGGATTTGGTGACTGACACGACAAGTTCCTCGGCGCGATTCGCAGAATTTGAAGCCGGGAGAGCGCAGTTGGGCGCCCCGAATCTGTGTCTCAAGTACGAAAATGACGGACGCATCCTAGGCTACGTCATCGCCGGAGAATCTGAGTACACAAAAAAAGACGGCACACTTCCCCCTGGCACCCGATACATCCATGTCGCCGACTTCGCGGTGAGTGACAAAAATAGTCTGGCGGGAGGACGTGTCGCGCTCACACTCGTTAAACGTTTTCTCAGCCTGTATAAAAGTGCGTACGTCGATAATGGGACGCAGACTCCCATTGTCTTTATTTCACGAGAGACTACGTCGCGCAGACTACTGCACTCCATGCTCCCTGTGCTTCAATCAGATCACGGCATGGCTTTCACGATGACTGAAGATGCGTTCACCGTGGGAAATGACAAGATGTATCAAACCGTTCTGACGCTGAATTCTTCGGCAGCACCAAAAACCTAGAGTTCCTCTCTGATCGAACCCGCAGTCATGTCGGTGCGATATGACTTGGTGGTGCCGCCCGCTTGCACGGTGACGCGATATCCCGACGTTATCATCATCGCGCACATCTCATCCGGCCCGCCAAGGCCGAGGCAGGAATCCGACCAGTCCATTTCTTCCACCTGCATCACAATTGCTGAACCAACAGAGACGCCTGCTTTCTGCGCGGCGTAGGCGCGTACCGCGCTCACTGCTTCCGGAACCGGCAGGTTATGCATACTCCCTTCTGGTGCATTGTCAGCGGACGTCGGCGTCGGCGCGACAAATTCGAAGCTTGCGACGACCGCGTCAAAATCCGCGAGCATGCGATCTTCTGGTGTGTGGTAGCCGGCGGTAAACATAAACACGTAGTCGGGACGCGCGACAACAATGTTGCGGCTCATGTAGAGACCGTCGGCGCTGTATGCCTGTCCGGAAACGCCGGCGACCATAACCGGACTGAGTACGCCATCGGAGAGTTTAAAGTTCGAGAAACTGGTGTCGTTGATGAATGAATCAGTCGTGTAATTATCGAGATCATTCTGGTACGCAATGATGGAGATTGCGGGCGGTGCTTCTGTCCCCTCTACTTCGCCCGCAACGAGCGAGCGGGTGAACGGCGTGTCTTCAAAGAGGACAATTGCCCGCTGTCGGCGCTCACCATCTACATCTGTCACGTGGGCGAAGTAGCCTTCGGGAACCACGAACGAAATACCGAGCTCGGAGTCCACATAGCGCTCTGCCTGCGGCTCGGGCATTTCATCCGGCAAGACCGGTGCCTGAACCTCGGGCACAAATAGATAAAAGTACGCCACGAGGGCGAGGAGAATAGTAAGCGCGCCGCCAAAGTAATATTTCATAGGATTATCCTACCTTGCACTCTTAGACGGTGGAAGAGCGCGTGTCTTTCAGGGATTAGCCGAGGAGCCCGATTTCTTCCCCGCGGCAGGCGGGACATTTGAGCACGCCTTCTTTCGGTACGAAGCGCAGACCCGTTTGGGTGCCACAGCCTTCACAGCGGCCGCGAGCGCGCTCCCAAATAGCCGCTTTCTCCGCGGCGCTCATCATGCGTTCCCCATGGTGCGCGTCATCCGCGATGCGCGAGAGATTCGCTGGCTGGAGGAGGAAGGTAAACACTTTGCGTCCCCCGTCCGTGTCCTGGCGCGCGTCCACGAGATTGAAGATTCCCTTGTCGAACCAGACACCGCTCGATACTTTTTCGTAGACTTGGATTTGGAGTACGACGCGGCGCGCGCCTTCGGCATAGGCGCGCGCCGCTTTCAAGAACTTGCCGTTGTCGGAAAGTTTCCCGCTCTCGTACATGGCGATTTGGTCGTGCTCGCGCCCAGAGACGGTCGTCGAGTCATGTCCGCGAAACGAGTAGGTGAACGTGCGCGCGTCCCACGTGTCCTTGAATTCCCCATCATGCTCCAACACGAGAAACACGGATAACGTGTCTTCCAAATCCCGAAACGTCATTCCCTTCTGCAAATCCACACCTTCACGTTCAATGAGTTCGCTCCCTGAAACTAAGGACGACGCGCGCACCGGCTCATACACTTCACCGAGAAGATTCGACATAGAACTACTGCGCGCGTACTGCGTTCACGAGTTGCGCGATTGAGGGACGCGAAACCGCGTCGAACTCGTCCATGCCCGCAAGCGCCCGCTTGTTCGCCTCGCTTGGGTCTTTCTTGTAGGCACGACGCAGCAGGATCTTGGGGAACGAGATAAGAAAACGGTCCCACCAGTTGAGATTCTTGGCACGACCGCGCAAAGGGAAATGCTGCACATGCTCGCGGATATGTTCCGGCAAACTGTTACCGAACCAGAGCGCTCGCTCGGGCGAGCGCTCTGGTGCACCGGCGACACTAAAGAGAAAGAGGCGCTTGCCGGAGAGGTCGCTCCAATACCGTGTGAGAAAATCCACGCCCTGAATTTTTCCCATGCGCAGGTACCCGCCGACGATGATGGTGTCGTACGGCGCGATGTCGGACGAGCGAACAGTGTCCATCGGGCGCACGTCGGCATGCAGCTCCTCCCCTATCCACTGCGCATACTCGCGCGTGGAACCGTAGCGTGTGCGATAGACGACAAGGACGTTCATAGAAATTAGTCGAGCTTTGCGAGAAAGCGGATGAGATTGGCGATGTGTACTTCTTGTGTGACACCCAAAAGCTCGCAGCCGCGTGCGATGTCTTCGCGTTTTATCTTCGGCGCGAACTTTAATTCGGCGAGGCGTTTCTTGATGGAGCTCTCTTTCATCTCGCCGTACGGCAGTGGATTGAGTTTCTTGTACGCGTAGAAAATGCCGCAGATTTCGTCGCATGCCATGAGAGCTGCCGCGAGTTTGGTCTGCGGCAAGGTGGTGAAGCCGTTGTACTCATACGCATGAGCTTCAACGGCGTGCATGAGTTCCTCTGGATAGTTCCATTCCTTGAACCACGCGAGGGAGCGCGCCGGGTGCACGTCTGGGTGCTCTTCAAAATCTATGTCGTGCAAAAGTCCCGTGATGTACCAAAGGTCTGGGTCGCCGTCGTAGATTCCCGCATAGCCTTCCATGGCGGTTGCGACCATGCGCGCATGCAAGCGCTGATACTCATCGCGCACATGTGTTTCAAGAAGTGCCTGTGCTTCCGCGCGTGTGGGGAGTGCCATCCGCGAACTCTAGCAGAGTCAGCGCTCGTGCGGAACTAGAGAGGGGCGCGTTCGCTTTCGCAAACGCGCCCCCACACTCAACTCGCAGACTCGTGGAACCGGAGGTCCATCAGGTACTGGAACGAACGCCCAGCCTTACGGAGCTTCCGGACCGGCGGTGGGAGATTCATGCTCGCGCGATGTTCGAGGATTTTCGCCACGACCGCACGCTTCGCCGCGATGTACATCCCCGCCTCAATCGGCGGAAACTCGTTCGGGCGATGCATACGCCACCGCGTTACCTCGTCGAGAGTGCGTACACACGGATACTTGCCGTGCTTGACCTGGAAGGTCACGTACACGCCCGTCGCGAGGACGATGGTCGCGCTCACACAATCCCACTGCCGGAGAGAGCCTATAGTCTTTGCCATATCGTCAGTCCTTGTTGCATTACGCTGCACAGGACGCCGACACAACTTACTGGTCGAAATTATGACATATTTATTGTATTTTGCAAGTACCTGTGATACACTCTTGGCCATGTCCGACTACCCGATGCGCATCAACAAGTACCTCGCGCACAAAAACTACTGCACCCGCCGTGCCGCCGACGAGCTGATTTCCGAAGGCAAGGTCCTGTTAAACGGCAAGATTGCTGTCCTAGGGGACAAGGTGCAGGAGAAAGACTCGGTTATCGTCCGCTTCAAGCCAGTGAAGCGCCACTACTACGCGTATTACAAACCGCGCGGTGTTATCACCCATTCCCCACAAGATGGGGAAACGGATATTCAGACTGTCGTACCATTGAAGGGCGTCTTCCCTGTCGGCCGACTGGATAAGGATTCAAGCGGGCTCATTATATTGACCGACGACGGACGCATCACTGACAAGCTTCTGAATCCAGACTACGTGCACGAAAAGGAATACGTGGTGACGACCAAGGAAGAGTTGCCGAAGAATTTTAAGGAGCGCATGGAGCGCGGCGTGGATATCGAGGGCTACATGACAAAGCCGTGCACGGTGGAAATCCTGGGTGCGCGCGATTTCTCCATCGTCTTAACTGAGGGCAAGAAACATCAGATTCGCCGCATGTGTGCGGCGCTCGGGCTCGTCGTTGATACACTGGAGCGCATTCGCATCATGAACGTGCACCTCTCTGGTCTCAAAGTGGGCGCGCACCGCGAGCTCACGAAGGCAGAGCTCTCAACGTTCCTGCGCCTCCTCGGCTTCTAGCATCAGGCGTGTGCACCGTGCGCACTGTCAGCGACGCGGACCATACGGTCTATAAACCAGAATTTGATAGTCATCGTTAGTGCGCCGGCGAGGAGCATCGGAATGAGTTGCTGCGTCCAGCCAAAATACAGAAACGCGAAGAAGCACGGAATATTGATACTGTTGAGGAGTGTGGGCAGATCCCATTTGAACTTTTTTCCATCCGCGTAGTACAGCTGTTCACCGATGACACCTCTGCTCATCCACGCACGCGTGTGGCGCGGGCGCGGGAACATAAACGGATTGACGATGGCGAAGAGTACCGCGCCCAGAAGTATCGGCCAGCTATGCTGATACATGCCGACGGCGAGAAGCGGCATGAGGAGCACCCGCGACCAACCACTCCACGGGTTTGCATGACGACTCCATACCCTATCCGGCATGATGGCCATAGTGTGAGTATTACACAGCGAGCGCGCGTAGGTCTTCCAGTATGGGGGCAACGAATGTCTCGTCAGTTTCGAGCGGCACCGTTATGGAATACGCGTGGAGTGCGAGGCGGGTAACGCCATGAATAGGCGCACGCCCTGCAGCGTAGAGCGCGTCCCCGACAATGGAGTGACCGATAGATGAGAGGTGCACGCGCAGTTGATGCGTGCGACCTGTTTTCGGTGTGAGTTCAAGAACCGTTGCCGCGTCTTCTCCCGCACCTGTGCGCGAGAGAACGCGCCACTCGGTGATTGCCGCGCGAACATCGTCGAGTGTGCATGGCTGCGCCGCCCAGCGGCGCGGCACCTCTTTCGTCCTCATTATTTCTGCAACAATCGTGCCCGTGTCTTCGGCGACGTGCCCGTACACGAGTGCACGATACGTCTTTGTGATGCGTCGTTCCTTGAATGCCAGACGCAACGCATCAAACGTGTCCTGCGTTTTCGCCGCAAGCAGAATGCCGCTGGTGTTTTTATCCAGTCGGTGCACGAGCCCATTGAGGGCAATCGCCTCGCCTTGCGGCGAAACCCAATCACCTCCCACTCCGCGACATTCTGGAAACTGTTCCCCTAGCCACGCGGATACCGACGGCTCGTCATTGCGTCCGTCGCGGTGCGAAATCAGGCCCGCCGGTTTATCGAGCACGATGACTCCGTCTCGTTCGGCAATGACGTGCGGCATTAGCGGATATTCTGTATCGCGGCCTGCGCCATGTCGTGCTTCGTCTTGAGAACGTTTGAGATTGAGAGGAGTACCTCTGCCTGTGCGCTCACGGAGAGTACATCAATCCACTCTTTGTGATCGTCCTTTCCCTGCAGTGCCTCTTCAATATCACCTGCGGAGACATCAGAGCGTACAAAGAGTCCGTACCACGGTTTGCGCACCGTAACGCGCCCAACGTCGTCACCTTCGGTATCAACTTCAATCTCCTGTGAGAACGTGAGTGGAATGAAGCCGAACAGCTTACCGCGAGTCTCGTGACGCACTTTGATTTTCTCAAAGTTGAGCGACATCTCTTCAACTGCTTCGTTCTCCAGAAGAATGCCTTTGGCGAAATCAGCAAGGTCCTGCTCTGACTGCACTTCAGCGTGCGCTTTCACACGCATCATG
>JAKFXQ010000002.1 GCA_021731295.1 Patescibacteria group bacterium
ATACTTATCGCCGGAGTCGTTGTGGTAGTCGCGTATTGGATTGCTGCGGGTCACGTTGGAGGCGACGCCGTCATGAACGGCGCCGGCTTGGCGGTTCTCACTGGCGCGTATTTCTTCGTCTGCCGACACATGGAACGGCAGGCACGCACCCCCGAGAACCACGAGATTGAGTCGCGGACCGCGCGTTGGATAAAACGTGCGAAGATGAAGCACGCCAGTGGCCAACTCCTCACCGAAGAGGATTGCGCCGCCTTGCGAGCGAGTCGCGAAATCGATCTAAAATGACGCATCCTCGCGTCCTCAGCGCCGGCCCCCGTGGCCGGCGCTTCACGTGTATCACAGAGCGTTATCCACTTCTCGTCAATTGACACATGGCGCGCGAGGAATAGGATACGCGAATCCGTAGCAGCTGAGAAAGGGATAGTATGGCGGACGGACAGGTTCTTTCGCTGGCAGTTTCAGGGCTTAGGTTCTCGGGACGAACCGAGCTCTACCAACAACTCGAACTCGTGTTGCCGAAGCGTTCGCTTCGGGGATGTGACTTCGTGTTCTTGGGAAACCCGTTCGGTCATCTGCGGCACCCCTTGCAATGGGTGCGCGATGGCCACAAGAAATACGGCGTCGCTCGGCTACTTGAATGCTGGGCGATGCTGGACGAGTTCACCGAGGATAAATGGTTGCCAGCGGTGAGGGAAAAGAAAATCCCGATTATGGATGGGTGCGGACTGGATGCGGTCCTCTATGCGACTGCGTGTCTGGGATGCTCCCGCGATGATCAGGTTCTGGAATGGCACTATCGGCTCGTCGACGGCAGGCTGCGTGGACAAGGAATTGCTCCGCCACGCTATATCGTCACGGCCTCGGATTACGATTCTCTGCTTCCCCGCTTGCGCGCGGAAAAGATAATCGATCCAACGGTTGACGACACAATCGTACGGCACTTCATAGAGAAGGAGCGGGCAACCATTGACGGGTATTTCACTCATCAATCCCAGTTCAAGCCGTATACGTTACCGAGCGGCATTAGCTCTGCGGAGAGGCTCGAACGGGCAATTGCCTTCATCGACGCCACCGTGAGCGTAGCCAAAGCGGCATAACGCACACCAGTTCTCCTGCACGCCGGAATACAATCCGGCGTGCAGAGAGAATCTACAACAATCACATTTGTATGACGTTTGGAACATTCAAACAACTAATACAGGAAAATTGGAAATCGGGACTGACGGTCGCGCTCATTTCCGTACCGCTTTCCATTGCGCTTTCCATCGCCTCCGGCGCGGGTCCGCTCCCTGGCATAATCACGGGCATTTGGGGGACAGCACTTGCAGCACTGTTCGGGAGCAGCAACTATAACGTTATCGGTGCTGCAGGCGCCCTGACGACCATTCTCTTTGCAGCCACACTCGCGGCACCAGCGGGCCTCGGCGCTGCTGTGCTGCCATTCATGGCAATTGCGACCGGACTCATTGTTGCCGCTATTTGGCTGTTACGCTTTGATCGATTTCTCTATTACATCCCGTCGAGCGTGATGTATGGATTCGCGGCCGGAGTTGCGGTACTCATTGCCGTCTCACAACTGTTCGACGCAACGGGACTATCTGCACTCAAGCGAACCGGACACTTTCTTGGCGATATGGAGCTTTTTCTCATGCATACAAGTGATATGCAGCTGCCAGCTGTGTTGGCTTTCGTCGCATTCCTCACATTCATATTGCTCTGGAAGCGGTACATCACATTTCTTCCTGCGGTCATCCCTGCCGCACTGCTCGGAATTATCGTAGGCTATCTCGAATCAGGCGCTGATCTCGGCCTTCTCTCGCTTGGTGAGAAATTCGGCGATATCGTGCCGACGATTGCCTTGCCGTTATCCTCCGCTTCCATGGTCCTCGTGATGAACCCAGCGACGCTCGTCTGGATATTTAAAGGAGCCCTGGTCATATCGCTGGTCGCCGTCCTTGAAACGCTTATTACGGCAAAAATAGGTGACAAGCTCACCAAGACAGAATCAGATTCCCGTCGTGAAATCCTTGGCCTTTCGCTCGCCAATATCGGCTCCGGCATTATGGGAGGTCTCCCCGCCACGGGCGTCTTCATCCGCGCCGGCGCGAATATTAAGGCGGGAGCGACACATCGGACGTCCGCATTGCTTGCGGCAGTGTTCACCGCAATCATTGCCCTCGCTGTCCTACCCTTCTTTATCTATCTTCCCGTAGCGGTCATCGCCGCCATACTCACCAATACGGCACTGGGCCTCATCGAGATAGAGAAGTTTCGCGAGTACTGGATGCACGAGAAGGAAAGCTTTCTCATTGCCGTGGGCGTCGCTAGCGTTACCGTAATCGAAGACGCGGCCATCGCGGTACTCTTTGGTGCGTGCGCTGCACTGCTCATATTCGCCAACAAGCTGAGCCGAGGCCGCATAGACCTCACCTATAACTACCCAGACGCATCGCATGCCACGGACCGTGGCGTCGCGTCCGTAGCACTGCCACAGCGCCCCGTCGACATTCTCACGTACAGTATCGCTGGGCACCTTGGATACATCGACAGCGAACGCCACGCGGCAAACTTCCGCCTCCTGGCTCGGTCCGGCTCGGTGCGCTCGGTTATCATCCGATTGCGCAATCTCTTTTCGATGGACTACGAGAGCCAGGAGATGCTCCGCGATGCTGTACGGGAACTCGCGCGACACAAGAAGCTCGTAGCATTCTCGTCTGCAAACGAGGAACTTGCCCGAGAATTGGCAAGTATCAAGGACATTCGAGCGAACACCATCGATGGAGACTATTCGTCGAAGACGGAACAGGTATTGCAGCGCATGCGTGAGACCCTCAAGAACACGTAGGTCCCCGCGGAAATCTCTCAGTAAACAGCAAAGAGGGGCCGCGTGGCCCCTCTTCATTTTCTCTGTTTCCGCCCGTGCGGTCAGAACACGGTCTTCTTGAGAGCTTGGCACAATTCAATGCACTCGTCCCAACCCTCCAGAGCACACGGCATTTCTCCGGGCGCGAACGCCTTGCCGCCACTCTGTTTCGCGAGACTACAGGCTCCGATCAGCACTTCGATGTGATATCGCCCTTCGTCCCAAGGCATCTCAAGAATTTTCAGGACGAGCGCGCGGAGTGCACGTTTCGTTTCGGGCTTCAGGTCAGCCATCGGTTTCTCCCAAATAACAGAACGTGCGCATCATACAATGCGGTGCATATTCGTCAATAAAGACAATTTGTCTCTCGTCGCTTTTCTCGCAGGAACGGAGCTGCACTATTACTTGCGAATGTCCGCAAACAATGCGACCACCTCCTCCTTGCCAACGCCGCGCACAATTTCGGGATTGAAACCGGAATCCTCAGCAAGATGCTCGATACGAAACTGCCTCTCGCGAAGCAGGTGCGGTAAATCGGTGCGCGACGCACCAATAACCACTCTTGGGATTTTTGCTTGAAAGATTGCTGCGGCGCACATGAGACACGGCTCGTTTGAGCAATAAATGACACAATCAGTAAGATTGTTACGATTCAGTGCCTTGCACGCATCATTCACCGCATGCAATTCAGCATGGGCAAGCACCGTTTTCTCATGCGCCTCACGACAACGATTCGCGGCTATCAACGTATCGCCTTGGAAAATCGCAGCGCCAAATGGCCATTCGCCATCTTGCTTGGCTTCCACTGCCTGGGCGATGGCGACACTCATCTTTTCCTCGTCGCCCATAGCCCTAGTACGACTTCAACTGCTTCGCCTTTTCGTGGAGACGGATGCGCTCGAGTGCTTTCGCTTCAATCTGGCGGATGCGCTCGCGGGTGACGCCGAACTCACGGCCTACTTCTTCAAGTGTGTAGCACACACCATCGTCCGTAAGACCGTTACGCATCTCAAGAATCTTGCGTTCCTTCGGGGAGAGTTCATTCAAAATAGAGAGCATTTGTTCAGAGAGAATGCGGCGGGATGCGTCCATGTCTGGCGTCGCTATAGTTTCATCCGCGATGAACGAGCCCAAGGTCGAGCGTTCGTCCTCATCATCACCAACCGGACTCTCCAAAGAGACAGTGTCCTGGCTAATTTTCTGGATAGTGTAAATCTTGTCGACATCCGTGCCCATTTCGGCGGCAATTTCTTCCGGCAATGGGTCGCGGCCGAGATGCTGGGAAAGCTCGCGGACCTTCTGTTTGTACTTGGCGATGGTTTCCACCATGTGGACGGGGATGCGGATGGTACGGGACTGGTCAGCGAGCGCACGGGTGATGGCCTGACGAATCCACCACGTAGCGTAGGTAGAGAACTTGAAACCCTTGGTGTAGTCGAACTTATCAACAGCCTTGAAGAGACCGAGGTTTCCTTCCTGAATCAAATCGAGCAGTGTCAAATCCGGTGAACGGTTGACATACTTCTTCGCGATAGAGACCACGAGACGAAGGTTCGAACGCGCAAGGATGGAGCGCGCCTCGTCTTCCCCATTGAGAATGCGCTTGGCGAGTTCGCGTTCCTGCGATGCATTCAAGAGTGGATACTGGCCGATTTCGCGCAGGTACATCTGGACCGAGTCGTAGCTCGAATCGCCGCGGCGATTCTGCAACTTTTTCTTTTCAAGAATGTCATCCGCGATCGGATCCTCGAGCATGTTGCCGCCCTCAAGCACATCGATACCGGCCGCAGCAAAACGCTCGTACATTTCTTCTAAGAGGAGTATGTCGTCTTCTATTGTTGGGAACTCGCGCAACACGTCATCGAACGTGATGTACCCACGCTCCTTGCCGAGGTGAGTGAGCATCGTTACCTTCTCTTCCTTGCTGGCACCGCGGCGCAACGGGCGAACCATCGACGGCTTCGCGACCTTTGTGGATTTCACTGGAGCCTTGGCCTTTAGAACCTTCTTTGGGGCAGCCTTTTTGACGGCACGCTTCACTGCCTTCTTCTTTGCGACCTGCTTTTTCTTGGGTTTAGATTTTGCCATGATGAGTTTACGGGGACGTAGAAGAAAAACCACCCCGTAGGGCTTGGTCGGAACTATACCGTAAACCTTACAGTTTGGCAATCTGGGCGCCGAGCGCCTGACACTCCTGTGATAGCCGCAGAACGGCTACTTCGTCACCCTGCGCCTCCGCCTCTTTGAGGGCCGCTGAGGCCTGTTTCAGCCGCTCGGAGAGCATATCCTTCTTAGTGCGATTCACCAGTGCCCGCCACTCCGTATCCAGATTCGAACTTTTTCCATACAGGCGTTCAGCCTCAAATCGTAAGCGCTCCTGCGTCTGCTCATCAATGCTCACGAGCGAGAGTCGTTCGATACCCAAGTCCGTCTCTATCGCTGACTGGAGCGCGTTCACATCTATTGCTGGTTTAGGGAGCGATGACTGCCACAAAAACAGTGCGAGGACGGGATCGAAGATGTGTTTCGGTTTCTCGACTGCCTCGGCACTTTTAGAAACAGTGGCGGTACGCGGTACGTCCGCAAGACTCGCATGAATTGCGGCTTCAGAGACACGCAAACGTGAGGCAACTTCCTGAACATACTGCTCTCGCGCAATAGGGCTCTGCACCGAGCCCAAAAATGGCAGCACTATAGTCTCGACCGCTCGTCTGAATTGGTCGCGCTTCTGCATTCTTTCTTCAAGCACATCGAGGAGAAACGTTACGATGTCTTTCGCGTTCCTGATGACCGCTCGCCATTCATCCACGCCCTTCTCCAAGATTAAATCCGCCGGGTCCTTCCCTGTCGTGAGCGCCGCGACTTTCACGTTGAGGCCGTGAGAGAGTGCCACATGCGCGGCGCGCGTCGCGGCTTTAACACCTGCCTCGTCAGAATCAAGCGCAAGCAGAAGATTCTCCGTCATACGCTTCACGAGCTTCGCATGATCCTCGGTGAAGGCTGTCCCCGAAACAGCGACGGTATTGGAGAATCCTGCCTCGTGCGACATCAAGAGATCCATCTGACCCTCAACCAAAATCGCAAAATTGTTCTTGCGCATGGACTGCTTCGCGCGGTCAAACGCGTACAACACATGCGACTTATGAAAGAGCGGTGTCTCGGCAGTGTTCATATACTTCGGCGCTTCAGGGTGAGCCTTCTCTCCGAACGTTCTCCCAGAGAACCCAATAATGCGGCCCACGGAATCCGAAATAGGAAACATGATGCGATTGCGAAATTTGTCCGACAGGGTTCCCTTCTCATTCTTGCGCGCCAATCCGCTATCAAGAAGCTCACGTTCAGAAAATCCCTTCTGCTTCAATGTGTCAGAAAGGTCGCTCCAGCCATCGCCTGCGTACCCAATGCGGAATGAGGCGATAGTCTCTTTAAGTCCACGCCTCGCAAGATAGGCACGCGCTGCAACATCGAGCTTTGACTGATAGTAGATAGTTGCAGCTTCAAGTGACTCATACAGTCGGTCAGTGTCGTCCTTTTTTTCACCACGCGTATAGGTGAGTGGCACGCCCGCGCGCTCCGCGAGCATTTTTAAAGCGCCCTTGAAATCCACGCCCTCAATCGCCTCAATGAAACTAAAAACATCACCCCCAACGCCACAGCCAAAACAGTGATAGGTGCCGCGCTCCGGAGAGACATGAAATGACGGCGTGCGTTCTGCGTGAAATGGGCAGCGAGCGCGCAGAGACCCACCAGCACGTTCCAATTTCACGTATCCGGAAACAACATCCACGATGGAGAGCTTCTCTTTGACTGCCTTCACCGTATCCATAGAGGCATTATACAGAAGCGCTCTCGCGACGCTTTAAAGCGAAGAGCCTCGTGAGAGGCTCTTCAGACGTGCACAGCTGTGTCTGCGCGTTACGCTCCTGGACGCACCATGAGGCGCTGGTCCCGCTTACGCGGCAGATAGTGCCGTATCTCGGGCTTCGGCACCGTCATGATGCGATGCGTACCCGACGGACTTATGTGACACAAGGAGTCGTACTCCTCGTGGGTGAGTTCTGCGCTCACCGATGTCAGCTCTACGCCACCGGTCGCCAAAAGTGAACGAATCGGCGACGAGAACCGCGAGGTATCAATAGCCAACCCTACTTCAAACCACGCGACCCTGCTTGCTGCTTGGTGCAGACGCTCTCCTTCGGCGATGCGCGTACCAGGAAGTTCCCAGTACGCATGCTCCGGCTTCTTCACGAGCACCAGCTCGCGATCGTCATACCACAAGATAATCACCGCGACTGATGTCGGGGGCGATACGTGTCTCTGCACGGCTTCCTCCGCGTTTTTCAGTTCTGGACCCAACGGTCCCGCACACATACTGCCTCGGCTCGAGGCAGCTGTGAAGGGCATGCAAAAGGCCCCTTCTGGGGGCCTTTTGCAGAGACACGTGCGTGAATTACGCCTGTGCTTCCTGTGGTTCGCTTGGAGCCATCATGGCTTCCTTCGCATCGAGTTCGCGGACCAAATCGGCAATCATTTCGTGCTTCTTGCTTCCCTTGAAACCGGTACCGGCAGGAATCAAGCGACCGATAATGACGTTCTCTTTGAGTCCAACCAAACGGTCGACGGAACCAGCGACCGCTGCTTCGGCGAGCTTCCGAGGTGTGTTCTGGAAGGAGATAGCCGAGAGGAACGATGCGCGAGTCAACGAAACTTCAGTGATACCCAAGAGGAGCTGCTTACCCCGTGCGAGTTCGCCTCCGCGCTCCTTCGTCTCTGCGTTCACACGAGCGAGTTCGAAATCGGCAGTGATGTCGCCGATGGAGAGACCGGAGTCTCCGACCGCCGTGACGGATACGCGACTGAACATCTGCTTCACAATCAACTCGAGGTGCTTACGTGCCGTGGAGACACCCTGCAATTCGTAGATGCGTGTGATTTCGTTGATGATGTAGTCCTGTGTGCGTTCCTTTCCGATGAGCGCGAAGAGCTCTTCAAGGTCAGCAGAACCGTCGGTCAAGAAGTCACCCTTCTGAACCGTCTGTCCCTTCTTGACGTGGATGGTACGCATCGGCGGAATGAGATATTCCGTCTCCTTCTTCGCTGCTTTCTTCGTCGTCTTTGTAGTTACCTCATCTGGCAGAATCGTAATCAGTGTCGAGCCTGCGTCCTGTGTGATGTCAGAGATAACACCGGAAACCTTCGCGAGAGCGGCCGGTGCTTTCGGGTTGCGGCTTTCGAACACTTCTTCGACGCGTGGCAGACCCATGGTGATGTCACCGCCTGCGGTTGCCACACCACCGGTGTGGAACGTACGCATGGTGAGCTGAGTGCCTGGTTCACCGATTGCCTGCGCAGCGATGACGCCGACTGCTTCACCAAGGTCCACGATTTCGCCGGAAGCGAGGTCGAGGCCGTAGCAATTCTGACAGACACCACGATGTACTTCGCAGGTAATTGGAGAGCGGACGACAACTTCCCCAACGTCTGCGGCGCCTTCGATGGCATTACCGTGATCGCGGAGGATGAGATGGCCGCGCTTGTAGATAGTCTTCCCTTCGGAAACAACATCCTCGGCGAGGACACGACCGTGCATACGATCGGAGAATGAGCCACCGATGTTGTCCGCGCCCGGGCGGACGATGGTGACGCCTTCCTTGGTGCCACAATCGTCTTCAAGGATGACGACGTCGTGCGCAACATCGAAGAGGCGGCGGGTGAGGTACCCGGCGCGCGCCGTGTTGAGCGCGGTGTCGGCGAGACCCTTACGAGCACCGTGCGTGGAGATGAAGTATTCGATTGGCGTGAGTCCTTCCTTGTACGACGAGAGGATTGGGAACTCGATGATTTCACCGCGCGGGTTCGTGATGAGTCCCTTCATGCCGGCCATCTGATGCAGCTGGACGACTGAACCGCGAGCACCGGAGGTAATCATGTTATGCACTGGTCCTGCAGGACGAAGCGTATCAACGACACTCTTGCGGAGTTCGGTGGAAACCTTGCCCCAGATTTCAATCGTGAGGCGGCGGCGCTCGTCGTTCGTCAGAAGTCCGTTTTCGTAGTTGTCGCGTTCACGCTGAACAGCGGCCATGCCTTCGTCGATGAGCTTCTTCTTGGCGTCCGGCACCGTCACGTCGGAAATGGACCACGTAATACCTGCGGCAGTCGCGTAGCGGAAGCCGAAGGACTTTATCTTGTCGAGAATCGGCGGAATACCATCGAGTGAGTAGTGCGTAACAAGCGTGCGGACCAACGCGTTCATGCGCTTCGAGGTAATCTCGTCGTTCACGTACGGGAAGTCAGACGGAAGCATCGAGTTGAACAAGAGGCGACCGACGGTGGATTCGAAAATCTCACCATTGAATTCGGCATACTTTGCGCTGGTTGTCGGAAGAATCTTGATTGGTGCGCGCAAGTCAACGGCACCGAAGTCGTGTGCAGTGATGGCGCGATTCGGCGATGGGAACGCAGAGCCTGCACCTTTCCCTTCTGGTACGACCTTCGTAATCCAGTAACAGCCGAGGACAATATCGAGGAGCTTGGATGCAACAACGACATCGCCGGAACCTGGCTTCAAAACGTTCTTTGCGGCAGACATGATGCGCGCTGCTTCCATCTGCGCCTCTTCGGAAAGCGGCACGTGGACTGCCATGGCGTCACCATCGAAGTCGGCGTTATAGGCAGGACAGACCAATGGATGAATCTGAATGGCGTTGCCTTCAATCAAGACCGGGCGGAATGCCTGGATGGACTGACGGTGAAGGGTCGGTGCACGGTTCAAGAGAACGTACTTACCCTTAATCGCCTCTTCGAGAATCGGCCAGACTTCTGGTGCCTCATCTTCAATCAAGCGTCCAGCGCCGCGGATGTTGTACGCATGCTCACGCGCGAGAAGTCCCTGAATGACGAACGGACGGAACAGTTCGAGTGCCATGTGCTTCGGCAGACCGCACTCATCGAGTGCCAAGTCCGGTCCGACAACGATGACGGAACGGCCCGAGTAGTCCACGCGCTTACCCAAGAGGTTCTGGCGGAGATAGCCGTGCTTACCTTTCAAGTAGTCAGCAAGCGACTTCAGTGCGCGGCGGCGACCACCGAGAATACCAGCGACGCCTGCGCCGCGACGCATCGAGTTGTCCAAGAGTGCGTCCACTGCTTCCTGCAGAATGCGCTTTTCGTTTCGGAGAATGACTTCCGGTGCATGAATTGCGACGAGTCGCTTCAAGCGGTTGTTGCGGTTGATGACGCGGCGGTAGAGGTCGTTCAAATCCGACGATGCGTGGCGACCACCTTCAAGGGCGACCATCGGGCGCAAAGCGGGTGGGACAACTGGAAGGCGCGTGACGAACATCCATTCAGGACGAACGCCCGAGCGCTTCAAACTCTCTGCGAGTGCCAATCGCTTACGAACGCGATCACGGTCTGCGGCAGATGCCTTATCGAGAAGCTCGCGCAATTTGACGACGAACGTCTCGAGGTCAATCTGCTTGAGAATAGTGAACAGTGCTTCTGCACCGATCTGTGCGCGGAACATAGCACCGAACTTAACAGCAAACGTGTGATATGCAGCTTCGTCGAGGACGATACCTTCTTGGATGGATTCGATGTCTTTCTTGGCACGGGTTGCAAGGTCCTTCAAGCGCGTCTTTTCGTCTGCGGTCTTTGCCGAGCCCGTCTTCTGCTTGAACTCCTGTTCAAGATCGCGCAAGAGCTTCGAGCGCTCTGCCTCATCAACGGAGGTCACGATGTAGCCAGCGAAATAGACGACCTTCTCGACGTCAGTTGCGGAGAGGCCCAACAGCAAGGCGATGCGGGACGGAATGCCGCGCAAGAACCAGATGTGTGCAACCGGCGTCGCAAGGTCGATATGACCCATGCGTTCACGGCGAACAATAGCGCGCGTGATTTCAACGCCACACTTCTCACAGGTGATGCCACGGAAACGGATGCCGCGGTACTTTCCGCAGTAACACTCGTAGTCCTTCTCGGGACCGAACACGCGCTCATCGAAGAGGCCGTTCTTTTCCGGACGCTGGGTGCGGTAGTTGATGGTCTCTGGCTTGGTGATTTCACCAAACGACCATTCAAGAATCCTGTCCGGCGAGGCAAGACGCATCGCGATTGCATCGAAGTCGGAAGGAATGTGATCTTTCTTCTTAGGTGTCATATGCGTGAATTAGTGAGAGCGAGACTCACGGCGCTCCTTCCTGATAAACGGTTCGGGCTGTTCGGAACCTTGGAATTCGACGTCAATGCCGAGACCACGAAGGTGACGCACGAGGACGTTGAATGTTGCAGGAGTGTTGCTTTCGTTGATGCGCTTGCCGGAGACGATAGCATCGAAGGCGGCAGAGCGACCAAGAATGTCGTCGGACTTGTAGGTGAGGATTTCGCGGAGAGAATAGGCAGCTCCGTAACCGAGGAACGCCCAGACTTCCATCTCTCCCACGCGCTGACCACCGTTTTGTGCCTTGCCTCCGAGAGGCTGCTGGGTCGTAAGGCTGTACGGACCGATGGAGCGCATGTGGATCTTGTCTTCAACCATGTGGTGCAGCTTGAGCATGTACTTCACGCCGACGGAGACCGGCTGTGCGAATGCTTCGCCGGTGCGGCCGTCAAAGAGGATGCGCTTGCCGTCCTCGCGGAAGCCTGCCTTCTTCAATTCCTCCATGATTTCTTCTTCGGTAGCGCCAGAGAATGACGGGACGACTGCCTGGTAGCCCAGAGAGTCAGCAGCCAGTCCGAGGTGCAGCTCGAGAATCTGACCGAGGTTCATACGGGATGGAACGCCGAGTGGGGTCAGAATCAAGTCAACCGGTTCCCCATTCTCATCGAATGGCATGTCCTCTTCTGGAAGAACACGTGAGATGACACCCTTGTTACCGTGGCGGCCGGCGAGCTTGTCACCTACTGAGATGGTGCGCAGCTGTGCGACTTCGATGTGTACGCGCTTGATGACACCACTCTCCAGCTGGTCGCCATTTTCGCGAGAGAACACTTTCACGCCGATGATGCGACCGCGCTTGCCACCGTCCATGCGAAGTGATGTGTCCTTCACATCCTTCGCCTTTTCACCAAAGATTGCGTGCAAGAGGCGCTCTTCTGGAGTGAGCTGTGTTTCGCCCTTTGGAGTAACCTTACCGACGAGTATGTCGCCAGGACGGACTTCTGCACCGATGCGGACGATGCCGTCCTCATCGAGATTGCGGAGTTTGAATTCAGAAACGTTTGGAATGTCATGTGTTGTAACCTCCGGACCAAGCTTGGTGTCGCGAACGACGCAGACAAACTCTTCCATGTGAATGGAGCTGAACTTGCCCTCCTTTGCGAGCCGTTCCGAGAGGACGATGGCGTCCTCGTAGTTAGCACCGAACCATGGAAGGAATGCGACGCGGACGTTCTGTCCGACCGCAAGCTGACCGCGATCAGTCGTCGAGGCGTCAGCGAGGACCGCTCCGCGCTTCACCGTCTCGCCAACGGAAACGATTGGACGCTGGTGGAACGACGTGAAGCCGTTTGTGCGCATAAAGTTCACCAATGGATACTCCCGAGTTTTGCCGTCGTTGTTCTTCACCTTAATCATCCGTGCGTCTGCGTAGGTAACTTCCCCTGCATCTTCAGCGATGATGAGACGGCCGGAATCGCGTGCAGCAGTCGCTTCGATACCGGTCGAGACGACCGGAGCCTCTGGCACAACGAGCGGCACCGCCTGCTTAAGCATGTTCGAACCCATGAGTGCGCGGTTTGCGTCGTCGTTTTCCACGAATGGAATGAGTGCCGTACCCACGGAGAATGGCTGGTTCGTCGCGACCTCGATCAAATCAACGTCTGTGCGAGCGACCATCGTCGGCTCACCGTGCTTGCGCACTTCAACCATTGCTGGAGTGAGTTTGCCGTCTTCGTCACGCGGGATTGCGGCGTGCGCGATGGAATACTGCTCTTCTTCAAGTGCGTTCAGGTAAACAATTTCTTTCGTTATCTTTCCCTTTTCGACTTTCGCATACGGCGTTTCGATGATCCCGAACTCGTTTGGACGCGCATAGAGCGACATGTGCAAGACGAGACCAATGTTCTTACCTTCAGGCGTGTGAATAGGACAAACGCGGCCGTAGTGAGACGAGTGAACGTCGCGCACTTCAAGACCCGCGCGCTCCGAGGTCAAACCGCCGCGACCCAATGTCGAGAGCGTGCGAAGATGTTCAATCTCATCGAGCGTGTTGTACTGCTGCATCAGCTGCGAGAGCTGGTCGGTGGTGAAGAATTCACGGATGGATGCCTGGAAAGGACGCGGGTTGATGAACTTAACCGGAATTGCGGTTTCAGCGTCCACCATCGCCATACGATCCTGAATGTTGCGCTTCATGCGCGAGAGACCGATGCGCATGCGCTGCTCAAGAAGCTCGCCGACGAAACGAACGCGGCGGAAACCGAGGTGGTCGATGTCGTCAGGTTCAGCGCCAGGCGTGGCGTTTGAATCTGCGATATGCGTGACAATCTTCACGATATCGTCAGACGAGAGTGCGGAGCGATCCAAATCAGCGCCCGTCGACTTCAAGCCGAAACGGCGATTGAAGTGGAAGCGGCCGACACGGGAAAGGTCGTAACGTTCCGACGAGAGAATCGTCGTTACGTGATCACGGGCGTTATCAGGCGTTGCAATGTCGCCATCGCGAAGGCGACGGTATATTTCAACACATGCCTCCTCAAGAGACTTGGCTGTGTCGTATTCGAGTGTCTTCACCATCGCGTTGCGCGCATGTTCAGACTTGCCGAAGGCGGAGAGAATGTCCTGATCGCGGGTGAGTCCGAGGACACGCAAGAGCGATGTTACGGGGAAACGGCGCTTGCGATCGATCTTTACGTAGATGCCGCCATCCGGGTCTGATTCAATTTCAATCCAAACACCGCGCGCAGGGATGACTTTCGCCGAGAAGTACAAAGACCCCTTCATGGGGACCTGTTCAAAGAAGACACCGTAGGAACGGGCGAGCTGTGGAACCACAATGCGCTCGACACCATTAATAATGAAGGTGCCGTGATCGGTCATGAACGGGAAATCGGTGAGGAAGATTTCCTGCTCCTTCTCTTCTCCGGTTGTCTTGTTCTTCAACTTCGCGACCATCGAGAGTGGTGCTTCGTAGGTGCGATTCGTCTTTTTCGCATAGTGCTCGTCCCAACGAACAGCACCGAATGCGAACTTGGTAAGTTTCAATTCAAACTTCTTCCCCGCGTGATCAGAGATCGGCGAGAATTCTTTGAAGACACGCTCGGCGCCCCCTTCGACAAACTGCCGGAAGGACTCGAGCTGTGATTCGACCAAGTTTGGAAGCTCCACGAGGGGCTTCTGATACCGCGAGAAATATTTCTGCGGGCGCGCTTTCTGTTTTGCCATGGCAAGGTTGGTCTCCGCTCGCACGGAGATCGACTTCTTGTTCAGCTTATAAAAATCGGCCTCTTACAGCCGTCTTTTTTGCTCATTCAGAAACAAGCGCAACACAATCGATGCGAATGTGCAAATATGGTCGGAGTATAGCCGTGATTTGAACACTGTCAAGCGTCAAGACGAAGGTGTGGATAACTTTGCCCAAAACCGAAGGCCGTCGCGTGTCGCGACGGCCCGATTTCCCTGTTTAGGGAAGCCAATCTTACTTCGCCCGCAGTTCCTCCAGATTCTCTGGAGTCGGCCGCTTGTCTTCTGCGGCCAGTGTTCGCAGTTCGTCCATGGTGACAGCGAGAGCGGTACCATTGTCCGGCACAGGCCGGCGAACGTCTCGCGATGTCAGGTACCGAGGCTGAGAATCGTTCTGCGATGCTGGTTTCTTGAACATTACGTTCCCCTAACGAAACACCCGTCGTACGGGCAGGTAAAACCACGGACCATACCGTGGTGTCGGTACTATAGCGTAATACCGCGCGTCTTCCACGAATCTATCTGTGCATGATGACCCGACTTGAGGACGTCCGGCACGGTGTATTTCTTCTTCTTCCACAATAAAACGTCGGGGCGTGTGTAGACTTCGGGACTCGAAACACGATTGCGCTCGAGTGATTCAATTTTTCCCAAAACGCCCGGAACGAAGCGTGCAATGGCATCAACGAGGGTTGCCGCTGGTAGTTCGCCTCCCGTGAGAACATACGGGCCGACGGAAACTGGTTTCGCTTTTAAAATTTTCGGTACGCGCGCATCAACGCCTTCGTACCGCCCACAGATGAATAGTATGTCCTTCTTTTTCGCGAGCTTTTTTGCCATTCCCTCGTCAAAGACAGGGCCGTCGGTCGCGAAGAAAATTTTCTCCACGCGTGTCTTCCCCTTCAGCGCCTTGTCCGCCGCTCGGAGCATTGCCTGCGGTTCTAAAACCATTCCCGGCCCTCCGCCATACGGGCGCTGGTCCACGCGCTTGTGCTTCCCTACAGCGAACTTCTTTGGGTCGTAGTACGAAACTTTTATGAGCTTCTTTTCGCGAGCACGCCCCAGTATCGAGCTCTGCAGATACGGCTCGATGGATTCAGGAAACAGCGTAATGATGTGGAAGTGAATCATGGTGCGGGCAAGAAAAAACGCCCGAGAGCTACGGCATACTACCGAAACTTCTCACGGACGTTTTTTCAGAGAGCTTAGACTTTCAGGTCGCCGATGACGTCATCGAGTGAGCGGTCCTTTGGTGGTTCAGAGTAGAGTTTCTCGGTCTTTCGGTAGCTGCCATCATCGCGATTATCATCGTGTGGGTGGCCGCCGTCTCGGGACGGGCGCTCGGAGCCTTCCGGCTCTTCAATTTTAAGGTTTACACGTGCGTCGTTCTTCATGCCGACGACACGAAGGACGGTGCGGATTGCCTTCGCGGTCGCGCCAGAGCGGCCGATGACCTTGCCCATGTCGTCCTTGTGAACGGCGAGCATGAGAAGAACGCCCATCTCATCAACGGTGCGCTTTATCTTTACGTCTTCCGGATGGTCGACAAGTGCTTTGATAACGAATTCGAGGAACTGTTGGTCTTGCTCCATATCATCGTGCTATCGGATAACTGCGTGCGGTTAGACACTCCTCGTACTCTACAAAGGATTTGGCGTGCGTCAACGAGAGGCTGTTTATGCCGCTGCCTCCTCTGCAGGTGCTTCAGCAGGTGCTGCGGCCACCGGTGCTGCCGGAGCTGCCGTCTTCTCTGGCTCTGCAGGCTTCGGCGCAGATTTCTTTGGGAGGACGTTAATCTTCTTTCCCGTCATGACGCCGGCGGATATGAGCATATTGTGGACAGTGCCGGTCGGCTTCGCACCAACGGACATCCAGTACTTGATGCGTTCGTCATTCAAAACGCGCTGTTTGCTCTTGGGATTGTAGCTGCCGACGTGCTCGACATACTTGCCGGCGCGAGCTGCTCGAGCACGCTCAACGACGACCAGTCGGTAAGACGGGTCGTTGATACGGCCGACGCGCTGTAAACGGATCATTAACATGTCGCAGGACTATACCAGTGAGCCTACGCGGGGTCAACCCTCGCGGTATTCTCGCTCAAACAGAGACCAGGTGGCTATAAAGAGCGCTGAAATGACCGGACCAATGATGAGCCCGCTGGGACCAAAGGCGATGAGTCCCCCAAGGATGGAAAGCATGACCAGCGCATCTGACATTTCGAGGTCGCGCCCTATCAGAAGCGGACGCAGCACGTTGTCTAATAGCCCGACGAGAAAGGCTCCGCCTATCCAGACCACCAGCGCTCCATACGTGTCCCCAAGAAGCAGAAGGATGAGTCCCGTCGGAACCCAGATAATCGCGGGTCCAGCAGCGGGAACGAGCGCGAGCAATGCCATGAGAACCCCCCACAGAATCGGGCTTTGCACGCCCGCTACGGCAAAGAGTATGCCTCCCACCAAGCCCTGTGCCATCGCAACGATAAGAGTGCCACGAAAGAGTGCCTGCACCGTACGAGAAAACCGCGCGAAGAGGAACCGCGCTTTCCCATTTTCCAGCGGGAATGCCTTGAGAATCTGCTCGCGCATTTCCTCCCCGTTCCGCAAGAATATGAAAATGAGGTAGAGCATGATGATGAGCTTCAATATGAACGCGGCAGCGTTCTGCCCTATCGTCAGAATTTGCGTCGCGATAGATGCGGAAACAGTGCGCCCAATTTCCACGATGCGCAGACGCAGTTCGTCCGGATTCACCTGCAGCGTTTCAAGTGAACTCGCCACGAACGGATGCGCCTCGAGACTGCGGATTTGATTCACTACACCTTGTGAGGAGAAGTGTGTGTAGGCGTCAATGGCTTCTTTCGCGACCAATGTGCCGACGCCAAATAGTGCGAACGCAACGAGCAAGAGAACGCACAGCAGCGTAATGATGGATGCGAGCAGTGGACGCCCGCCCAGTCGGCGCGTAAGTGATGATGAGACGGGATAGAAGAGTATGGAGAAAACAACGGCCCAGAGTATGGGCGTAAAGAATGGCCACAAGAGGACCCCAAAGGCTACGGTGACGGCGACGAGAAGGGCAAGAAACGAGCCGCGCTCCAGATGCTGCTGCATGCCGCCATGATACAGGCCTGCGACTGACCTGCAAACAGCGCGGACGAATTACTTCGCGACCTTGGTTGCCTCCTCAAGCTTCACCGAAAGAATCTGTGAGACACCGCTGTGATCCATCGTGACGCCATAGAGTTCCCCCGCAGCGGCCATCGTCGCGCGATTGTGTGTAATGACGATAAGCTGACTCTGCTTCCCGAGCTCGCGAATCATGTCGGCATACCGTTTAGAGTTCGCTTCATCAAGCGCCGCGTCCGTTTCGTCGAGAATGAGAAACGGCGGCGGGTTGACCTGCGTCATCGCGAAAATCAGCGCAATAGAAGTGAGTGCGCGTTCGCCTCCCGAGAGAACCTCGAGCCCGCGAATCTTCTTGCGCGGCAACGAGACAGAGATGGAGAGTCCTGCGTACAATTCTTCTTCCTCAACGACTTCCTCATCGTCCTCACTTCGCTTCCCTGTCCGCGGTTCCTCGATGTAGAGCTTCGCATCGCCGCCACCGAATAACTTGGCGAAGAATCCGCCGAGTGCCTCGTTGATTTTCTTCAAGCCGTCCTCGAACCGCTCATCTATCGTAATTTCCAGCTCGCGGATGATGCTCCTCAGCGATTCCGATGATGCCTCGAGATCGTTGAGTTCTTTCGCGAGGAACTCATCGCGCTTACGCGTTTCTTCGTACTCGCGAACAATCGCATCCCCACCGCCAATACCGGCTTCCTCAATCTTTATCTTCAGACGCTCAATCTCGCGACGACGCTTTTCCTGCTCGCGTCTATCTTCAGAAAGGGCGCCTTCAGGAATTGAATTACGGTCCCATCCAGCTATTGCCGACCCTACCAATGCAATACCTTCGCGCACCTCTTCTTCGAACCGCTGTCGCGCCGAGGAGATACGCTCGCGATCGCCACGCAACGAGATAAGTCGTGTCTGTGCTTCACGCAGTTTAGAGCGCGCCTCAACTTCTTCACGTTCCGCCGAAAAGCGCACTTCACGCGCCGTCGTAAGATCCGTGCGCAACGCTTCCAATTCTCCTGAGAGACGCACCTCTTCCGATTCTGCATGCTTGAGATTCTCCGTCAGACGCTCCACGTCGCGGCGTACCTCTTCATTCGTGACGGGCGCCGCGCCTTTGAGACCGTCTACGAACGCACGAATGCGTCCGCGCAACGTATCTATCAATCCGCGCAGCGTCTCATGATCCGCTTCAAGAGCTCGCTCGAGCGAGTCATCGATATCGTGCATGAATTCACGCACGTGCGGCGCAGGCACAACGTGTTCTACCGTAATAGCGACCGCCTCCATCGCGCCTTCGGCGCGTCCCAGTTCACGGACAATCTCTTCGCGCCTCCGGCGAGCTCCAGAAAGTTCTCGCTGCAATTCCTCCAGTCGCGCAAGTTTCGTCGCATCCGCATTAACTTCCGGCGACTTGAGTGTGCGGACTTTCTGCAAGACTCCTTCAAGCTCGCGTACTTCCGCATCAACGACGTGAATCTCGTCCGTAAGGCGCACATGCTCCTGCGTTACCCATGCATGCTCGCGGGTCAGGTATTCAACGAGTTTCGCCGACAGCTCATCTTTCATCTCACGTGCCTTCTCAATCTTCTCAACTTGGGAGCCAAGAAATTTAAGATGAGGCGCGAGTTCGCGACGAAGTGACCGCGTCTTCTCAATATTTTGTGCAGTCTCCTCAAGCTTTCGCTCGCTCTCCGCCTTTTTATGTTGGTACAGTTTGAGACCAAGCGCATCCTCCACCATTTCCCTGCGTTCCCGTGCCGGCGCATTCAATATGTAATCTGCCTGACCTTGGGAAATGATGTGGTAGCCCGAGCCGCCGATGTTCGCTCCAGCTAAGAGACGGATAACATCTTTCAATCTCACGAGCGAACCATTAAGGCGGTATTCGTTTTGCCCATCACGATGCACAACGCGCTCCACGATGACATCCGGGAAATCTAAATCGAGGAAACGCGACGTATTGTCGAATGTTACCGTGACTGCCGCTCGATTTTGTCGGGGCAACGCGGGCGAACCGCCCCATATCAAGTCTTCGCCTTTGCGACTTCGCAGAGACTTCATCGACTGCTCGCCAAGAACAAACCGAAACGCCTCCGCAACGTTTGATTTGCCGCTCCCGTTTGGGCCGACGATAGATGCGATGGGCGACGTGAACTCAAGCCGGGTTTTCTTCCCGAATGACTTGAAACCGGTCAGTTCGACTGACTTGAGATACATGCCCGCTATTGTAGCAGGCGGCTATGACTGCTTCGTCACGAGCTCTGCGACAAGTCGTTTATGTTCTGCCAATCCCTCACGCGCGGCCTGCGTCGCCACCTCTTCCAAGTTGGGAACACATTTACGGACGAGCGCGGATACTGCCGCCTCGTCGCCTGCTTCCGTGAGTTTGTCGAGTTCCGCTCGTGCCTCTGCCGACATGCGACGCATGACTTCGACGCTTGCACGCTTGAGCAGTACGTCGCTCACGGCGCCCATAATTTCTTCTTGTTCCGATACGTCCAAATGGCCGATGTTAAGTTCGGCGACAATGCGTTCTCGAAGTTGATTCTCATCAATAATTTTTGGTGTCATAGAATCCCGTTAGCCTGATAATATCATTTTACGCGCTGTAACGGCTGCGAAGTGTATTGATGATAGTCCCTACATCGTCGCCCTCGACCTTCAAGTACGCGACGAGCTTCGAATATTTCGGACCCTTACTCCCTTGTGCCTCAAGCTCCTTCGTGAGTAGTTCGAGGAATTCATCGTCGCCAATGACGCGCGTATTGACCCATTCGCAATCCACAAAGCGGACGTCGAGACCGTTCGCGCCTTGTACGATTACATCCTTATCAGTATTGAGGAGCTCCTGTGCGAAATCTGGATGCTCGACGAGCACGGCGCGAAACGCCTCGATAAATTGGAGTTTGACGGCCATTGGCGCATCAGTCATGCCCAACGCCTTTAGTACATGTTCGTTCATGAGCCCATCAAGACCATTGGTCGCGAGCGCGTCTCCTGGTTGTATCTGAATATCGAGCGGGTCTTGCACTACCGTCGCAACACCGTCGGGAATAGTCTCGCCATCAAGCATCGCGCGTGGACGCGGCGCGGGCGCCTCTTGAGGTGGAGGCTCTGCAGGTACCAGCGGTGCTGGAGGCGCTTCCGGCAAATCTTCCATCGGCGGCACAGGGAAGGCACGTGGCATCCTGCGCGGATGCTCGAGTGGTTCTATTGGCGGCGACGCAGCTGGTGGTTCTACACTTCCACGGCGGAGGGCTTCCTCAAGTTCTCGAACAGTGCGTTCGCACTCTCCAATCTTCTCTTCATAACCGAGTACTGTGTCTCCGCGATTGAGTCGTGATAATTCAGCTATGCGAAGCTGCGCCTCTGAAAGTTCATCAGTCAGGGTTCCCGCCCTATCTTCAGCAATCGCGCCTCGCGCGATTGCATCCCGCAACTGCTGTTGTATTTCAAATAACCGCTCGGAATATCCATCGATAGTAGCGGCGCGCTGCGTGAGCGCGTCCTGAAGCGGAGCGACGGCTTTCTCAATCTGCACGTCGCACATGGCGAGATGCGTCTTCGCCGCGGCTTTCATCGCTTCGGATTCGGTGCCACAAATTGTGTGCCAGAGCGAAGATATTTTCTGATAGAGCCAGCTACCACCTTCGGAAGCACGCTCGACACCTTGGTTGATGCCGCTCGTGACCGGCCCTTTGCCCCAACCACCACTGTGAATTTCCGAGCCGATGTTGCCGATAATCGCACTCGATACAAGACTGACTGCCATCGGCGCGAACGTGCGCTCCTTATTGAGAGTTCGTACCTGCGCCTCCAGGTTCTCGCGCGTCGTACTCACATCCATACCGATTTTCTTCGCATCCTTTTCAAGCTTGCCGATGGATTTGCGTGCTTTGTGTCCTGTTCGTCCAGCCTGCGCCATCTTGTCTGTATGTTTCCACCCAAGCGCACTGCGCAACATGAGTGACGCGGCAATGCCGGCGCTACCGACACCAATAGCAGTGGCCCATGCGGGAGCAGTAGCGAGCCCTGCGGCGACTAACCCATATTTGACGCCAGAACCGGTCGCGAAGACAACAGCGGAACTTGCAATTGCTTTTCCGAGATAGTATTTCGTGCGTTCCCACGTACTGCCTTTTATATATTCTTTATTGAAACCGAATTCCTTGGTGAGGACGTCGTCCAGCGCTGTCCCCTGCGCCTCCGCAGCAGAAAGTACTACCGAGCGCGGCACGGCTTCGCCAGTTCGCGTTGTATCCGGAGTTGCTCGTGCCGCAGTCGGTGTTGCAGGCGGCGCATCCGTGCCGTGCCTCCGGCGTCGCGATGCGTCTCCAGTCGGGAACTCTATCGCCATAGAAATATCGTAGCACGCATGTTATCGGGCGCGGGTAGAACCTGGACGCGCTGCTCTGTACTCAGCGATGTTCTGTTTCATTCTGTATGCTCGTGTGCCCCGCACCATGTCATCACCGGTCAAGTACAGTTCGAGCTGCTGAAAAATCTCCGTGCGCATCGTTTCCGGAGCACGCTTGAGAGCAGCCTTCAAAAAGCGCTCGACGCCACGCCTATCGGACGCGCCACGCAGCGTTGCATTCAAAGCTGCTGTCAGTTCCTTCTTGTCTATCGCGTACTGTCCTCTGACGAGACGCCCGAGACGTCCACGTAATTGCGAAGCAAGTTCGTCCATCACCGCTGGCACGTACTCCGCCACAAATTCCGCATCTTCAGCGATTTTCCATTTCTCCAAAACCTGCGCGACCTCACTTAATGCACGCGTGAAAACCAGTTTCTCCGTCGCTATCTTCTTCAGAAACGCTCGCTCCTGCTGATTCGGTCGCATATCCGGCGGTGTGATATCGGTCACATCGCGAAGCGCTCCTATTGCCGCGCGCACTTCTTCGGGATTGGTAACCCCTACGAATGAGAGCTCGACCGCTATCACGCCGTCGACAACGTCCGGATCAAAACGTCGATACGCGTAGGTGAGTCCTTGTTTAACACGCTGTCCGAACTCTCCGAACATGTCACTCAGCTGTGCAGTCGCATCTTGTGGCGCATGAACGGCGTTTGCGATTTGATTCGGCGCCTGTTGAACAGTAGGCGCAGTCGGTGGCGCTTGCTGAGGCGCAGATGCGGCGCTAGGCGCCTGTCGCGGCACTGCGTTGACTGCTGCTGCGGGCGGCGTTGCGGGACGAGCAGCGCGCGCCGGGCGCTGACCTCGAAGAATGCGCAGTGCCTCTGCAGCTTCTTCATAGCCATCGTATTGGTCGACGAGTGCTTGCTCCTCGGCGGTCAAAGTCCCTGTGCTTGGCACAGCGACGTGTTCTCGATACCCACGCTCCCATTCAGCCAGTTCATCCGGTGCCATACGCAACAACGCTTCTTTAATCTGTTCAGGTGCATTATTCCCACCCCAACGAGGCGATTGAGCGAGATCAGAGAGCAACAAATTTACATCATTCGCTTGTCGTAGTGCCTCGGCCGCATCTCCTGACTCCTCATCGAAATCCGCATTCTGTGTTGGTGGCATTCTGTCCATCATCCAAATATTCTAGCACCGCAAAATAGAAGAACCCCGGGGCGCTGTGTCCCCGGGGTCCAAAGTGACTACTCTTCAGGCGCGAAGTGCACCCGTCGAGAAGTGTGGCTAGTTGGCCTTCGCGGCTCCGCGCTGAGACCTCTTTATCTCGGCACGCTGCCAGGCCTCCCATGCCTGTTCGTCGAACTCCTCCTGCAGCTTACGACGCTCTGCGTCGTCAGCCGGCGGTCGCGCAACCGCAGTACCGTTTTCGTTCACGATGCGGTACAAGGAATCCGGCGTAGCGCCATGGACGATAAGCCCTGGGCTGTCCTCACGGACGACCCACAAGTCCTTCCTTCTCATGAAGACCTTGATGTCGCCCTTCGAGGAAGGAACGACAGTCGGCTTTCCTTCCATCTGCCACGCAATGTGGTAGTTGCGAGGCACGGCGTCCGGATTCCGGCCGGCGCCAGCGACGTGCTCTACTCCTCCCGTGCTCCCCGAACGAGACCGATCGAACGATCCGTGCGGGTGAAGGAGTGGGGTGCCATCGGGAGCCTGCGGCATACGCGCAAGAAGGCGCGCAACCGCAAACGCATCCCCGTACAGACCACTGTCGATCTGAACTATGACGCCACTGTTCTTACGCGGCGACGAAAGGAAATGCTTGCGCCCCTTCGCCTCCGTGCGCGTGGTTTCGACGTGTCCTCCGGTGATGACACGGCCCTCCGTCTTCGGCGGCATCTGTGGGATGCCGAGGATGACTTTGGACGATGCCCAGTCTCCGGGCACCTCGAACATTTTTCTTCCACCGCGAGACACCGTCTCGCGAAGCTTCACCAGCGAGATGGACTTCACCGTCTCGCGGATAGACGGGTCCCACACCTCCTTGGACAGAATCCCAGGCTGCACGGCACCACGCTCAGGCGAAAAGTGGAAGCAGTTATTCTGCATTTGGGTACACTCCCGTTGCAGTTACGCCGGCTGAATTCGGCTCGAGGCCGCCCCACACGCCGGGCCAGTGAGGTCGCAGTATTATACGTTCTTTTCGCTCTTTGTCAATCAGCGCTGTGGGCTAGTCCACAGAGTCACAGCGTGGGACCGAAATATCGCGAAATATCGTGCATTATTAGCCCATGAAGGATGAACCGCGACCAAGACAAGGCCACAAGGTTGAGAAGGACCTCCCCCGCCCTCTCCCAGAAGCTAAAGACGGTGCGCGACACTTGGACGACGCTCCATCACAAAGAACGCGCCCGACGGAAATCCATGCATCAATCAGCGACCCTAAATACGCTGACGTCCGCAAGGCGTTCGAGCGACGCAATGTCCCACTCTATTTAATGCCATACGCACTCGGACTCGATCAACCGCCCTCGAAAGAGTCTGCGCCGAATGTGTGGCACGACCTCGAAGCACATAACGTGCGCATGAATCTTGCGCTCGCTTCTTCGTACGAAAAACATCTCAAGCGTGCAAAGTCAGACAAGGAGCCCGAGTACGGAGAGGCGTGGCACGCCTCTGGTGAAGCATGGGATGCACAGGACCGCGAACGCGCTAAGAAAGCAGAGGCTGCCGGCACGCGACATGACCGACTCCCTGCTGCGACGCCAATTGGTTCGTACGACATCCGACGCACAAAAGATTTGCCGCCAATGTCCGAAGAATTCCATCGGCGCTTGCGCGAATACCCTGCCGCGGTGAACTACGGCATTTTGATGTTCACCCGTTCCCTGCGCGAATGGGAGTACACGGACGAACGCCTGCAAAAGTTTGCACAAATGTTCGCCGATAAAATTGAAGAAAAGGCATTCCGCGCAAACCCAAACGCGCGCGATAGAACGCAGTACGAAAATGCGTACTGGGCACTCCTCTCTCTCGGCTGCATACAGGAACAATGGGACCGCAAAGGACGACGCACGTCACACCCCGAAGTGCGCGTGAACATGCCTGAAGTGGAGAAGCAGATGCACCGCTTCCTCTTGCTGGAAGAAATCCAGAGACTTGAGAAGGAGCAGACGAATGCTGATACGTCGCAGCGCGACGACATCCAGCACCGCCTCGCTGCCTTGCGCGCTGCACCTGCGTATCAAGAAATATTCAATGAGTACGTAGCGGATGAGCGTGGCGCAGACGTCACCGCATTCGAAGAGAATCGCCCGACGACCATCGTCGAGGCGCTTGGTAACCGTCTCTACGTGACGGCATCTACATTACCTATCACTGAAGACGAGATTGATGCGGCCGTGGCGGATGATTCGCCGGAGGCTCCATCAACTGAACACTTGCGCGGCGCGCTACTACACAAACATCGCCTCCTTGGTCGTCTCCGCGCGAACCTGTCTCGCGACATAACAAGCGCTGACCGCGACATTGGGACTCTGCTGAAATATCTCGCGGCCGAAGGCGTGTGGAATGACAGCGTTGAGAGTGGTTTCGATTTAATAATGAAGAGCGTTATCCAGAGCACACAAGAACTCGATAAAGTAGCCCAGCTTCTCCACGATGCGCGCAATGACGTTCGTTTCGGCCCCCAACATGCGTCAGTGTTTAAAACACACGAAGAGGCCTCAGTGAAATTAGGTGATATGGTGCGCACGAGCAAGAAATACCTCCTCCGTGCATGGCACGCGCATCACACGCCGGAAGTCGGCGGCGCAGAGCTAGAAGCATCGCAGGAACTCGCGGAGATGCTGAGTAACGAGCTGGAGTTCCTCAAAGACGAGGCCAAAGATAACGTCGCGGCACTCACGGCATTTCAAGACAAGATTACGTCTCTCGTTGAGCACATGAGCGACATTGGTAGCCAACAAGACCTCGCCCGTGAACAGATAGTCATCAAGATGCGCCTCAAGGCCGCACTTGATGCACTCTCGACATATCTCGCCGTTATTAATCCTGACGCCACGAAAAACTAGTATGGACGATTTCGAGAAACGAGCAGCAAACAGGCGTGCCGCGCTAGATAAAATCCATAATCTTCCTACCGGCTCACTCGGGCGTCCCGACTTAGCGGCGGCCGTTCAGGCGGCACAGAACATCGCGCCCGACGCTCAGCAGTCGGCACATGCAACTCCCTCTCCGGAATCAGCGCCAGCAGAAGCTCCCATCTCTTCAGTCGACGTATCTGAACAAGACACGAATGCGTTCATCGGCCTACTCGGAAAACAGGATGGCGCAACGGTGACAACGACGGAGCTCTACGACGCGTACAGTGAATGGGCAGATGCACGAGGAAAAACACCAGTAGCTCCACCAATATTCCTCAATCAGCTCGCGAAGAAGGGACTTAAGCCAGGCCGCTTCGGAGGACGTCAGCGCATTAAGGGTGTCGTCATCCCGACGGCGGAGCAGATAGTGGCATCTACGAATCCGTCTATCGAAGCTCAAACAAATACGGCCGCACAGGCGTTATCGCAATCCTTCGACACGTCTAAAGAACACGCCCAGAAAATGTCTGTCCTCTTCGAGGGTCGCGGCATTACCGATGCTGCAGCACTCGAAAAGCACATGGGCGAAATTGCAGCGAAGATGAAGGCGGCACAGGATGCTGCGCAGGGTCAAGACCCATCCGTAGGGGCGGCTCTCGTACAGGAAGCCATCAAAGGCACCATAGTCGAAGACTTATCACGCGAATTTACGGGAAGTAAGCCCAACGAGCTCATTGGATTGCTTCTCAGTCATGCCGCACATACCGGTGAAGTTCCCAAGAATGTCCGTGAACATCGTAAGACGGGGAAAACCGGCGATGTGCTTTTACGCAACGCGTGGGCGTCCAAAGGTGGCGAACTTCTGACGAGCCTCATGAACATTGGGCCGGTTACCGCGGGCGTCGTGACTACTGCCCTCTCTATGGGATATGTGGGCATCGGCAGCGGCACTATCGTCCCTGTGGTGACCGCGCTCATCGCGTTAGACTTGATGACCAAGAACAGTATCCGCGGAAAAATTGCCGAGAAAGGCAGCGTGCGCAAAGGTGTCGGCGCGTTCATCACACAACAACCGCTACGCGCGTTCTTGTACACGGTCGCCTCCGGAGCAGTTATCTACAGTTCTGGCAAAGCAGCCGTTCGCGCAGATTTGGACACGCTGCTGAATGCTGGTTCCGCGCGCTCCGTTCAAGAGAGTGCAAACAAACTGCGCGCCCCGCTTGAGGAATCGGCCAGGGTTATGGACAACTACGTTACCGCTATTGCCGCTCTCGAAAAAGCAGTTCCTGGTATCGAGAGTGGTCTCGGTATGGAGACGGAACTCGCCACGATTAAAGAAACAGGAATTCAGGTCAAGCCGGGCACACGCGAAGGCGAACCAATTTTCGGTCCACGTGCTGCTCAGAAATTCGCTATATTTCATGGCACCGTCCAAGAAGAACGCGTCCGCGCAGTGCTCCCGAATGTGTACATCGATGGCTCTGCCAAGGGAAAGGCAGTAGAAACGCTCGTAAAAAAAGCACTCGAAGGGCGACGGGCGCTGGGTCTTGTCGATGGTCAGCCCGTATCGGCGCGCGTCTCTGAACTCTGGCGAGCATATCTGTCTGCGACCGCCGATAAGCGCGCAGAGGCTCTTGATGTGATAAATGAGCTCGGCCGCACCAGCGCGTCGTTGGGAAGCAGAACCTTTACGCAAAACATGGTTACGACCATTGTGCAGCCCTATTTCGAACTGGGAGAGTTTATAGACCAACTCAAAAGCGGTTCACAAGCCGGACTCGACCAAAAAAGGAAAGTCGAGTCTGCGGCTCGCCGTGCACTCGAGACTCTTGAAAAAGATTTTGCGGGGCGCCCCGAGTATCGCCGATTAGTTGAGAGACTGGGTGTACCGGATGCGCCTACAGCAACCGAAGTCGCACCCACGGCGGAGCAAGGCCTGCAGGAGAAACAGCAGTTGGCGATGCGCGTCCGCACTCTCTTCCAACAAATTGTAGAATCGTTTCAAGATTCCGAAGCGGCGCAACGCTATCTCACTATCATTGATCAGTGGTCGCGAGAACTCCTCGGCGACGCCCACGGTGGAACAGCAGTTGATGCGCGTTATATACAGGAACGCTCTGACCGATTGAACGTGCTGTTTAAAGAGATTAATGCTGACTACGCGAAAACCAAGCGGAGCGTAGATACCTTGGCCAAAGGCATCGAGAGACTCTTGCAGCAGGTAGACGAAGGCGTGGCGACGGAGGCTCCGCAATTCTCACTCCCGCAAGTGAGCGTTGATGGTGCTATCCTGCCGGCACAGAGCATCCTGATGTCGAGCGAAGAACTGGCGACCTACCGTGCAAAACACGGCGATGCCGTCGCCTACAGCCGAATTGCAGGTGCCTTTGGTATTGCGGCGCTCCTCAACTTCTTCTTCCTGCTCATTACGATGCCCGCACTCGCCGCGAGCGGCAGACGCTCCAAAGTGGAGGTAGACGAAATGCTTCCTAAACTTTTGGGTGCAGCACGCACAAGAAGTGTGGCGCTCTCGGAATCCATAAATGCAATCATGTCGCCGTTCATAAAAATTTCTACGGGGGTCGCAGTGAAGCTCACGGATCCCGAGCAGATAGAATTTCTTATGCGCACGAGCGCGCGCGAGAAAGGTCGTCCTCCAGTTCCTGTCGCTGGTGCAGCATTCGACAAACAAGACCCATCGAACAACAGTGTGCAGGAATTTTCACGCGCGGTTGCCGACACCCTTGAGTTCTGGCAGCAAGAAACGGCGAGCTCGGTCGTGCGCGCGAACTTGTATGCGGATGCCGTGCGTTCTCTCGAAACGAAGAAAGGTCTCAATCAGCTTATCGATCGCGTCATGCCCCGCGGCTCCGAGTGGCTCGCAGGAAAATTGAATCCAGAGGATCAGAATCGTGTCGTCGCCCAAGCCATCGCTGACAGAGCGCGATTTCTCGAGCTGCGCCAGCGCTCAATACGCGAACTCACCAAAGGAATCCAAAGTCATCGCGACATGCCACCAGATCAGAAAGAAGCGCTCATCAAACACCTCGGTCAGCGCGAACAGACAGACACGCAGGAACTGACGCATATTCGAACCGGACTACTTGCCCTTCCCGCATACAACGCGTGGTACGCATCCGAAAACCCGACACGAATCTACGACGGCGCATCGAGCTCACGAGTGCGCATAGCGGTAAAATCAGGATTTAAAGACATTCCCCTGAATGAACTAAATCTCACGCCGGACGCTGGTCTGCTCGCGAACCTGTATTCTGATGCGCTCGCTGCAACCAAGCAGCCAACGAGCACCCAGCCATAGTTCACACAGTCAGTCTTTGGGGCCTCGAAAGGCCCCGAAGTCTTATTGTGCGATCTCACTGCGCAACGAGTGTGAGGCTGCCCATGAGCGTGAACCAGACCGCGGCAAGTACCGAGCACGCCACCATGGCCTTCACCTTAGGACGATCCATGTCCTCTAGGGACCAGAAAATACTCGCGACCGCGAGGCAGGAGGCGGCGGCGATGAAGCCGTAGTGCTCGGGCCATATCAGCACCAAATAAACCAGTACCACGAGAACGACGACGAGTAGAGTGGCGGTAATCGAATGCCGGAGCCTGGCTCCCATGACATGTTCCTTTCGGGCTAGAGGGAAGCTCTGGTGCCATTCTGCGTCAGGTGGTGCGTGAGCGCAACTCGACTACCACCCCTTAGCTTTCAGTGCATTTTCCGCAGCAGCTTGTTCGGCCTCTTGCTTTGAGCGACCCTCGCCTTTCGCCACCTGTTCCCTATCGAGATACACACCGGTTACGAACGTCTTGTCATGGTCAGGACCTGACTGTGAGACCACTTCGTAGCGTGGCGTAATCCCCGCTTTCTCCTGCGCGAGTTCTTGGAAGCGACTTTTGGGGTCCTGCCACAAGCGCTTCGTGACAACATCATCAGTTTTGTGGAACAACTGCGTCCCTATGAACTCCTTTGCGACATCGTAGCCACCATCGAGATACAGCGCACCAATCAGCGACTCGAACGCATTTGCGAGAATGATTTGCCGCGCGCGACCAGTGTCGCGTGCTTCCCCACGCGAGAGGAGGAGAAACTCGTTCATGCCGAGTTTCGTCGCCGCATCCGAAATGGAAATCGTGTTCACGAGTGCGGCGCGATACGCGGTCAGCTCCCCTTCTGCTTTTTCCGGATACTTAGCAAAAAGGAACTCGGTGACAACAAGCTAAAGTACGGCATCGCCAAGAAACTCAAGGCGCTCGTTGTGCTCTCGCCCTGGGGCGCGATTTTCATTCAGGTAGGAACGGTGCGTGTACGCTGTCTCAATAAGCGCGCGGTTTTTGAAGGTATAGCCTATGCGCGCTTCAAACGGGGCAAAATCCATAACGGCGAGGATACCTGAATGAGGCGCCCGACGCCAGTCAGCGCTTTTTCGCTAACAAATTGATGGCGGGAATAATGATTTTCAGCGTGTCGTCGTAGAAATTGAGGCCACCGACTTGCGCGAGCGGAAACCACTGCGCATCGTCAAGCCCACCGGAGGGTCCGAGCTTTAATTCGCTGAATGGCGATTCTGCGAGGAAATACGTGACACGCTTGCGTTTCTTTCCGCCTTTGATGTTTTGGTCATTCGCGATGTATTCGTTCACGCCAAGCTCCTCTTGAATTTCGATATCGAGCCCCATCTCTTCTTTTATTTCTCGCGTCGCGCCCTGGCGCAAATCCTCTCCTTGTTCAATCTTGCCCTTGGAAATGGTCCAGTGGCCGAAAATGTCGTGCACAAATGCGAGATAGAAATCACCCTCGTGCTTCGCGTACACGACAGCTCCCGCCAGGTGTTCCACCGGCATCTGTTTCTGACCGATGACTTCTTTGCGCTTGCCACCGTCTTCCTTCCCCGGCTCACCGAGTTCGATATAGACTGCACCTAAGACGCCATTTACAAACTTACTGGATGATGCGCCACCAAAATTCTTCGCAAGCTCAATTGCTTCGTTGATGGCAACCTTTGGCGGTACTTGTGTTCTGTCTGCAAAGAGGAGTTCCGTGAGCCCAAGGCGCAAGACGTTTCGGTCTATTGCGGCGATTTTTTCGAGCGGCCACTCGGGCGCCGCCGCGACGATGACTTGGTCTATTTCTTTTTGTTTGGCAATGGCAGTTTTCAACAAGTCCTTCATGAAGGTCATGTCGCTCTCGCGGGTGCCAAACTCTTTCGCATAGTCGAGAAGTCGCGTTTCCGCGACTTCATTCGACATCAAAGGAGTAGACTGATCCCGTTCAAAGAGGACCTGTAGGACGACTGACCTCGCAAGGTGTCTGTTTGCCATACAACGCTAATGAGAGTGTATCACTTCTCGGATTGTGAGAAGTGAACAAACGAGAGCGCGTGTGGATTGCGCTACGCTTTCTTCTCTTCGGTTTTGGAACTGGTCTCCTGACCTGAAGCACGCAGTGCTGTTGCACGACGCTTCGCGCGGCGCGCGAGACGCTTTGCGCGTGCCTCGACATCAATAACCTGGCGACCACGGTATTTGCCGGTGACCGGATTTACGCGGTGACTCAAGTAGAGATTGCCTGCTTCATCCTTGGCAACCTGTTTGTTTGCCAATGCATGATGACTGCGGCGCTTCGCCGTCTGGGACCTATTCCTACGCATTCGTACGACCATAGTCGGGGCACTATACCCCAATTTCTAGAAAATGGAAGCGGCCCCGTTCAGGGGGCCGCCTCGAGCGCTCTGGGCGCTCATTTGCCTGGTTTTGAGGGATATTGTGGCTGTAACCCCCACAATGTTGCAGTCTCCGTCACCGCGTCATGAGCTCGGAATATCGCCTCGAGTTTTGAGTCTGCTCTCGGCGAAAACCGGCTATTATCCGTGGAACGACAGATCACTTCGACATCGCATCGAACGTAATCGTGCGGAGCGAAGTGCTTGCAGCACCTGCAGACGACGCGCTGTGCCTGATGGGGCGTAGCGTTCGGCAGATGCTTCTTTGCAACCTCACGTAACGGCTGGGTCTTGTCACTCAAGTGTGTAGCTCCCCTCGTTGCAGTCAGCCATACCTATCCTGCGCCGGAAACGACTGGTCGTCAATGGACGAAGCTCGACCTGTGGATACCGGCAATCTGACCGAAGGAATGAATGGCACGACGATGGTCCAGGGTTCCGTAGCCTTTATGCTGTTCAAATCCGTACCGCTCGTGCGAGCCAGCCAACTCATCCATGAATCGGTCGCGCGACACCTTGGCAATGATAGATGCGAGTGCAATTGCAGGGATATTCTCGTCACCTCGAATAAACGATTCTTGTTCCCACGCAGCGGAGAGCTTTAATCCGGCATCGAGAAGCACCTTCACCCGTCCCTGCGATATACCGAGCGATGATACGGCAACCGATGCCGCTTCATGCGTCGCATTCACGATACCTATAGAATCGATGGTTTCTGAGTCCACTAGTGCGTGCGCGTGGCGCAGGCGCCCATGCGCAACGATGTACTCATAGAGCGTGGCGCGCTGTTGCGCGGAGAGCTTCTTAGAATCACGCAACTTTGGTTGCCCTCGTTTTGTAACAAGCGCGAACACTTCATGCCAGTCGAAGTCTTCGGGAAGGAGAACGGCTCCGACGCAGACAGGACCGGCTAGTGCGCCTCGTCCCGCTTCGTCTACGCCGATATACCACTGCACACCTTCATCATACCGAACGCGCGGCCCACACTTTGGCAAGGGCGGTGGACAAGTCAACTCGGGTATAATCCGCGCATGTCGCGAGATTTCCTGCACCTGCACACCCATTCTCACTATTCCCTTCTCGAAGCCCTCCCCAAAATTGAAGAGCTCGTTGCTGCGGCGAAAGCCGACGGCCAAAGCGCGCTTGCTTTGACCGACAACGGCAACATGTATGGTGCTATAGAGTTTTACAAAGAATGCGTGAAGCAGGGCGTGAAGCCGATTATCGGCGTCGATTTTTTCGTCGCGCCACGAACGCGGCACGACAAGGAACATAAAACAGACGAGAACCCCACGCGCCTCGTCCTCCTCGCGCGTGATGACGCTGGGTATCACAACTTGATACAACTCGTGACCGCGTCTCACCTCGAAGGTTTCCACATAGACAGACCGCGCATAGACCGTGCGCTCATGCAAAAGCATTCAGAAGGTCTCGTCGCTCTCGTTCCTGCGCGCGACAGTGAATACATGCGCGCGCTGGAATCTGGTTCGCCCGATCGTGCCGAAGAATCTCTCCGTGCGCTGAAGGCAATCTACGGAGAACATTGCTTCATTGAGCATTGCGTGCACCCAGAAATTGAAGGATTCGCGACGCGAATGAAATCTGCACTCGCACTGGCGGCACAGCTGAAGCTTGCGCCCGCCGCGAGCCAAGACGTCTCATATCTAGCGCCGGATGATGCAACTGCGCGCGAACTGGTCGACCATATTCGCACTGGTCGCACATTGAATCGCGACGTAGAAACCGCGCTCCCAGATTTGTCGTTCATGACACGGGAGCGCGCCCAGAACGTATTTTCCGAGTATCCCGATTCCATCGAGACTGCCGCGCGCATCGCAGAGATGTGTTCCCTGTCGCTCACGCTCGGCAAAGCAATTTTCCCCGAGTTCCCAATCCCTGCAGGCTCATCTGCTGACGCGGAATTGCTGGCGAAGGCGGAGAAAGGCATCACGGAACGCGGTCTTGCCGACACGCCAGAATTGCGCGCACGCATCGACCACGAGCTGAAAATCATCGCGCAAAAAGGCTACGCCTCGTACTTCCTCATCGTTTCTGACCTCCTAACGCATGCACGTGAAGACGGCATCTACACCAACACACGCGGCTCTGCTGCCGGCTCTATGGTGTCCTACCTCTGCGGCATTACGACCGTGGACCCAATGGCGTTCCAAATGCCGTTCGAGCGGTTCCTCAATCCGGAACGTCCTTCGGCGCCGGATATTGATATGGACATCGCCGATAACCGTCGCGACGACCTTATCGAGTATGCGCGCCGTACCTATGGAGCAGACCATGTCGCGCAAATCGGTACGTTCGGAACCATGCTTGCGCGGGCGGCAGTACGCGACGTCTCACGTGCCTTGGGCTACTCCTACGGCCTCGGCGACAAAATCGCGAAAATGATTCCGTTCGGCAAACAGGGATTTCCCGTAACGATTGATAGCTCGCTCGACGAAGTTCCTGAACTCAAAGATGCATACAAGAAAGACCCCGAGGCGCGGGAAATTCTGGACCTCGCGCGGCGCGTCGAAGGCAATGCGCGACACGTAGGGGTGCACGCGGCAGGCGTCGTCATCGCACCGAAACCGGTGATTGACTACATCCCTATCCAGCTCGATCCGAAGGGCGGAAAGACGATTACGCAGTACGACATGTATTCCATCGCCGATGAGTACGGCGGCATCGGCCTTCTCAAGTTCGACTTCCTCGGTCTCACCAACCTTACCGTGCTCGCAGATTCCGTCGCGCGCGTAAAGCAACGCGTGGGCGCCGACGTTGATTTGGAGCGTATTTCTCAAGAAGACACAAAGGTCTACGAGATGCTCACGCGCGGCGAGACACTGGGTGTGTTCCAGATGGCGAGTAGCGGCATGACTGCGTATCTTAAAGAGCTACAGCCGACCGTCATTCATGATTTGAACGCCATGGTCGCACTGTATCGCCCCGGCCCAATGGCGTTTATTCCCGAATACATCGAACGAAAAAAGAATCCTGCTCGCGTCCGTTACCTAGACCCGCGCATGGAAACAATATTGAAGCCAACCTACGGCATTCTCATCTACCAGGATGACGTGATGATGATTGCCGTCGAGCTCGCGGGCTATTCATGGGGCGAGGCAGACAAGCTGCGCAAAGCGATGGGCAAGAAAATCCCAGAAGAGATGCGTGCACAAAAGGACCGATTCATCAAAGGCGTCATAGACCGTGGCATGAATCCAGCGACGGCAGAGGAGCTCTGGCAACAAATCGAGACGTTCGCCGCGTATGGCTTCAACAAAGCGCACGCAGCAAGTTACGGCAACCTCGCGTACAAAACAGCCTACATGAAGGCGAACTTCCCTGTCGACTATATGGCCGCGCTCCTCACAGCGGATTCCGGCGATGTCGAAAAAGTAGCGGAAACAATAGCTGAGTGCGTGCGCATGAAGCTTGCGGTAAAAGAGCCACGCATCAACGAGAGTTTTGGCACGTTTACCGTCGAAGACAACACGACGATTCGCTTCGGTCTCTACTCAATAAAAAACTTCGGCACAGGCATCGCGGATTCGATTATCGCCGAGCGAACAAAGAACGGCCGATTCACCTCTATTGGTGATTTCATTTCACGAGTCACGGATAAAAACTTGAACAAGAAATCGCTTGAGGCTCTTATCATGTCTGGCGCCCTTGATGAATTCGCGGAACGCGGTCGCCTTCTCTCTAATATCGAGAACCTTGTTTCCCACCATCGCGAGCACACAAAAGTCTCGGCCTCACAGGATTCACTGTTTGGCGCAGGCGTTACGTCAGACGCGACTATCGAGCTCTCCCCTGCGCCAGCGGCGACACAAGAACAGAAGCTCGCGTGGGAGAAGGAATTGTTGGGCTATTACATCTCCGGTCATCCGTTGGACAAGTTTAAGGAGGCGCTCGCGAAACAGAAGTTCGACATCAAGACGGCGAAAGAGACTTTCCCGCGCAACATCGAGACAGTGATTGCTGGGTACCTCGAAAGCACGCGTGTCCTCCTCACCAAAAAGGGCGACAAGATGATGTTCGGCAAAATATCTGACTTCTCCGGCGACATTGAAATCGTCGTCTTTCCAAAAGCGTACGAGGAATACTCGGCGCTCTTCGCGCCTGGTTCCTGCATTATGCTCAAGGGGAAGTTCTCCGACCGGAACGGCCAAGCGAGCTTCATTGTGGACAGAGTGAAAGCGATGGCTTGACGCCGCACGCGTACGCCTCTACCATTCCGGAATCAGAGATTGCGTCGGCTACCACCCGACGGCCCAGGCGCCGCAGAGGCCTAATCTGATGAACGAGAGCCCGCACTTGCGGGAAGCTAGGTGGAACCGCGGCTTGTCTGCCGAAAGGCAGATCCAAGATCGCCCTGGCATGTGTGCGAAGCAATTCGTACAGATGCCAGGGCGTTTTTATTTACCTAACTAAAGCATATGTCAGAACATGAGATGAACGAGAGGGACCATAAGAAGCTGGGGCGCGAGCTCGACCTCTTCACCTTTTCCGACGTGGTCGGCAAGGGGCTTCCGTTGTGGACTGCGAGAGGCGCGGCTATTCGTCGCGAAATCGAGCGCTTTATCCAAGATGAAGAAATAAAGCGTGGATACAGCCACGTGATGACACCGGACATTGCGAAACTGGGTCTGTATGAAAAGAGCGGCCACTATCCGCACTATAAGGACTCGATGTACCCGCCGTTGACCACAGAGGAGGGCGAAAGCTTCATGCTCCGCCCGATGACGTGCCCGCATCACTTCGAACTCTATCTTTCGAAACCACACAGTTACCGCGAATTTCCAATTCGCTACGCGGAACTCGCGAAGCTCTACCGCTACGAGCAGTCAGGAGAACTCATGGGGCTCCAGCGTGTGCGCGGCTTCTGTCTCTCTGACGCACACATCATTTGCTCGTCGGAAGAACAGGCGGTCGAGGAAGTTCACAAGGCGCTCGATTTGATTGAGTATGCAAACGGTGTCCTTGGCCTTCAGATGGGCAAGGATTACACCTATCGCCTCTCGCAGGGCGACCGAGCGAACACCGAGAAATACTTCAAGGACGACGCGGGGTGGGAGAAAGCAGAATCGCTCTTGCGCGAAGCGATGCAAAAACGCGGCGTGCCGTTCGTGGAAGCGAAAGACGAGGCGGCGTTCTACGGACCGAAAATCGACATTCAAATGAAAAACGTGAACGGCAAAGAAGATACCGCCTTCACGGTTCAGTACGACCTCTCATCGCCAATCAAATTCGACCTTACGTTCACGGGCGACGACGGAAAGCAGCATCGCACGTACATCGTGCATCGTTCCTCCATCGGCTCCATAGAGCGCACCATGGCGTTTCTCATCGAGAAGTACGCTGGCGCGTTCCCGTTGTGGCTATCGCCGGAACAGGTGCGCATTCTTCCCATTTCGGAGAAGCATGTCGAGTATGCGAACGAGGTAAAGCGTGTACTCAATGAGGCTGGAATCCGCGTGGAGCTCGACGCATCCAATGAATCCCTCGGGAAGAAAGTACGCTCCGTAAAGACGGAGAAGGTTCCCTACTGGCTCGTCTTGGGTGATCAAGAAGTAAGTACGGAGACAGTTACCGTCGAGCATCGAGAGAAAGGAAAAGTTGGGTCCGCAACACTGCAGGAATTTGCGGTATCGCTGAAAGAAGAAATACGTACACGCGCATAAAATGGCACAGGACGGAGATGCTCCGTCCTGTTCACCGACTCACGAATCTATTGCTGCCGACGCTGCCGCGAAGAAAAGTACGCATCCTGCGACGCCTCCCGTCCACCCTGCCCCCATGACGATATAGGCAGCGAGACGCGGTTCTGACACCTCGTAGAGGTAGTGCCCGGTCAGCCCGACCCAGATTGAGCCGTAGATAAGGACGAGCGACGTCGCAATCATCACCTGCCTAAACGTCAGCTCGACCTTGCCGAGCCGAAATATAAGATAGATGCCGATGATGGGCACGGCCGAAGCCCCGCCCCACATCAGCCACTTCACGAATTGGATTAGCATGGTGCCTCCACCGTTTGCTGCAGTTGCGCTTCCGTTCTATCTAGTACATCAGAGCCGCAGGACGCGCAAGGACCAGCAAAGAAACGCCGCCCATAGGGCGGCGTTCCTCGGACCTCGGACCTCGGATTGACACTAGTCTTTGAGAACGCGTGTCGTCATCATCGGCGCGAGTGCTTCCTCTTCTTCCTCATCGTCACGCGGCGCAGGACCGGAGATTGGCGCGAAGAGTGCGAATGCATCTGCAAACGCATTCCTGCGGCGCTGCGTAATCATATACGCGCCGAATCCTGCGATGGACATCACCGAGAACGAGAACGCCATGCCTGCGGCATTGTCTCCGAGACCGGTATACGGAATCTGCGAGAGCGACACGAACGGGTTCGCAATATTCACGATTGGGGGTGGAATATACGGAGGCGGCAGGACAACAGGCGGTTGATACGGAGGTGGTGGCGGAGGCGGCAAGACATGCTGCGTCTCACACGTCGCCGAGCCGCCAGAGCCATACACGGTCATCACGTATTGCGAGTACTGGTGCATGCTGACTTCGCGCGATCCGGAGACCGAGACACTGCCGATGCCGTTGTTTATCGACGCAGACGAGGCGTACTGCGAGCCCCACGTCAGTGTCGCCTTGTTGTGTCCGTACCAACTTCCACCGTAATTCGAGAGTGAAATCCAGCACGATGGTGTCGGATTGTGATGTGGAGGCGGCGGTAGATGCTGCGTAAAGACCGTTGTCGCACACTGCGATGACTGCCCGTTGTGTCCGTAGACTGTCAGCGTGTACGTCTGCGTGCCGTAGATGTTGTACGCAGTGTAGTTACCGTTTGTGGAAACGGACCCGACGTTCGTGAGCGACGCCGAAGAAGCGTTCTGCGAATTCCACGTCAAGTTCGTCGAACCGCCGTACGATACTTGAGACGGATTTGCCCAAATGGAACAGCTTGGAGTCTGATGCGTGTCTGCGACGGTAATCGTCGTATGGCACTGGTTCGAACCGCCCGGACCGTAGACCGTCATGGTGTACGTGCGAGTAGACGCGATGTCTGAGGCCGTGCGTGTGCCCGAAAGCTGAACGCTACCGATGTTGTTGTCTATCGTTGCGGACGTCGCGTTGCCGGTTACTGTCCATTGCAAGACCGATGAGCCATATCGTTGCACATGAGACGGATTTGCCCACAGTGCGCACGATGGACGGTCGTGACTTTCCTCAACCACGACAGTGGTCTGACATTGTGCGGTGCCGCCCGAGCCCCATACCGTAAGTACATACGTTACCGTATTCCACAATGCGCCCGTCGAGCGCGAGCCGTCAATATCAACATTTCCGAACTGAGAGAGTGATGCCGAAGATGCCCGCTCGGAATTCCAACGAAGTGTGGTGGATTCCCCATTCGAAAGCGATTGCCTGTCTGCGTGAATGTCACACACGGGCGGATCATAATCAGGAATGTCGGTGACGATTATCTGAACGGAGCACTGCACAGAGCCACCACCGCCCGTAAACGTCGCCGTATATGTTTTGTTACTGTGGATAGGGCCGACCTCACGATTACCCGTCACCGACACGTCACCGATTCCGTTATCAATGGATGCCGATGTCGCGCCCGTTGAATCCCAATAGATGCGCGTTTTGTCGCCCTTGAAAATGTACTGCGGATCCGCCCACATCGCGCAGACAGGATCCTCGTGGTAGTACCCCTGCGAGTAGTACGAGGCCTCGGCGTAGTAGCCACCCTGATGGTAGTAGTCACCCTGGGTGTAGTAGCTCGCTTCAGCGTAGTAATCACCCTGCGAGTAGTACGTCGCTTCCGCGTAGTAGTTGCCTTGGTTGTAATAGTCACCCTGAGAGTAGTAGGCCGCTTCAGCGTATCCGCCTCCATCACCTCCACCATCGCCACCCGAATCACCACCGGAGTCGCCGCCACTGTCGCCGCCACTGTCTCCTCCCGAGTCACCACCGGAATCCCCCTGTCCGAAAGCAGTGTTCAGCTGAATCGAACCAGTATCTACGTATGAAAATGGAAGAGACGACGCCAAGAGAAGCGTCGCTGAGAGAAGTATGATAGCCGCGCCGACTGCCGCGCAGACGT